>CAVQFR010000006.1:0-6473 GCA_963711845.1 uncultured delta proteobacterium
TACATTTGGCATCGAAATTGCCTCTTATCCCAAGAAAAATGACTCCCTTGGAGGAGAACCTAATTATGAAACTCGCAGACGACATCGAAGCCTCAGAAGGATTGGCTGTGGAGGATAAGGACCTTCTCGAAAGCTTAGAAAAGATGGCGGCAAAAATAGACAGCGAAGTCGAAGGTTCTCATTAAGTACGACCTAGCACCCCATTAAACATTCTTAGGCATCATGCATGAAACGAATTGTCTATCACGTCATCCTTCCTGCCATCATGCCGGTTCTGTTTTTTGTGGTCGCTTTGACGCCGGTTGAGGTGTTGGGGTGCTTTATGCGGGGGCTCATTGCGATGCTGATTGCCTTGATCAGTGGTCTGGCGGCGTTGGGGGCGGCGATTGTTGGAGCGAAGGGAAGGGTGCGTCATGAGAGAAATAGGATCTGGTGGGTGATGAGCACACTGATCTTAGTGATACCGGTTATCGCCATGATCATTTTGGCATAGTGATACTTCACCAGGGATAGAGGTAGGTCTCTATCGGGAGCGTTTTGAGTTTAAAAGATGGAGATGACTTTGGTCAGATTGATTAGGACAGAGAAGTTCTTAAGCAAACCTTTGATGATGATTTCTCCGCTCAGTATTTTCTTAAGAATCTTGAAACCATTATTATCGAAAAAATAGGGGAGACCGAGTTTGATCTTTAAGAGGCTCAGGTCCAGAATTGTTGCTGAATCCGTCAGGATGTGTAAATCCGGCTTGCCGGAAAGGTCTTTGGAGAGGGTGAGTTTCCCCCTATGAAACTCGAGTCCTGCTGAGGTTTGAATGTCGGGGATTTCTATCAGGACCTTCGCCTCGAGTGATTCGAAGGGTTTTATTTTTTCCGGTCTTTTTCAATATTCTGCCGGATCAGGTCGGCGAGCATGACCGGGAGACCCAACTCGCGGGCTTCCGGGAGGATGATGATCTCAGGCATCCGAACTCCCGTCAGAAAGCGTTTTTGTATACCTTAAGAATTTCGTCAGGATCAAAAACGAGCTTTGGATTATAGACAATCGATCCATCCATGAGAGCATCGTTTGCACACTCCTCCAGTCCTGATTCATTCACATTCACTTCCCGTAAGGTCTGCGGCATTCCAATCGCTTTCGTAAACTCCCATATAGCCAAGGCAGCCTGCTCGGCGGCTTTCAAAGGCTCCATTCCTCTCACGTCTCTTCCCATGGCTTGGGCGATTTGCGAATATCTATCCAAGCAGGCATCAAGGTTATAGAGGATGCAGTGGGGCAACAATATGCTATTGGCAATTCCGTGGGGGACACCGAACTTTGCCCCGACGGAATGGGCAAGAGCGTGGACCATTCCTACCTGGGCGTTCGAAAAGGCAGCCCCTGCGATACAGGCCGCAATTAACATCTGTCCTCTTGCAATGATATCTCCGCCGTTTTCCACTGCCTTAGGAAGATATTCTCTGATCATCCTTATCCCATGGAGAGCCAGGGCGTCAGCAATGGGTTCGCCCTGTCTTGAATGAATCGCCTCCACACAATGGGAGAGGGCATCCATCCCTGTTGCCGCCGTCATCAATTTGGGTAACCCGGTCGTCATATAGGGGTCCAAGATGGCAACATTAGGAAATAGGTAATTATCTGCGAACAACAGTTTCCTCTTCTGCTCATGATCCTTGATGATCGCCGCATAAGTGACTTCACTGCCAGTCCCTGCAGTGGTCGGGATCACGACATGGGGTGTGACGGGGCCACTAAGGATATTGAAACCGGCATGGTCCTCCAGCCTTCCACCTTTCGCTAAGCAGATGGCCATTCCTTTCGCCGTATCGATGACACTTCCCCCTCCCACACTCACAAGGACATCCGCTTCTAATTTTCTTCCGTATTCTGCTCCTGCATTGACGATATGCAACCCTGTATCCGGGACGACATCAGAAAAGATGCCCACGCATTTTTTTCCTAAGGCCTTCTGAACCATTTTCACAAGGTCGGTTTGGACGAGGCCCTGGTCTGTGACGATCAAAGCCCTGGTTCTCTTTAATTCGTCCACCTCCATCCCCACTTCTTTTGCCGTGCCGGGGCCGAATACTATTTTTGTTGGGAATCTGAAAATGAAATTTAATTCCTCAGAATAATCCATTGAGATCTCTCCCCTTTTTAGATATCTTTACACACCTTATGAGCCATGATTGAAAACTCATTTCTAACAGGCTGATCAAAAATGCCCAGATGCAAGGCGCCCGATATCCTGAGGAGTGAGGCGTACTCGAATGTACGCTGCAACGACGAAGGATGAGGGGAACGCCGCAGATGGGCATTTTTCAACAGCCTGTTATTCATCTACAAATTGAGTCTCCACCTTCGAGGCACATTTGACGAGGTCCTGCGAGGCCTTGACGTATCTGACGATGGTGGGGAGATTTCCCTTGAGTTTGAGTTTTCCCTGCATCATCCCCTGGATCGGATCCAATTGGCCAAGGACCACTTGTTTCCATCTTGCATAGTCACCCGTGATGACAAAGGGTGCTTTTTGGGCTTCCTCAAGCGTGACGATCTTGATCTCCTCGCAAACTCCTTTCTGAAGACCCAGCCAGATCCCGATATCTTTGTCCATACCGACAGAAGGATTCGCTGAAACCACCAGGCAAACGGGGCCGGCTGTCCAGGTAGCTCCCGACTTTTTATAGTCTTCACTCGAATTGATCATCTTTTGATATTCCCTGATCCATTCCTCACTCGGAAACCTGTATGCCATGTCACACCTCCTTAGTAGAGTTTAACGTTTCGTCCAAACGACAGGTAAGTGTGCTTCCAAAACCAGCGCACCCACCTGCCTTTTAACAAATTTCTTGTGCACCTGTTAGGTAGAGTTTTGAAATCAATTCTCTCAATCCGACCTTTTCAAGGGTCTCTCTTTTCGGACGCCCCAGCTCATCCAGTCCCCGCAGGTGATAATATTCCCTTAACATCAGGTCTATGTCCGGGACATTTCCTTCGGGGGAGAGGGGGGTTAGAGTTCGCTTCGGCAACCGATCGTCCTCTCTCTTCATGCCGAGCAAGCAGTTTATCGTTCTTTTGAGAAGATTGATCCGTTGACCGCTATTCAGAAGTTCTGCGACATCAAAATTCTTCCAGCCCGTTGTCACCCTCAGCATCTCTGCAAAACCAGAAGCCGAAAGGCATCCCAGAACGAAAATACACAGGCAGGCTGAATTGCAAGGGACTCCGAGGTTTTCGGAAATCAAATACATCCCTGCTTTCCCTTCGCTCTGGGGGCCTTTATAGTTGGTCTCCAGGCCCGTCTCCGGATAGGCAGACATCCCCTGCTCCACATAGAGGGTCATGTGTTGAAGATGACAAGCCCCCCGGGTCGAGACCGCATAACCCAGACCCATTCCATGCCAGCCCCTCGGGTCATGCATGGGCGCATCCAGTCCCTTAACGTCCACGACCAATTCCTCAGCCCCCCTGCCCAGTTTTGCGGCAGCCGCTCTTGTCCCTTCAGAGAGAATGGAGCCTATGCCTTTCCTTTCAGCGATCATCTCGATCAGCTTAAGCGCAGGGTCGATGTTCCCCCAAAGGAGTTCAAGGCCATCGGTGTCTTTTCGGGTGATAATTCCCTTTTCATAGCATTCATAGGCAAAGGCAATGGCCGCTCCGCCGGAAATGGTGTCCATTCCTGCCCTGTTGCAGAGTTCGTTCGCCTTGATGACACCGGCCAGATCCTTATTCATGATCATCGTGCCAAAGGCGCAGCATGTTTCGTATTCGGGGCCGGGCCCTTCCTCTGTCTTGTATGGCCCATCCGCCACTTTCACAATACGCTTACAGCCAATAGGACAGGCATAACAGGAATGAGCTTTCGTCAGATACTTTTCGGTCAGCGATGGTCCCCCGAGGTTAAAGGAGAGGTCAAAATCCTGGGGCGATGTCCAATTCTTGATGGGCACATCGTTTGTCATCATTCCCAGGTCCATCCCGGAATCCGTTCCCATCTCTCTCAAGGCCTGGGCAGGGATCGATGCCTTCACCTTGGTGATCAATGCTTTCAAAAGTGAACTGTATTCTTCCCTGAGTGCAGGCTCCACGACGCCGCTTCCACGAACGACGATCGCCTTTAATTTTTTAGAACCCATGAGGGCTCCCATTCCGGTCCTTCCGGCGAAATGTCCCTTATCATTTCCAATCCCCGCGAACTTCACCAGGTTTTCTCCCGCCCTCCCGATGGCAAAGACTTTCACCTGCTTCCCGTCCCTGTAGCTTGCCTTCAGGAAATCGGTCACCTGGTAGATATCCATCCCCCAGAGGTCCGAGGCATCGTGGAGCTCGCAACGAGAATCTTCAATGAGAAGGAAGACGGGTCTTTCAGAGGCTCCCTTGAATACAATCCCATCCCACCCGGCCATCTTCAGCTCTGGCCCGAAGTTGCCCCCGCACGCGGATTCACCCCAGATCCCGGTTAGAACGGACTTTCCACAAACGGCAAACCTCGACGTGCCGGGTAGATTCGTTCCGGTCAAAGGTCCGTTCATGATCACGAGGGGATTTTCGGGCGAAAGGGCATCGGATCGGATATCGAAGCGATCAAGGAAGAGTTTCGCGGAAACCCCGCTTCCTCCGATGAATCTCTTCTTGTCATCCTCACTGACATCGGAAATGTCCATCTTGCCCGTGGAAAGGTCCACTTCCAGAATTCTATTCTTATATCCTCCCATCCTCTCCCTCCGACAACTGTTCAACAAGCTTGATCTGGATGAAATGGAGTCTATTCATTCTCGAAAATAAAGTCAACGGGAAAAAAATGATAAGGCAATTATGGAATGAATCTCTCCGTGTGAAATTTGCAGAAAGCAGGGGGTTTTCAGGATGAAAAAGAAAGAGAGGGACCAGACAATTCGTCTGAATCCCTCTCTAAGAACACTCCCACCGGACGCCGGTAAGGGACGGTGGGCGAAACGGAACCATCTCTGACCGGCGTCCCCTCCCAATCCATTTCATAACACTAAAGTGTTACTTTTGTTTTTATCTTTTCAATCCTCTTAACGAAGGGGGTCTTATCCTTTGTGGAGGAGGAGCCTCTTCTCCGTTTCTTCCCAACGGATATTCTTGAAAAAGGACTCTATATAGTCGGCCCTTTTAAGACCGTAATCGATCATAAAGGCGTGCTCAAAGACGTCCATGATGAGAATGGGCACTCCTCCTGACGGATGACCCACGTCATGTTCATTGATCCAGAAGTTGATGAAGTTTCCGCTGAGGATATCTTGATAGAGAATAGCCCATCCGATCCCCCTCATCGCCCCTGTGGCTTTAAAGTCCTTTTCCCAAGCCTCATAACTGCCGAAGGAATCAACAAGTTTTTGGTACAATTTCCCTGTTTTATTGATGCCCCCTTTCCCCCCAAGGTTTTCAAAATAGTATTCATGAAGCCTCATTCCATTGAATTCCCACCCAAATCTCCTTTTCAGCTCAGCATATTCCGGGGTTCCAGCCTTTCCTTCCTTCAGGAGCTGGCTGAGGGCATCCGATAATTTATTGGTGTTTGTCACGTACCCCTGATAGAGGGTAAAATGGTTTTTCAAAAGAGTATCGCTGAATCCTTCCATCCCGATGAGCCGATTGTAATCCTTCGCATTGTACGCCATCTTTTCCTCCTTTTCTGTTTTTGCGATAGAAGTGTCTGGTTCACCCGAAACAAGGGCGATTCCCAGGATCCCTGACATGAACAAAAACTTGCGTCGATTTATGAAATACGGTTTCATTTTTTAATTATCTCCTGTCACACTTACGTTGTAGGAGATTGAAGCCGAAAGATTCAGTAAGAAAGAGAGGTTTTCCCAGGTTCAAGCTTTCCCGGGTAAATGTTTGAAATTCCGGGTTCCCCCGCTTCTCTTAGTGTTGCATTTTCTCCTTTGATGAAAAGGGTTCCGAGAATAACCTTTTCGGCAGATCGATCTACATAGACTACGATTGGAACCTCTCCATCCTTCCTTACGGCGAGTAATTTAACCATGTAAAAGTCAGGAATTGGGCTCTCTCGCTTCTCAACCAGTTTAAGCTCCACCTCTTCTGATAGACCCGCCTGGATTTTCACTGTTTGAATGGCAAGCTGCACGATATTATTTTCCTTTAAAGGACGATTGATTGTTGAGAGAAGGGATAGGGTCAACAACGCCATGAGTCCGAAGAAAACCTTTGACATCGCCTTTCACCTCTTTTTGGAATGGATCTCGGGGATCTATTGTCTTCCATCTTATCGAAGAGAGTCGGGAAAAGAAATTAGGTCAACCCAGTATTTTGGGAAGAAAAAGACTGTATCTCAGGGGATGTTTGTCAGTATTATTAGAAGAAGCTCTAAAGTCAGCGCGAAGGAGCTGTTTCTTCGATCTTCAGATCGTCATGGATTTTGATACAACCGATCAGACTTTGTGCCGCAGGGCAGGAAGTCAGATAAGAGGAGAAAGCCACCTTTGCTT
>CAVQFR010000007.1:0-198004 GCA_963711845.1 uncultured delta proteobacterium
AGACAGTGCGGGATTTATGGCCAACAGGCGCCGCGGATGGAAGGGCTCCCAATGCATAGCGCTGCCCTCTGATAAAGCCGGCCCAAGCCAGATTTCGGAGGGCCCAATCCCTTTGATGAGGCTTGCCGTGTTTCGCGATCTCTTCGAGCATGTACGGGGGGATGATTGAATGAATTCCCACATATCTGATAGAGTTCTCATAATCTCCTCCTTTTCGAAAAGTGGAGCCCCACGGGCAAAGCCCGCGGCACCTGACTAACGCCCAAGCGGGGCGACATCCCGGCCAAAAGTTGGCGCATTCATCCTCCCGCAAGAATCCGGGGGCCTTTTGCTGCCGGGGTAAAAAACGGTCATTACGGGATGCCTGAAGTATTGGGTGTTAGAACTATTCTATTTTCGCATGTGCTGAGCGGCGAATAGTCGGTAGGTAGGGCCAACTCTATTTTCTTAGCGTTCCCCTCTTCCACCAAATTTCACCAACATTGACGATCTGATCCTAGGCGGGTAATGGGTTCGAATTCTTGTCATTGACTAAGATGCAATGGGTTTATCGACACAGAAGCAGTACCGGAAAGTAAAGGATAAAGATTTGCCCCCGTTCACCCCACCCATTTCGTTATTTTCCAGTTCTACTCATTTATTGCTTGCGTTATTCGCGTTAAATTGGTTGGAAGAGACTCACTCGATGGAATCTTTTGCTATTCGCTATTTTCCATCTGCTATACGCTTTAGTCGCCTATCGTTCACCTTTTCCACCCAATTCCATTCACATCAAAGATCTGATCCTGAATTCGCTCACTTCAATAAAATCATCTGTCAAGTTTCAAGGCCCAGCACCATTGTTCTCATTTTCTCATTTAGTTCGGGGTGTCTTTTTCTCGAAATCTTTCCAGAATTTCTCTTCGGACTTCTCCATGATTGCCGCCCAGCGGCTCACGAAATATCCTTCTAATGCATTCATCAGGCGCCCCCAGCAGATAAACCGTCGGGAAGATTCCAAAATGTTTATCTAGAAAAGGAACGATCTCTGCAGTTTATCTTGGGGAGGTAAGCGCTGGCTCCCAATTCAATGGAACGTTTCAGCGATATGGATCGAGAGAATGAGCTGTCAGCATGGCGGCCGGAAAGTTACGCTTTACGGCTTGGTCCAAGAGGTCGATAAACCGCGGACTCCCATAATATCAAGGACCACCACGTCATAGTGCTGAGATTCAATTCTATTGGTGGCTTCCTGATAGGTAGTGGCTTTTTCGATGATACAGTTTGGGGCGTATCCCAAAATTTCCTCTTCCAGAACTTCCAAAACATCAGGCTCATCATCTACTGCTAAGATCCTCTTACTGTTTAGAATGGATTCGGCCATAAGGACACCTCCTTTTGTTCTGAGTCCCGCTATGCTTCCATCGTTCCAATATCCCAGTATTCCATGATTCCATCAGGAGAATCTCCATGTTCTCACCCATGATTTCACTCTTCCATCATTCCATCGACCTCTTCTACTCCCACTTGTGCCATTCTTGCCACGTCAAACCCGTCTTCTTCTCCCAGTCTGATTCAAAATTGCTGTCAAAAAAACCCTTTAATTTCTCGAGGACGCGCCTCCACCCGGGGAGATATTCATACTTCAGCACGTCCTCCAGGAAAGGGACGACTTCTCCCAGCTTCTCCTTTGGAAGGTATGCCCTAGCTTTCATTTCGAAAGACCGTTTTAATGCTTCAGCGGTGAGGGCATGGGCTGTGAGCATCGCCACCCGGAAATCCCTGCTCACTGCCAATGCCAATAAGTCGAAACCCCGAACGCCCATGATGTCGAGGATAACCACATCATACGTTTGGGACTTCAACTTTTTAACCGCCTCCTCATAGGTCTTGGCTTTTTCGAATTTACATTTTGGGGCTGCTCCCAGAATCTCGTCCTCTAAAATCGATAGAACATCTGGTTCGTCGTCCACAGCCAGTACACATTTCCCGTTTAGAATGGAATCTGCCATAATCCACCCCCCCCTCGTCAGTTTATTATTTTATACCTGCTATGTCGGGGCTGCAAATAATTTTCCTGCACCCCAAGTCAATTTTCCGTTTACCCCGTTAGAAATAATGCCCAGATGCTCTGCAGCGGGGTCACATTTTAAATAATTCCGGCGGGGTTTAATGCCCAGCTGGATTTTCTAACAGGGTTTACTTTTTATTTCTTTTAGCGGAGGTTTTTTCATCAAATTCTTTCCAGAACTTTTCTTCAGATTTTTTCCAGGACCTCCCCCACCGGGAATTAAAATACCCTTCCAATTTTTTCATCAGGCGACCCCACCCGGGCAGATAATCATACTTCAATACATCTTCCAGGAAGGGAACCACTTCTCCTAGCTTCTCCTTGGGAAGATACGCTCGAGCCTTCATCTCAATGGAACGTTTCAATGAATGCGGATAAAGCGCGTGAGCCGTAAGCATGGTTACGGTGAGATTTCGCTTTGTCGATAAATTGAGAAGTTCAAAGCCCCGGATTCCCATGATATCCAAGATCACGACGTCATAAGACCGAGAGGCTAATCTTTGGGTGGCTTCGTGATAAGTCGTAGCTTTTTCTAATTTGCATTTTGGCGCGGCATCCAAGATCTCTTCTTCCAGAACCGCCAAAACATCTGGTTCATCGTCCACGGCAAGAATTCTTTTACCGTTCAAAATAGATTCAGCCATCATGCTTTCACCGTCTTCGTCCCTGGAGTTCACAGTGAGAGACGTCTCGTCTTGGGTAAACTAATCTCACGGAGTTCTCCACTTCGTCCACTCCTGCCAATTGAGACCTGTCTTCTTCTCCCAATCCGACTCGAACTTACTATCAAAAAATCCCTTCAACTTCTCATAAAGACGCTTCCACCCTGGAACATATTCATAGGTCAGCACATCTTCCAGGAATGGAACAATCTCGGCCCAGTTTCTCCTTCGGGAGGTAGGCCCGAGCCCCCAATTCCACCGACTTCTTCAGAGCCTCTGGCGAAAGGGCATGGGCTGTAAGCATGGCCACTCGGAGGTTCTTCTTCACCGCCACATCCAACAGGTCAAAACCTCGAACTCCCATGATGTCTAGAATGACGACGTCATAGTCCGTTGATTCTAACATTTTGGCCGCGGTCTCATACGCGGTGGCCTTGTCTAGTTTGCAGTTGGGACAGGTTGCTGATATCTCCTCTTCGAGAATTTTCAAGACATCTGGCTCATCATCGACTGCCAAAATTGTCCTTCCATCCAGAATGGATTTCGCCATGATGCCCCTCCCGTTGTCTCTGGGAGATCGAATCGGAGGAATTCGAACCATAAATCGTGTTCCCACTCCCTCTTGACTCTCCAAGGTAATCTCTCCTCCCATGGTCTCCACCAGAGCCTTGACCCCTGTGAGGCCTAATCCGAGTCCTGGGAGATAGGCAGTTTTTTCATTATTCAGCCGAACGAATCGCTCAAAAATGACCCCTTGCTCCTCCAAGGGGATTCCAATCCCATCATCCTCCACCGAGACGAGCAAATCCGCCTCCCCACTGATCTTCACCTCCATGCGCTGACGGCGGTATTTCATCGCATTGCTCATCAGGTTCCGAAGGATTTGTTGAATCTTCTTTTGATCATGGCAGAAAGGAGACTTGCCATACTTGCCGATGATCTCAACAAAGATCCCGTGATCCTTCAGGTCGTGCCGGAACGCTTCCTGGTTCTCGGCTTGACTGAGCCTTTCGACGGCATTGGGGATGGACATCTCGAGAACGTCCAAGAGGGCTTCCACAACCGTTTTTTCAATTGAAAAATATTCCTCTCGAATACTCCTTCTTCCGAACGAAGGATTTCGATCATCTCTTGGGTTAAATTCTTGGCCCTATGGATGTTTCTCGAAACACGATCTAAAAGGCGCTTCTGGTGATCTGTCAGAGGACCGTATCGGTCCACTTTATGGAGAAGGCTATCCGTGCTGGTGGAAACAATAGACAGAGGTCCTGTGAGGTCATGAATGAAGAGATCGAACAGTCGCCATTTCACCTCCACGATCTTACCTTCTTGGCTTCTCTCTGGATTGGTTTTTATCGTATTATTTTTTTCAGAATGCTTTCGCCCAATCATTTGTTTTCCAACTCAAGGGCCACCGAAGGGGCTGGTTCAATGAGTCACGGGGCCGGGGAGGACTATTTTGTACGATCGTTGCTTGCTTTTTCACTATGTATAGGTCAGCCATATTTCTCTGTCAAGCAAAAAATGGAGGTCCTTGCCATCTTCAAAGCATGGGAGGCCTCTCCTACCGCACACAACCGAAACTTGAAACGATTTAAATTCTTGTTGATTATTCAATCGATTATGATATATTTGCATGTGTTTAAAGGACTTTAGACAGGTCTGGAGAATTCCAGATGAACCAATCTGTTAATATCTCCAAAATCACACCTCCTTATCTACCAAAAATTTTATATCGACCCCGTCTTGTCAATCTGATCGAAGAAAACAAAGACAAGAAGTTAATTCTCATCCTGGGCCAGGCCGCCCAGGGGAAAACGACTTTAGCTGCCTCCTATGGAAAGACATCGGAGATGCCATTCGCTTGGGTGAGCTTAGACAAAGACGAATCCGATCCCGCGAGTCTTTTCCATTTAACGGTTCAATCCCTCCAGACAGGTCCTGAGGGACATCGATTTTTCACACCTTCTTTCTCCTTATCCCCCGCAAATCACGGGACCGGGGAAGAGATTCCGCTTTACCGAGAATGGGCGCAATCCATTTTCAAAGAGGTCTCGATCCCGGTTCAGATTGCCATGGACGGTCTGGACCGGCTTTCCACGACGGCTCCTGGATTTAAGTTCCTTCAAGTTTTGGTTGAAGATTCGCCACCGAATGTACACCTCATATTGTTATCAAGAGAAATACCTCCTCCCGTTCTGGAATTTCAGCATCTCAAGATAAGACAGCAAGCGCTGGTCTTAACCAATGAGGATCTAGCCTTCACCCAAGATGAGATCGAAGGGGTTTTTCCAAGAAGTTCGTGGGATATCTTTCGACGCCGGTCAATTGAAAAAGATTCACTCAGCCACAGAGGGATGGATTGGGGCGCTGATCTTGTTTGCGGAGTTCCTGGGCCGATTTCAAGAGTCGACCATGGAAAAGTTTATTTCAGAGGATTTTCCCAATCATTTTAAGAAAGAAATCTTTCAGTATTTTGGCAAGGAGATCTTTTCCTCTTTATCGGAGCAAGTTCAGAAATTTCTAATCAGATCATCCCTCATCGATCTGATCGAACCCGCTTTCATGAGGGATTTTCTTGGGATGGAAATGGCCGAGGAGATTCTTCGGGAGCATGTGAGAAAAAACCTTTTTGTCCATTCGTTCTATGATGAGAAAAAGGGGTGGCTATTTCAATATCATCACCTCTTCAGAAATTTCCTAAAGGCCAAATTTGTGACGTCGGTAGGGCATGAAGAACAGAAGTCCTTGCTCCTCAAGGCAGGGACTCTCTATGATCAAAGAGGAGAACTGGAAAATTCAGTGAAATACTTTCTTGAGGCAAACGCTTACCCACAGGCGGCCTCCGTGATTGCGCGTTTTGGGGTGGTTTTATTACGAAAAGGAAGAATAGAGGATTTGTCTAAGTGGCTTCACGCCCTCCCTAACGGTACCATTCAAGACAGTCCTTGGCTCTTTTTCTATCTCGCAATGACCAAACGGTTTCAGGGGGGAGAGAGAATCTGATCGCCCTTCAGAAGGCTTATACTCAGTTCAAACAACAAGGAGATATGAGAGGTACGCTCATTTCTCTTGCACAACTCATCGAGAGCTTCATTCAAACAGGCATCCATCTGACGCCCGTAGAAATTTTGATCGAGGAGGGAGAGGCAGCCCTTCAACAGTCGGAGTCGATTGAATACCCGCACGAGAGGGCCGTCCTCTGGAATTTCGTTGGACTGGGTCGCATCTTGGGAGAAGGCGATATTCGTAAAGGGATCTGGGCCTGCCGGAATGCTTACTCGATCGCCAAGCAGTTAAGGAATGCCAGCCTCCAGGCGTATGCCTTGTGTTTTTCTGCTCTTGGTTTTGTTTTGCTTGGGGAATTTTCTCTTGTGGACGAAGGGTGTAAGAAAATTGAAAAGGTCACCGAGAAGAGTGTTCATCCAGAATTCAGGGCAATAGAACTTGCAGTTCAGTGTCTTCTGGCAAACCACCGGGGCGACTTTAGCAAGGCAGAGATTCTGGTCGAAAAACTTCAGGAGGAGATCGATAAGCACGGGTTCCTTTATATGGCGCCATGGATATACGAAATTTCGGGGTACTTAAGAGCTTCTCAGGGAAAATTTTCAGAGGCAGAGAAGATCGGGAAACAGTATCTTAGCACAGCGATCTCCTTAAAAAATGGCCTCTTTAAGGGATTGGCTTTTAGGTTGTTAGGGCTCATTTATCTCCATGAGAATGATTTTAGGAAAGCCAGGGAGGCCATCGATCAATCCATGGATGCCTTTTCAAGTGAAGCTCCGTCGAAGTACCACCTCAACCGAACCAGAATACAAATGGGCCTGGTTTGTACTCACCTCAAAGAATTTAGAAGGGCTGAGAAGGAGCTTGGTGAAGCCTTAGAATATTTCTCATCCATCTCAAATTACATCTCTCTGGCGGAGATCCATTTTGCAATCGCTTTCCTTCAGCATGATCAAGGCATGAATGATGATGCTTTCTCACACCTGCAGAATGGGTTTAAAATTGCGAGAGAGAGAAAATATGAATATTTCTATACTCTTGGGACGAAATATCTTATCAAAACATGCATATTGGCTTTGGAGTTAAAGGTTTCAGAAGCCATCGATGATGCAGCGCATCTCCTTTCGACGCGTCTCTCTTCGCTGGCAGAGGAGGATCTCAAGAAGCTATCGAATCATCCAGATTCCAGAGTGAGGGAGAAGGCCTGGGAGATCCGAAGGAAGATTCATCGTTCGAAGGCTCCTCCTCTTCGAATTGAGACCCTGGGAGCATTCCGGTTATTTCGTGGAGATTCCCTGATGGAGGAAGACGAGTGGGATCGGAGCCAGCCGAAAAAATTGTTGAAAACCATCCTCTCTTACGGGGGCGAGAGGATTCCAAAAGAAATCATCATCGATGAACTCTGGCCGGAGGAAAGTCCAAGGGTAGCAGAAAGGAACTTTAAAACGACTCTTCAACGTTTGCGAAAGTCTCTCGAACCTTTCATTGATAAGGACTTCGGCTCCTCTTACATTCACCTCCACGACAACATTGTCTTTCTCGACGCCGAACTCTGCCATGTGGATGCCGATCGGTTCTTATCGCTCCTTAAGATGGCCGAGGAGAAGCAAAAAAAAGAAGGTGGGAAGGAGGTTTTTCCTTTCTACGCGGAAGCCCTGGAGATTTACAAAGGAGATTTCCTTCCAGAGGAACTTTATGCACCCTGGCCAGACAAGAAAAGAGAGGAACTGAGGGTGAAGTATATTGAATTGTTGAACAAGATGGCAAGTCTCCATGAGAGACAGGGCTCCCTAAAAAAGGCAATGGATTGTTATAAGAAGGCCATTCAGGTGGACCCTCTGATTGAGGAGTCGTATCAGAAACTGATGAGCTTCCATGCGAACAAAGGCATGTATAATGAAGCTTTGAGGATTTATGAAGACTGTAAGAAGGCTCTCAAGAGAGAGCTTAAAACCCAACCGGATTCTACAACCACTGGTATTTACAAAAAAATATTGGAAAAAGTAGGTTCCTCTCCTCGCTCTAGTACACGGAAATGACTAATCAAACAGAAAGCGAGGTAAACCCCGTTAGAAAGTCTTTCACTTTCTAACGGGAGGGTTCATTCTACAGATAAATTAAATTTTGTAGGGTTCTTTAAGACTTTATGGATGTGCTCCAGAAACATATGAAAATCTTCAAGTTCCTCTTGGATGATCATGTAGATCTCTTTCTCTGAAATTTCCCCATAAAAATGAACCATTCGATTCCTGTAGCCTGCCATTTTCGTGAGTGAGTTAGCTACAAACTCGGCAGGAATAATCTTGTGTTTTTCAAGGAGTCGAGGAATATCTTTATATGAGGCTGGTCTGGCACCAGGAATTCTTGAAAGAATATGAGACCCTATGCCTATAACAGCCTCGAGAGCCCTATGTAAATCATAGAAGGCTATGCGGAAGTTATCAGAATTTGAATGAAATTTTATATAGGGGATCCCCTTGAACCTCTCCAGGCTCTTGAGAGAATCCTCAATATATGAAATTCTGGCCTGTAATACCTCTTTGTTGAGAGGAACTTTATGCCTTGGCATATCTTTTCATTGTGACTCGATCAAACAATTCCAGTACGGGTCTGAAATCGAGATACTGATTTATAACTCGGTTTTCATAATCGGCAGTCGATTTCGGGTCTTCTTCAAAAATAATCTTTCCGTCCTTGATGGCAAAATACTGGAGGGGAAGAGAAGCTTTCTGCAAATAAACAATATCCAGCCTTGATGAAGGGTAAATCGCTGAAAATAAATCATGGAGGATTTTATATGAAGATCTGGTATCCTCTATGGGTTTTCTTAATACCACTCCGATGTCAACATCACTGGTATGTGACTCCTTTCCAGTTGCTCTTGAACCAAAAAGGTATACGACGGAAACCCCTATTTTTTTAAGCTCTGCCTTGAATTCCTTTTTCATATTCTACCTTCATCTCGAGTATTATCAAGAGTCAGCAAATTTCTAATTTTGTAAACCGTTGACATTTTGAGTAATTATACATCCTTTGTTGAACAATTCAAATAAAATTCTCATGATAGTAATACTACCTCCGAACGATGAGAGTCACATTCTACCGAAACTGCACAAGGCTGTCATTCCCGATGAAACGGGAATTCAAGTAGGAATACGCGGATTTTTTGACACCATTTGACACGATTTTACTCTTCCAAAAGATCCTACTGATCCTGCCGAAAATAATGCCTCTCGATCGATTGGACTCAAGCGTCTTAGTGATTTCTAAAAAAATTTGAAATCTCTTTGCTCAACTATCAACCACTAAAGATCTACTTTTCCTATCAATAGGTTAGAATTCCAATGCCAATTTTTTTCACTTGAATTTGGTTACCTTTTGGTTACCTGACTGTGATATACATGGAGGCGATTTTTATGAACGACTGAATAACCAACAACTGGTAACCAATAACCGAACAAACGGGGGGACCAATGGGGGTGGGACTTCCAAAAGCCTGGCATTCAAAATGTCGATGCCAGGCTTTTCCTTTTTGGTGGCTCTTCACTCATTCAAACACTTAGCACTAAACACTAAGATTCGCAGCCGTCATGAATAGCTACTTAGTTCGCATCTACCGCAAAGCCGATAATAATCCGCGTATGCTCGTTGGAGTTGTTGAAGAGGTCGGAGCAAAGGAGAAAAAGGCATTCAGCAACCTCTATGAATTATGGGAAATCTTGAATCCAGTTAGAAAAGAGCGGATGCTGTCTAAAAGAAATAGCAACTCAAAACGTAACCGAAATACGAAGCAAAGTTGAATTTGAGCTTGCCCACCGAAGTGAGGTTTGCCTCATGTAGGCGAGCGCTACTAAGTGTCCTTCTTACAAAAACTTAACCTGAACGTGACAAACATGTGACGAAGAAAGGAGGAGGTTATAAACCAAGGGGGAACATTAGAAATACATTGTTGTTAATCAGCATTTTTCTTTTCCTTGCCGGAACTGGGGCTATTCCCGGCCCTGCAATGGAGCAGGGTTGCTCACCGGCGGGCCTAAAGCTAGACGAGCGTGTCGAACCGGTTTGGGGCTCTTGACTAGTGTCTAGGTCAGGTATCCAATTTCTTGAAGCGTTCTTATTGGAGGGAGATACCCCGAGAGAACTTTTGCAGCCCTGAGGCTACCGGTATGATCGTGAGGACTGCCTTGTGACTGGCCGAGGGGGAGCAGGAAATTAAATCTCGTAAACATATCTGCAGAGAGGAGGAGCATATGAAGCCAAAGAGAAGAGAACCCACATTTTCCCGAACAGCAGCCATACTTTTTGTAAGCATAACAGCAGCTCTCCTAATGGGTTACGCAGCAACGGCTGCGGCTCAATTTAATCCCGTAGGAGAGTGGAAGTACCATAACTACTTAGGGAATGAAGGCTGCTCAATTTGGAGCCTGTCCGTGGCCCCCGGACTCTATAACCTGACGGGTTATGGTGGTGTTGCAAATGGGGAATATCAAATTGTTGGATGCGGCTCCATTCCAGGAGCTGAAGCATATTCTTCATATTCCTGCCTGGACAAGACCTCTATGACTCCTGCCAATTACCCATTTTGGACATGGGTAATAATGGATAACGATAACCTTACATATATTCACACTCATAATACATCTTACGACTATTCTGGAACATATATGGCAAGGGGTTGCGTCTTTGGCTATGGCTTGATTGATCCCACCAAGTGGGCGGATCTGGAATTTGTTACGCGTATTGAGGATGATGCACTTCGCTCAGCGGCCAGGAGCAGCCTTAATAATCCAAATATAAGCAATAATCTAACTTTTTTCGATCCAAACAATGTGACTTCTATCCAGGCAGACGTTACAGTGACTGACCTAATATATAACGGAGATTTTCCACGGGCGCGAATCCACGGGTTCTTCTATGATGACGGCCCCGCCCACGTTCGAGCCGAGGTCGCAATCGGAAATTTTGGTAGCGGACTGAGAGCCCGTTATTCAGTCGGAAGTTGTTCCGATTTCAACTGCACCACCGGTTACACCGAATTTAATTCCGGTCTATTAGGCGATATTCTGGGGCTGGGGACAACCCATAACTTGTTCATTTCGTGGAACGGCACGAAGTTTGATTTCGCATTGGATGAAAGTATCACTGCTTCTTATCCTCCCGCGGTCTCAGCCCCCTTGACCTCTCCAATTCCCTTCAAAGCCATTGGCACCAATGTTGCCAGCGGCCTGGGGGGATTTGTTTCAGCTTTGTTCGATAATGTCTATATTAACAACAACACCCCACCCGCACCCGCATACGATGACTTTAGCTCCGCACTAATCAAGAGTACGAACTGGAAACATTACACTGAAGAAATAAACCAAGCTCTTGAGATTGTGAGGGAGCAGATCAGCGACGGGGTTTTCGGAATGGCTGTGCGGGGCTATGCTTCCTTCGCTAACAATGGCTTGAATCTGCTCAATGGCCAAAATGTAAAAGAGCTTCAGGCCCGTCTTAAAGTAGAACAACTCATAAATCTCCCGCAGCCCAATCCGGCCACCCCGATGGCCGCGGTGTTTGGTTCTTTTTACAACGCCGGTGGTGGTGGCCCTGGCGACGCAACTGGTGATATTAGGGCATTAGCAGGAATCAGACTCAATGGGACTCAACCAGTGGGCTTCTTCAATATCGTCCGATGTACTGCGCCTAACTGTAATATATATCCCGGGGAATATGAACGCCTATATTATCATGAAGACCCGCTGACATTGGTGGGTGAACCCCATACGGTATCTATTAGCTATAACGATTCATTAAAGAAATTTATTTTTGGTTTCGATACAAGGACTACCATGCCAGCCCCATCTGATTTCATCGCACCACTTCCAATAAGAGTTGGATCTCCCAACGTAGTCAGAATGGGTCCTCTCACGCGCGTGGCCTTTTTTAATGGCCTTTCGGGAGAAGGCAGCGTTTCTGCCCGGTTTGCGAATATAGCAACAGTTGTCGATACGGACGGAGATGGTGTGTCTGATTCGCAGGATAATTGTCCCACGGTTTACAATCCTAATCAGTTAGATACGGATGGTGACGGCGTTGGTGATGTCTGCGACAACTGCCTCGGAAAGCCCAATGCTGATCAGTTGGATTTCGATCACGATGGTGTTGGTGATGCCTGCGACAACTGTCCTAAAATACCTAATGGTCCTCTACTTGGCACTTGTTTGAATAGCGGGAAGCCATGCACTGCTAATAGTGACTGTGTTGGTCATGATCTTTGTAGCAAGAATCAAGAAGACTCCAATGATAATGGTGTTGGTGATGCCTGCGACAGCGCCAGCCTGAGCTCTCCTCCCGAAACGGCGGACTCCATTACTTATAACATATGCGTCACTTTTGATGACTTCTTTATCACATGCGAGCCCGGCCATCGCAACACTCTCATCACCTGTTGCGACGGACCTTGCCTTTTTGATCAGTACGGTAAATTCATACAGGACAACATGCTGAGACCTCCCATTCACACGGACACGTCAGCTTTCACGATAATACTCAACCAAGACGGTACAGTCGCAACCGGGGGTGATCTCATCAATGTTACACCAGGCCAAGAAATATGTTTTGACGTTAACCTGCTTGACTATTACCCTCCCGAGGTCCTGAAATCAGCGACATCCCTCGATTGCTTTGCTACGACTTCCTGCAATGAGAGGGATCCCGAGATAGATCCAGCTACTGGCCAATGTAAAGATGGGAGTAAATGCGTCGAGATCGCGAACTATACAGTCAAAACTGATGTTCTGCCTAATATCTCGTCACTGAATCTTAAGGTTGAAATAGACATCAGACCGTTAAGCGAAAAGAACCTCATCAACCCGCGGTGGTCGGGGCTGTTTGGGGTGATCCCCGTGGCCATCCTGTCTAAAGGAAAGTTTGATGCCCGGACAAAAGTAATAAGGGATTCCTTGAGATTTGGCGTAACGGGAAAAGAAGATTCAATTGTTCGAATATTCGGAGTACCTGCCTGCGTGGCGTTCGACGTGGATCACGATAATGATAAGGACTTGGTGTGCCTTTTCCTTACCAGGGAAATCGGAGATATCGGCCCTGAGACAGAAAAACTCAACATGAGTGGTAGCCTTAGGGGTGATACCGCCGGGTTCATTGCATCCGATTCGGTCACTATAATACCTTAGGATGCAACTAAGGAGAGTTTTGACCCTGGCCAAGGAGAAAGCGGTGACAGGCCTGCCTCTGACTGCGGAACGGAGAAATTTGATAGCGGGGCGGGGAAAGCGGAATGACGATAAGGTTTAGAAATACATGACATATTGAAGGTAGAAGGGAGGGGACGTCATGAGAAAAACAAACGATGTAAAGTTCACACTGGTCTTCGGGTTGATCGGGTTAGCTGCCCTGAGCTTTGCTTTGTTTCCGAGTCAGGCAATTGCCCAGACCGCACCTGATTTTGATGGGGATGGGATTCCCGATTCGGTGGAACAAAGTCCGAATGGTATCACTCTTCTCGGTAGCCCGCCCCAGAAGTTCCTGCCGTGCACAGGAGCTCAAGGCGAGGACAGGCGCACGTGTCTTAACTGGCAAACGCCTGACCTCTTCGTTATCCTGATCAGAGCTAAGGGATGCCCCGGCACACCCCCAAAGTGTGGGGCCAACGACCCGCTAGGGACTTGCCAGCCCCTTTTCACCAGCGGTAGCAACATCCCTGTGAAGCCCTATGCTACTGCTCCATATGATCCATGGGAGCTGGTGGAGGCGCGCAAGGACCAGGGCGGACTCGGGATCACGATCCATGAGATCACTGCGACTCAAGTGAACACACTCAGGGAAATCCCTGGTATCAATAATCCCAAGCAACATGCAGTGAGGCTCACCGAGAGCCTGAACGCCTGCGGGACTGTTGCACTTGGTTCTTCGAATCCGGGAACGCCTAACACAACGGGTGTCGCCACGCTTTACACCCAGCGGATCAAAAATAAAATAGACCAGGAATGCGCTGCTGTGTCGGGTAATTGTTACGACGGCTTAGACACAACCCACGAGATAAAGCCCCAGCTCTATTACCTCTACATCCAAAGCTTGCTTGTCCATGAGCTTGGGCACGTGATGGCGCTGACAAAATTGTGGACCCCGGACTACGGGGGCCCTCACGAGGCACCCGGATCCCACTTTATCATGGAGCAGAAGCCACAAGTCAAGACAATTTTAGGTGATAGTGTGAAGTGGTACATTTCAATCGATTATTCGGTGCCGAGCAAGTCGGACTTCAAACTCAAATAGCTCGGACGGACACATCTCGGAGGCAGTTGGCAGGTGGATTTCAGAGAGAAAGATGAATTCTCAGAAAGGAGGATTTAGGATGAAGATAATGAAGGTACTTTTTGTTTTGCTGTTGATAGCGGGAGTGTTCCTTTTCACAGGCCCATCAACTCTGCAAGCTGGTGGGGGCGGTGTGGTGCCATGGGACGCTATCCAGATAAATCAGGCCCCGCGACCTTGGGTGGATTACAGAGGGGGCGAGCTTTCCGTCCTTTTCGAAAGATTTGACGCGAGCTCAGCGTTTGCTGGTGACGACTCCCTCTGTCCATTTGCACTATTGGTCACAAAGATGAGCTTCTCTCTGAAATTGAAGGTAGCCGGAATCCAACAGGCTTACAGCCAGGTGAGAGATGTTGTTGTCTGTCATGACAATTTCGACGGGCAGTGGGAAGAGCTGAAGAACTTTCTCAACGAAGTGGTTATCAGCGGCATCTGCGGTTCTCCAGGCGTGTGGGGACTTCCTGATGTGGGTGGAAATTGGGTCGTTACAAAACTCGTAAACCCGGCTGCGAGCTCTGATGTCTTTATGGCACAGATAAATATCGCCGTTAAGTGTTCGCCCTAATCAGAGCCCGTTGAGAAGCCCCATCCCAAGCCCAGGAGCTCTTGCGAAATTATTCTTGGGAGACAAACCTGACTCAGACTCACGTGGTCAAGCCGGTCACTAAAAGAGGATAAGGGCAGGTGCGACTGTTCGTGACCAGCACCGTCATGAGCGTAGCCTGCAAGAATTGAACGGCTTCGGGCCTTCAAAAAATACAGCACTGCGTTTGAGGATCCTTTTTGCCCACGGGCCGTTGTGTTGGCTCCTGGGCATCATTTTTTGCTCAGCTATCAAAAATCAGTTTAGGAGTTTCATTCAGTTCAAAGTTGGTATTGAGTACCAGGGGACCCAGCACTATTGATCACGGCCGAAAGGTCGTCCTGATCAGGCGCAATCCCAATCTTCGAGTCGGTATGAAATATGGGTGTCTCAGCAACGCGGGCATGCGGTGATCGCATGTAAGGGCAATTGAGTGCAGCCTCGGACTTTTGCAGAGTTTAAAGAAGATATTTTCGCGTAAACATGATGTGCCCGCCAGCCCACTGCAAGGTGGCTGGCAGGAATTATTGTTGAAGGATCGTTTGAGTTCAAAGGCGCCCCTTGGGTAACTTCAATGCATTACTCCAATTTCTCAGTTTCGCCACCTAAATCTTATTTCCCCCGGACATTTGAACCCTGTTGCTGGCACCGTTGCTTCTGTGCTATGCTTCGATTTGAAAACCACGACGTTAAGCTCTAAACGTAAAATCGCAAACAAGGAGAAGTTTGCATGAAGGACCGCTTCAATGTCCCGTCCGTTATCCTTTATGCTCTGATCACTATCACCATCGTGATCACTATCTTTTGTTTCGTCAAGGCCCTATCATGGATAAACAAGCCATTCCCTGGCTTCACGATATATCACCCTCCCTATGTGGGCTCCTACAGCAGCAGAGACTGGCCGGGCAAACAGGCAGGCCTGAAATACTTAGATCGTATCCTCTCCATTGATGGTCAAGCCGTCAAGATAGGCCAGGATGTGCTCGATGCGATCGAGAAAACGGACCCAGGAACACTGGTTCATTATCGGGTCCAGTCAAAAGGCGAAGTCCGTGAAGTCTCGGTGCCAGTGGACATATTCACTCTGAAAGATTTCTTTATGGTCTTTTCGATCAACTTTTTTGTTGGCCTCGCGATTTGTATCCTCGGCTTCATCGTCTATATTCTCAAACCCAACACATTTACAAGCTGGGCCTTTCTGATACTGAGTTTCACCATAGGCCACTACGGTATAACCGGCTTTGAAATCCATTCCTCATATTGTCTTGTCCGATTTCATTATCTCGTTCTTAGCATCTTTCCGTTCACTTTCTTGCATCTTGGTTTGATCTTCCCTGAAAGAAAGCCCATAATGATTAGGTTCCCAGCACTTGAATACCTCATCTACGTGCCACCCATATTATTAGCCGTGGCTTACCAAATCTATTTTTCAACATTTCCGGAGGTGGTTGGATCAAATTCGCCATCTTGGTTACCTACCTATATAGAACTCAGCACTTTCGCCAGAGTGTTTACGCTTTTTGGCTTTGTGAGTTTCATAGTCCTCGTCATTCACACCTACTTCAAGACTGCTGTCATAACGGCCCGCCAGCGAGCCAAGATGATGATTTTTGGAGTGGCCATTGCTTTTCTCCCTGTGGCAATATTAGCACTACTTGCCCTCGCGCTGAAGGTGTATTTCCCGTATAATTTTGTATCTCTCTTTGCTGTCTTCTTTCCTGTGTTAATCGCTTACTCCATTGTCAGGCACAACCTCTTCGATGCTGACATTATTATAAGACGCACCGTGGGGTATGCGATTGTTACGGTTGTGGTCATTGCAGCCTACCTGGGGGTAACCATTTCACTGAATGTCTTTGTAGGCAAATACCAATTAGCACAGTCTCAGGCTTTTCCCATATTGTTCACCCTTGGAATAATTCTGGTTTTCAACCCTTTGCGTAACCGTATTCAATCTCTTGTGGACCGTCTGTTTTTTCGGAAGGAATATGACTATGGCGCTATCGTGGAAAAAGTTGGTGGAGCCATGACCTCTTTGCTGGAACTGCCAATGATTCTTAAGCGCCTTACACAAACCTTGATTGAAGATATGTTCATCAACACCAGTTCTGTCATGCTATTGACTTCGGCTGGGATTGAATATCAGATCTACCTGGCAGACGGAGAAAGAAAAGAAGATGTGGAAAGGAGAATTATCAAGAGGGATGAGCCTCTCATTGAGATCATTGAAGGTGAGAAAAGGGAAGTAACGAAATATGACATGCTTGAAGATCCAAAATACAGATCAGTTTCCGAAAGCTGTGCCGCCAATTTTGAGGCGCTTCATGCGAGTCTCATGGTTCCTTTGGTTTTTCAAGACCGGGTGATTGGCTCGCTAAACCTGGGTGAAAAGAAATCAGGTAAAGCTTACAACCGTGAAGATATCGATCTTCTCCGTACGTTAGCTCATCAGGGGGCAGTGGCTATTGAAAATGCGAGGCTCTTCCAGGAAAACTTGGAAAAACAGCGCATGGAAGAGGAATTGAACATTGCACGTGACCTCCAGATGAGCATGCTTCCATCTGTTTGTCCTCAGATCGCGGGATTCACCATAGCAGCTACTTCAATCCCAGCGAGGGAAGTGGGTGGAGATTTCTTTGATTTCATTGAGTTGGGTGAGGAGAGATTGGGCCTTGTTGTAGGGGACGTGACCGGGAAAAGCGTTTCCGGTGCCCTCGTCATGGCAGCATCCCGAAGCGTATTCCGCATGCTGTCCGACGAGCAGCTTTCGGTAGGGGATATCATGATCCGGGCCAACAAGAGGATCAAGAAGGATATCAAGTCAGGCATGTTCGTGGCCTTGCTTTATGCGGTTTTAGATGGGAGTAACAAAATTCTGAGTTTCTGTAGCGCCGGCCAAACCCAACCAATACACTTCTCCCCCAAGACGGGGGAAGCCCATCTCATGGAGACCGAAGGGGACAGATTCCCTCTCGGCATCCTGGATGAGGCTGATTATCAGGAAACCCGACTGAAACTTGAGCGAGGCGACAGGGTTGTCTTTTATACGGACGGTATCGTTGAGGCAATGAATAAGCAAAAGGAGATCTTTGGGTTCGAGCGCCTGCAGGATGTGGTTAGGACTGCAGGAAAGATGTCGGCAGATCCCCTCTTGAAGGAAATCCTTGACAACGTCAGCAGATTTGTCGGTGGCGCCGCCCAACACGACGACCTGACCGTCATCGTGGTAAGTGTTGAAGGGTAAAGAAAACGCACTGCACCTTGCCCTATGCGACAACTCTTGTGTGGAACAATTAACGTACTGAAGACCAGAGTATTAAAGATATCCCTCCTTTTTCTTGCCCCGGTTCTGTCCGGGACTTTGCTTGTTCTGGCCTTCCCAAAGTATGACCTGGGATGGCTGGCGTGGGTTGGACTTCTACCACTCCTTGTTGCTGTCTATGGGAAAAGGGCATTATTCGGTTTCTTTTTGGCATTCCTTTGCGGCATCAGCTTTTTCTCAGGAGTCTTCTATTGGACGCTGCAGGTTAGTTCCTTTACTTTCCTTCACCAGGTTATCCTGATCGTTTACTTGGGCTCCTATTTTGGGTTCTTCGGGTTAGCATTCTCTTTTCTTACAAAACGCTTTAATTTGACAGAAGTATTCCTCACGGCCCCATTCCTCTGGGTTTCTCTGGAATTCGTCAGATCAAACATGGGGTTTATGGCGCACCCATGGCCGTTGCTTGGGCACTCCCAGGTTCCCTATCCACAGGTTATTCAGATCGCTTCTTTCTCGGGAGCATACGGGGTCAGTTTTCTCATTGTCATAATCAATTCTGCGGTAGCTGGCCTGGTTCTCCCTCTATTTCACCGAACAACTGCTTCTGTTCGGCAGCCGCTTAAAACCAGTCCTGAGCGTGGGGCATCCGCCCTGGCGGGCGCAGCAGCCCTTTTTCTGATGGTCAGCTTAGCCTACGGCGTTGTGACCATATCTCAGCCAATCCAGGGAAAGGGAATCAAGGTCTCTGTAATCCAGGGAAATATTGAGCAGAGCAAGAAGTGGAATCCGGCGTACATAAAATTCATTATGCGTACCTACACCGACCTGTCGCAAGAGGTCTCAAAGAATCGGCCGGCACTCATCATCTGGCCCGAGGCCGCTACGCCTCTGATGATCACCAAAGCCCCCAAGCTCCACGAAGAGGTTAGACGGATGGCAGAGGCGGGCGGAAGCTATCTATTGTTAGGAAGCTCCAGTCATGAAAAATTCAAGAAAGGGAAGGAGGCCAAGTTTTATAACTCTGCCTTTCTCATCAGTCCTGAGGACAAAGGCACAAATCAGCGATATGACAAGATCCGCCTTTTGCCATTTGGGGAATACATGCCCATGGAAGAGACCATCCCCTGGCACTGGATCAATGTGCCCAATGTAAGCAACTATACACCTGGAAAAGAATTCACCGTATTCGAAGGGCCGGGTTTCCGTTTTAGCGTGAATATCTGCTGGGAAACCGTATTCCCCGACATGGTCAGACAATTCGTTAAGAACGGAGCCCAGTTTGTCGTCAACATCACAAATGAAGCATGGTTCGGGAAGACCGCCGCCCCTTACCATTTCCTCTCCTCGAACGTGTTCCGAGCCGTGGAAAACAGGATTTATTTGGTGCGCTGCGCAAATACGGGAGTCTCTTGTTTCATCGACCCTTACGGTCGAATTGTTGATCGCGTTAAGGACGCAAGCGGTCAGGATATTTTTGTGAGGGGCGTGTTAACCGAAACGATAATCCCTATGGATTCTAAGACCATTTATACACGCTATGGGGACTGGCTAGCGTGGCTGTGTATAGGGTGCTCTGCGCTTTTCTTGATTATTGGTCTTTCTAAACATAAGTCGAACCTGTTCTCCATCTCCTAAAGTGTTTAATCATACGCCGCTTTATCCTCTCATACAAAGCCGGCCCATTAACGTAGCTCTCCCTAGATTGGAATGGGTTGGAATTCCTTGCGGGAACTATAAAACACTGGTAGCATCTGCCATGCCAATGCGTTATAGATAGTGTGCCTTAAAGGGCCCTGGCGATCTGGACCAGTTTCGAGGTCAACAGAAAACTCAGCAAGAAGTCACTCTTCTTTGAAGGCTTTGGCCAATTTCGGACTGAAAACGAAATGCTGGAGTGGTAGGCAAAAGAGCTCCTTAAGTGCTTGCCTAGAAAGTAAGCTTTGACAGGATCCTGAGCGTAGTGTTATTCTTCACTCGGTCTGTTGAAGTTTGGCCGAACAATAGCTGAGACTTAGGGCCAAGCTGGCAAGTTTATATTATTGACGCGAGTGAGCACCAGTTGATGGTCGTTTAGCGTGCGTGTGGCGAATCCGGCCTCACAATAAGAGAAATAGTAAAGCCACTTTCTCTGGAACTCTTGGTCAAAGCCCATTTGAGAAATTGCATCCTGAGCGGACTGGAAACGTTGACGCCAATGTCTCAGAGTCAGAGCATAGTGAAAACCCACATTTTCCAGGTTCTCAACTACAAAGCTCGAGTAGGCAGTCATAGCTTGGCAGAGCGCGGTTAATGATGGGAGAAGTCCACCCGGAAAGATGTGTTTCGGAATCCAGCCACAGCGCTTCCGATAAGCGTCATATTCCTGATCAGGATAGGTGATGACCTGTAGCACCAGGAGCCCGTTGGGTTTGAGTAGCCGGTCACAGCACTGAAAAAAGGTTCCCAGATACGCATGTCCGACAGCTTCCAGCATCTCGATAGAGACAATCTTATCGAAATGTCCGTGTACCTCACGGTAATCGGCATGAAGGATCTTGATTCGGTGATCGAGCCCTTCCTGGCGAACCCGGTCTCGGGCTAAACGGTACTGCGCTTCAGAAACAGTAATTCCAGTAACGCGACAGCCAGTTCTCCTAACCGCCTCGATGGCAAAGCTGCCCCAACCGCACCCGATTTCGAGAACATGATCGCTAGAATCAATACGGGCCTTATTTATGATGGCGATGAGCTTGTTTAATTGGGCCGTCTCAAGGGTGTCGCTGGGAGAGAGATATAGCCCGCAGGAATATGTCATCGATACATCCAGAAAGAGCTGGAAGAAGTCATTGCTGATGTCATAGTGGCGTTCAATATTCTTCCGTGCTCCTGAAAGGGTGTTTTTTTGTGTTAGATACCTCAAACGATTGAGAGCCCGCAACACACAAGCTGTTCGGAATTGTCCATCTGAAACGGCATCTTTGTTTTCAATAAATAGCCGAATCACCCCAGTCAGGTCGCTCGAATCCCAGTATCCTGCCATATAGGCTTCACCAAACCCTACGTCTCCTTCAAATAGGCACCGGGAGAAAAAATTATAATTTTTGATCGTAAGGTCTGCCTTTAGGGAGGAACTCTTATCTCCATAAGTGCGCGCCTCGCCATTTGGGAGGTATACCGTTAACACACCCCGTCGTAAACGCGCAAAAACTCCAAGAAGAACCGTCATGCATGGCTTCTGTATAAAAGTAGGCTGGTTTCTACGAATCGTCATTTCACTTCGAGGTAGAGGTTTAATACACATCGCCAAGTTGTTTCGGAATACACTTATTCTGAAAGATGGCCAGCGAGTTTTTCTGGCTGGTGGACTGTAATCCCTGATGGCCTTACCGCCTTGGCACTGGTTTCATAGAAGGTTGGCGGTTCATACGTATGTCCAGCTGCAAGACGGTTTTTTTCCCTCCTAAGAAGATACAAAATACAGCGCCCAACAATGGGAGCCACAATCCAGGATTTTAATCCGAACTCACGGTAGATATCTTTCAGTATATCCGTCATCTTCTTCACGATTCCGGGATTTTCCTTGAACCAGCACCGGCCCGCCCATAGGCCCGCAGCATAAAGGGTCGCCATCTCTTCAACTTCTCTGGTAAATCTTTTACGAATTCGGGCTTCCGGATGATTCTTGTTCTTCATCCAGCCGTTCATTAATGTGCGCATCATACGCATTACACTTGGGCCATTCACTTCAAAGTCACGTTGGAAAGCTCGCAGCAAGAACTCACCTTCCTGCCCGTCCTTGATGTGAGGATGACGATAGTTGAATCGGAATTGTCCGTGAGCATCTGCCTCTTCAAGCTCAGATTCATCCAAAAGATCCCCTCTTTCCTTTAGAATAGCGCGCAGCGGAGAGCCATGTACAGCTGTATATAACATAAATTGATGAAAATCGGTTTCGTGGCCCACAGCCCAATCGATAGCCTCATCGATGTTTTCCGGCGTGTGCTCCCCTAAGCCTATTATAGTCGATCCCAAGACCCGGATGCCATTTGCCTGTAACTCGCGAACAAAAGATCGAGTGTCACAGCCTTTAACCTTCCCATATCTGCTGTTTTCGCCCTCTAATCCAATCCATACCCAGGATATCCCTAAACCCACCAACTGCTCCATTGAATAGTTTCTCAACGCGTCTATTGAACTAAATACATATAGCGCCCAAGCCTTTTCATGTTCTTTCATCAGATCCAACAAACGCAATGCCCGCATTCGATGCAAAAGGAAATTCTCGTCCATCACGATAAAGGACCCCACGCCCATTTCCTGCTCTAATTGGCACGCGATGTCGAACAACTCATCGCCTGTTTCATAGAAATTGACAAATCTTCCCTTCCCACCGAACATGGCCGAGGTCGCACAAAAATTACACCCGATCGGACAACCGACGGAAGGGATAAGCACTGCAGCAGTTCCGCGATTGCCACTAGTGAGGGTTATACCCATGCAGCGCGGATCTATTGCAGAAATAATTTGTGGATGGTTGATAGGCTGGTTCTGTTCTCCACCTAGAAACCTCCTAAACCATCGCACACCATCGCCGCGTACCACATAGTCAGCATCAATCCTATCACCAAGGTCCGCCATATTGGCGATATACCCGCCAACCACAATAGTGGTGCCAGGCTGGCGCTCACGAATGATCGCGCACATCTTTTCCACTTTTTTGACGTTTGCCGGGATTGCGCTGATTCCAATGATATCGTATTTTTTGTCTTCGATCTCCTGGACAAAACGATCAAGAGTTGGATAATCGAGCAGCGTACAGGGCGCACCAACGTTTGCCTGAATCAATATCAGTCCGCAACTCCGGTGAAACATTCGAGGTGAAAAAGGACCTTGAACTCTTGTAACCTGGTTATGGTACAATTCCATCGGGTTGAGTGTGCGGCTTCCGTACTCATCGTCCTGTGCATAAGGGCCAAAGACGCTTGTCAAGAGAACCTTCGCACAGGAGCCAAGTGGGTGGGCTTCCTGGTGGTTAAGACTGGCTGGATCGTTGACGTCACAAACCTTCATCTGACACTGTAAATTGGCTCTCGCTTTGGGAGGATTGGCTTGCTAGTTGTTCTCTTATACCAATAAACTCATGGAAAAGCAACTCAACAGCTCTAGTGCATTAAATTCATGCAAAGAGATCATTGCCTTTTCTGCGCCTCGTAGGGTCTGAATAATAACCACTGTTTTGCATCGAAACCGATTTTGCTTGGATATAGGCTTGTTCAACCTTGGCGGTTTGTTCTTAAAGAATAGCAGGATAAAGAAGAAAAATTCAGTCTTGAAAAAGTATCGCCAATTTAATATAATAGCGCCATTCTTCCGGAATTTCAGTTCATCCATCGTATTTGATTAGCTTTCATCTTTTGTGATGGGAGAGGAGTTCTCTTGATGACTTCAGATAATAAAATTGAGCTTCATATCCCAAGCATCATGGGTTTTGAAAAGGTTGCGATGGAATGTTCTGCATCCGTAGCAAAGAAGATGGGATTTACGGAGGATCGAATCGAGGACTTGAAAACGGCTGTTGCTGAGGCTTGCCTGAATGCCATTGAACATGGTAATAGAATGGATACGAATACTAAAGTGGGGATTACCCTGACGGTCGAGGAAACGAAACTTCAGGTGACTGTGAAAGACGAAGGGAAAGGAGTTGGCAATATCTCTCTACCCAGTATCGAAAATAAAATGGAGGGAAAGGATAAACCCCGGGGATGGGGCCTCTTTCTTATTAAAAATCTGATCAATGAAGTCACTTTCGAACCCAGTCCGGAAGGCGGAAACATTACCAAAATGGTCATCTATTTAGAAAAATAAATGGGAAAGGATGGTTGAAGAAACTCAGTGATCTAAGGAGGAAATCGGGTTTCACCAGAGCATAGATAAATATGAATAAGGACATCCAGGTTTCGATTTCTCAGAAAGACGACGTTTCGATCCTCAATATCAAAGGGGATGTCACTGCCATGACAGGAGAGAGCATCGAAGAGGCTTACCAAAAGGTAAGCAACAGTGGAGCCCAAAAGATACTCCTCTATTTCGATAAAGACGGGTATATCAATAGTGGCGGGATCGCCATCTTGATTGGCATTGCCTCAGAGAGCAGGAAAAGTGGCCAGACAGTACGGATGACCGGTCTGTCCGGCCACTTTCAAAAGATTTTTAGCATGGTGGGGTTGACCAAATATACTGAAATTTTCCAAACAGAGGAATTGGCCCTCAAAGATTTTTAAAGATCAAGCCTCTCCCCTCACCCTATCCCTCTCCCCGCGGGGGAGAGGGGAGGGTGAGGGGGTCTCATAGATCATCAGGAATGGTAAACGAAATCCATGGAAGATGAGGCCCTCAAAAACGTCCAAGATCCTTCCAAAGAAGAAAAAGAATCCCAACAAGAACTTGAAAAGCGAATCTTCCATCTAAAGGCCCTCTATGATTTGAGCCAAGAGATAGGGTTCTTAAGAGGTACTCAAGAGATTACGAAAAACCTATTATTGATGATGATCGGGACCTTTGGGGCATCCTGTGGATTTATTCTTCTTCTCGATGTGGGCCGAGGCAAGATTGAGGCATTCACTCAGAGAGGCATGATTAAAAATTCTTTAGATCTGTTTTCTCAAACCATAGATTCCGCTTACTTTCAAGAGTCAAGCGAAGCCACCAGCATCCGGGTGGTAGACGGACGAGGCGAAGTTCAGAAAAAGGAAAAGGGACCGTTTTTTGACCTCCTCTCCTCATTGAATATAAAGATTTGGATTCCTTTTGAAATCGAAGCAAATTTGAGAGGCGGTATAGGATTGGGAGAGAAGCTATCAGGAGATTCCTACAATCGAGATGATCAGGAATTGTTAAGCACCATGTCCCATCAGGGAGCAGTCGCTATTGAGAATGCCAGACTTGATCAAGCTCGCATCGAGGCTTTGGAGCAATCGAAAAAGGAGCTCGAGAAGCTCAATAGAGCAAAAAGTAAAGCGCTTGACCACCTCTCTCATGAACTGAGGACACCGCTCTCTGTGATCCAGGGAAACATCCGGATTTTGAAGCGTAAAACTCAATCACAAACCCCTCCTATCGTGAGGGAAGAGGTCTTTGAATCCTTAGAGAAGAACCTGAATCGTCTTTCTGATATCCAGCAGGAGACCGATCAGATTATCCGTTCTCATCAGGAATTAGAGATGAAGCCTCGGCTTGAGGAATTCGATTCTCCTGCTTCTTTTTCTCCTGCAACTATCCGCCTATACACGTTTACTGAGCGAATTTTGGAGAATATAAAGAAGCAGGCCCATCATCGGGAGATTCAACTTCAATTAGATGGGGAAAACGATCTCACTCTTCAAATGGATCCAAAGATCCTTGAAGATATTCTCGTGGGACTATTAAAGAACGCCATCGAGAACACTCCTGATGAAGGAATGATTCGGGTTGTTCTGGAGCACAGAGCAGAGTGGCTGCAACTCAAGGTGATGGATTTTGGCATAGGGATAACCAAGGAGAACCAGAGGCGTCTTTTCGAGGGATTATTTCATACCCTTGATACCGAACTCTATTCTTCTAAGAAACCTTATGATTTTGGTGCAGGAGGTAAGGGGCTCGACCTGCTTCGCCTCAAGGCCTATGGACAGCGCTTTGGTTTTGACGTTTCGGTAGGCAGTCAAAGATGCATCTATCTTCCAACTGATCACGACCTTTGCCCGGGAAAAATCTCTGAATGCCCACACGGTAGAGTCAGAGAGGACTGCCTCAACTCTGGAGGAAGCACTTTCTGTTTAACCTTTTCCATCAAGGGTGATTCATAACTTACAAACTAACCCATTTTGATGGTAAGGTCATACGACGGGGGAGCGGTGTAAATTGACTCAGTCTTACCTGACCTATCAGACATGATCGGAAGATTTTATTGTTTTAATTTGAAAGAGATTATTTCCCAATCATAGATTACATCCCAATAATCACTTTTTTCATATTGGCACTTCACCATAGATTTCACATCGGGCGAATACCAATACCATGCTTTCCCTTCCTTTGGCCGACCCGCTGTTTCTCCAACCGTTTCTTGTTTATACTCTAATTTAAGAGCCTTAAATTTTCCTGCTTGAATCACGATCTCTTCCCACCCCAAAACAGTTAAAGTCTCAAGATATGTCATTTCTTTTGATCCTAAGGCGGTTTGTTTAGTTATAAATTTGTCGTTCCATGTCTTCCCGACATCCAATGGAAAATTAAAAAGTCTTTTGTTCCTTCCCTCATACTTTGTTCGTTTATCTCTAGCCATGTAGTAGAGTCTATTCAGAGAGCTTTTCTCACAAATTAAAGTCAAATCCCCGCGGGCCGTTGAGTATTTCACCACATAACTATCTGCCTCTGCATCAACTACCGTTATAATCACATCATCAGATAAAACCCACTTGTCCCCTACGTTCCAAACAGGGGCTTCAACCTTATTTTGACCAGATACAATGGTTGGAATGAATAAGACTAAAAAGATTAATAAAATCTTCTTTTTCATATGATCTCCTCCTTTCATATATGGATTGATGTTAGAGAAATATTATCTTCTCGTTAAAAAGTCAATAGATTTTTTCTTCAATTCCCCCTCACCCCGCCCTCTCCTCAGTGGAGAGAGGGGAAGGGTGAGGGGCGCAAATTTAAAAGAATTTAAAGCGTTCGTATTAGATACAAATCAGTGAATTCCATCACAAACACCTTTTCAAGTGCTATTGTTATATAGCTGAAATTAAACAGCTTCTTCTTTTGCTCTTTTTCCCTGAAAACAGGGTTATTATATTTCGTTCCAAACGCAACATTTCCTTTGGAAATCAATAAGTCTTGCTTATTGTCTTTTCCAGTACATCTTCCTTAAATCCTAAGGTAGGGATAATTTTCACAATCTTATTTTAGTATTGACAAAAAAACGACTTTATGGTGGTGTTATATTGGTATTGAGGTATAAGGGGAGGGCTGATGAGTAATAATCTTCCAATTCACTACTCCTTTTTACAAGCTTTAACTAACTAACAGAAGGAGGGATGACAATGCGACGCTTATGGATGGTTATCTTGTTTCTACTCATTTTCATGTTCTGGAACGCTCCTGTGGGGAACGCTCAATTCCGAGAGGCAGGAGCAGAAAAACTCAGGGTTACTGTGGATGCCCCCGATTTTACCCTGAAGGAGATCGGTGGAGGAAAAATCTCTCTCAAAGAGCTGCGAGGGAAGATCATTTTGTTAAACTTCTTCGCCACGTGGTGACCAAACTGCAAGAGGGAGTCTCCCTCATTTGCCAAACTTCATGAGGAGTTTAAGAACTCAGATTTGGTCCTTCTCAAGGTAGCAACGAAAGAGAAAGAAAAAGATATAACAAGATATAAGAAAGAACATAATTTTTCTTCCCCCATCCTCTTTGAGGATGATGCAGCAGTGGCCACTGCCTATGGAGTCTGGAGTCGCCCCCAGACTTTTTTCATCAATCGGGAAGGTAAGATCGTCGGCAGAGCACTTAAGGAAATGGACTGGACATCGAAGAACATGAAAGATCTCATTGAATTTCTTTTGAAGGAGAAAAAATGAATCGAATGAATTTAAAGAAGATATCGTATTTGGTTTTTGTCCTGATCTTTGGATTTTTGGGAACCCGATGCGCCACTCAGACTCACAAAGAAGAAGTTAAGACATATCCAAAGGATTATGTTCATTCTTTAAAGGAGATTCATCTTGAGAAAGTGTTCAATGAGAACCGGGGCTTAAAAGTTCTGGAAGAGAATGCGACCACAGTCCATGACTACTACCGCGGAGGCGTCCAGGAGAAGGAAGAAGGGGAAAAACTGATCAAAGAAAGTAGGTGGGGGGAGGCACGGGTACATCTTGAAAAATCAAATCGGTTCTTGAGGGTCGTCCTCAAATATCTTCCCGAGGATGAGGCTTATCGCAATATCTATGGGGAGCAAGTGGTCATTTTTTTGCCCAACCTCTTGATCGCCGACAATGACCTGAAGTTGATCACCGTTTACAAGAATACGAGAAAGGATGATAAAGTGGCTGAGGCGAAAGGGAATGGGCAGCATCATCTTGCCGAATCTCTAAAGAGTGTAAGAACCGAGTGGGCCTATCAAATCAAGAAAGAGTATGAGGCTGAATTGCCTAAAAAGTGAGGCAGCCATGAAAGAGAAATGGATTTGGATTTTTTGTCTCATTCCGGTTCTCCTGATCCTTGGGACCACTCAGGACAGCTTCTCAAAAGAACCAGTAAGGCTTTATTTCTTCTATTCTGAAGAGAGCGGAGGGCTGAAGGTCCAAGAAGGATTCATTACGCCTCTTTCAAAGAAGTACCCCCTTGAGATCCAATCTTTTTCCTTAAACCAATTGGGTAATTATGACCTCCTTGGCAAATTCGAAAAAGAATTGAAACAGGAGGATAACGAACTTCCTGTCGTTATTATCGGGAATAAAATCTTGGGGGGCGAGCCTAAGATTCGAAAAGATCTGGAGGGATGGGTCAAATCCTATGCTGAAAAAGGAGGAATTGACTGGCCCTCCCTTCAAGTGACGAAGACGGACCGGTGGATCCCTCATGCCCCTACAGAGGAGGAAAAACGTTCCCAAACGATCGTGTATGGCGCTTTTTTCTATACCCATGGATGCCTTCACTGTGAAGGGGTGAAGGCAAAGTTAGGGGAGTGGGCCCCAAAGTTTCCTGATTTGAGGATAGGAACCTTTGACATGTCAACGGAGGAGAATAAAAAAATAGGTGAGGCTCTTTTTGAAATCTATAAGGTTCCAGAACGCCGACTGGGGGAGATTGTTCAATTCTATATCGGAGAAGACTACCTTTCGGGAGAAGAATTTCGTTATGAGGATTTCGAAAAACTGGTCTCAAAATATCAGGGGAAGGGTGCTCCTCCACCCTGGGAGAAAGTGACCCAAGAGGCTTTGATGAAAGGGGAGGAGAAGATCATTGATCGGTTCAAAAAATTCAGCCTCTGGGGCGTGTTGGTCGCAGGCCTGATCGATGGTCTCAACCCCTGTGCCTTCGCCACGATCGTCTTTCTGGTCTCCTATCTTTCTTTTTTGGGCAAACAAAGCAAAGAAATCCTTACCTACGGTATCATTTTCACCTTTGGTGTCTTTATTGCTTACATCATAGCCGGAGTGGGTCTCATGGCGGGCCTCCGCCAGTTGAGCGGTTTTCCCATGATTACCAAAGGGATCTATCTCGTCATCGGCATGTTTGCGTTCGTACTCGGGATCATCAGCTTTTACGATTATCTTCAATTTCGTCGTGGTCATATGGAAAAAATGAAGCTTCAGCTTCCCATGGTCCTGAAGAAAAAGATCCACGGAATTATCAGAATACAAACCCGCTCCCCGAAAGCGGGCTTCATAGGGACATTCATCCTCGGATTCGTCATTGCTGCTACGGAGGTGGTCTGCACCGGGCAGGTGTATCTCCCCACCATCGGATATATCATGAGAGTCCCCGAATTGAGGGTGAATGCCTTTTTAAATCTCGTCCTCTACAACATCATGTTCATCATACCGCTGGTGGGCATTTTTGTGGCGGCCTTTTTCGGAGTGACTTCTGAGAGGATGGCAGTTAAAACAAAAGAACATACGGGGACGGTCAAGCTGTTAACGGCGCTCTTGTTCATTGGTTTGGGACTGTTTCTTTTCTTTTTCCGCTAGAACACCATAGAATGGGTGTGCGTCTCATGGTGACGGGAAAATATGATTCCACAAATCAAAAAAATTCTTTTCGCAACCGATCTCAGCAAAAACTCTGCTTATGCTTTCTTTTACGCGGTCCATATGGCGAAAAGAGACGAAGCAAAGATTGTGATTTTGCATGCGATTGAACCTCTTCCTTTCATGCCGGTAACTTTTGGAGATTTCTCGCATCAGGTTGTGAAGGACCGCTGGGAGGAGACCGTTAAGAAAGTTTAAGGAGCGAATACAGGATATTTCCGTAAAGGTGGACAGCTCAAATGGGCATTTCGTCTGTTGACCTGGTATCCAACATCCTTATTCGGCTGGGTAACCCTGTGGAAGAGATCCTAAAGGTGGTCGAAGAAGAAGATTGCGATGTAATCGTTCTTGGAACCCATGGCAAGGGACTTTTCAAACAGACCTTGCTTGGGAGCGTGTCCAGTTCGGTCCTTATTCGAACCCAGAAACCAGTATTTGTGATACCATTGCCATCTAAAAATACCAACCTTGATTTGAACGTAATGGAGGACTTCTTATGAAAAAGATTTTGATGATGATTATCTTCGTAATTTTTCTTTTCGGCTGTGCAGGGATCCCCGTCCGACGCGCACTTCAAGAAAATATCAATGTTTCTCCGGGGAGGGTTGAAGGAAATCAATTCACTGGTATTCGATACTCCTTTAATGTCTCCGTTCCTGGCCATTGGAAGGTCACGACAGAATTCCCTGATTTCCTTGAACAACTGGGTTACGACAAACCTTTTTCGACGGATAAGGAGCAGACAGAACTCTATGCGTATAATCCCGAAACAAAATCAAATATCAACTTCGATTTCACGCCGACGGGTCGGTATGCAAGATTCAACCAGAAAAGAATCGAACTTCTCACTTCAATGGCAACTGAAAGTTTGAAAGCTGAATTGGATAAAGAGTTTGGGAAGGGTGTTGTTAAACCGGACGTGTTTCCCGCAGAGCCGATCTCCTTAAAAGGTGTTAAATACGCTGCAAAAAAATATGCGACCTATACGGCAAAAGGACAGAAACGGGAACAGGGATGGATTTATGGATTTACAGAACCCTATCAAATTTTTATCATTTACTCGATATTCGAAAAGACGATGGCCAGCGACCGCCAGGATCTGAAAAAGATTCTTGATTCTTTTGAGTACATAACAAAGAAATGACGAGGGTTGGAGACGAGGATGATCAATTTGATAGGGTTAGCTAAACACATGGGTTTAGATACTCCTTCTCCTGGAACAATCATGGTATTATCACCGAGGTGATGATTTGCCCTGGCCTACTCTTTCTAATAATGAAGAGGAGTTATTAACAATCTCACCACTGAATTCCTTTCTTCTTAAGATAGCTTTGCGCATCATTGTTTCCTAAACTCGCAGCCTTTTTCAAATCTTCCAGAGCTTGTTCTGTTCTGCCAAGTTTCAAAAATGTATACCCCCGCTGTAAAAAAGATCAGGGAGGACGTCGGATCGAGTTTAATCGCTTTGTCAAAATCTTTAATAGCATCTTGAAGTTTATTCAATGAGGCGAGGGCCATCCCTCTTCTAAAATTAGCATATGAAAACTCAGGGTCGAGCTCAATTGCCTTATTGGCATCCTCCAGTGCTTGATGATAGTTTTTCAACATGAAATAGGCCCAGCTCCGATGGCAATAGGCATATACATAAGCCGGGTTAAGTTTTATTGCTTTATTTAGGTCCTCAATGGCCTTCTGGTAGTTGAGCAAACCAATATGGGCCCATCCCCGGGTATTAAAGCCCCAGGCAAGGTTTGGGTCAAGTTTGATAGCCTGTTCGCTCTCGCTAAGGGCTTGTTGGTGTTGCCCCCAATCATTGTAGATTGCGGCTCTTCCGGCATAAGGTTTTGCAAAATTAGGATCGATCTCGATTGCCTTATCGAAGGCTTTCATAGCCTCTTGGTTCTTCTTATCTCTGTATCTCAATGCATACCCTTTTTTAAACCAATCCACCGCGTTCAATTCGTTAACAGCTTTAGCGTATTTCTCTTGGCTGACTTTCTCTCCTTCGCCTTTCCCCATCTCTTTTTTCAATTTCTCAATCTCTTTTAGCGCCTCTTCCGTTTTTTTCTTCATCTCTTCCAAAGTCTTACTCTGCTCCTGATCCCTACGAACAATATCCATTGATCTTGCTAATTCATCAGTTACTTGAACCTTTGGAGCAGGGGAAAGAGCGGGTTTTGAGATTTTTTCGGGGGATGGAGGTGGTTTCTTCTCTTTGGGGACAACTTCTGGTGAAGGAGGCACGGTTGCTAAGGGCTTTTCAGGTAAGGGAGCTGTGATTTTCTCTTTAAAGGCTACCTCTGGTTGTGGGGTAGGGGAGATATAAAATTTCCAGATCATCATAGCAGCAACTACCACAATCGCAGCGACCACAAAACCTAAAGCAGCCCTCTGCCATTGTGTGGGTTTAGCCTTTTTTTGGGTGGTTGCTTCCGGCTCAATTTGCGCCCCGTAAACCCGCACCGGCTTGATAATGTTCTTGACCTGATGCTCCCCCAGATACTTGTACCTCAAAGGCAGCTTGTTCTCGATCTGCTCGAATGCGCTCCCCGAGATACATATCCCTCCCGCCTCGGCCAAGCCTTCCAGCCGGGCCGCAATGTTCACTCCATCACCGTAGATCGCATTCCCTTCCTCGATTACATCCCCCAGGTTGATCCCAATCCGAAACGCCATCCTGCGGCTCTCAGGCAGCATGGCGTTCTTCGCCCTGAGCACCTGCTGGATCTCCACCGCACACTGCACCGCATCTACTACGCTCACAAACTCAGCCAGAACGTTGTCCCCAAGGGCGTCCACAATCCGCCCTCGGTGCTGCTGAATGAGGCCCCTCATCATACCCTTGTATGTGTTCAGGGTATGGACGGTCCACTCTTCGTCCTCTCCCATGAGGCGGCTATACCCCTTCACATCTGCACTCAGGATGACAGTGAGTTTACGTTTCACTTCTTGTGTGTTCATGGAGTCCTCCATGGGTTAGTTGGGAGGTTGGTTTAAAACCCTATGGTTTGATAAGAGTCTACTAATTTTGAATGGAAACTTCAACAGGAATTATTTCTCATGTCTCGTGATCCGATATGTGACTTTGTTTTATCGATTACTACTTCAAATGCTGTAGGGTGGGACAAAAATGTAAAAACAATATTACAGGGAGAACTCCTTTTTCTTCCCAGATCCTGCCCGTCTCGAAGCCAATTTACCACTTCCACCTACTTATCAACAGTCAGGGCAAGTAAGGTCGACTGAAAATTTACGATTGAAATAAACAAAAAAGGCAAGGTCAATTTGGCCCTTTTCTTTTCAATCAGCTCTTTTAAGGCTTCTGGAGTTATGAATCGAACATTTTCAGCCCGCCCAACGGTAACGATGAAGCAGATTATTGGAATAAGGAATGCAGCAATAACTGTGATGATCCAAAGCGATTTCTTGACTCGATCCTCCATTCACCATATGAATCTTAATCTTTCTCTCCATGCCTTTGGCAGAACATTCCCCACAGCTTTCCAATGACGGACATCAGAAGGCGCCCACATCACGACCATCGCAAAGAACATCATTGGAAGATCAAGGAAGATGGTTACAGAGGCCAATGTGTCTCCGAACGCTCCAAAACAACCGCAATCAACGCTACGCCCATGTAAAAACACGATGGCCTTGGCAATAAAAAAAGATAAGCTCAGCAGGCCAATCCCCAAAGCCGATAATCGGGTTAACACTCCGAAAAGTAACCCTAATCCACACAGCAGTTCAATGAAAGGCAAGGCCAGTCCAAAAGGACGAGCTAAAAACATGGGCAGGATAACAAAGAAGTACACGGCATCCACCGAATAACGCTCAATATCAACCAGTTTTCCAAAGGCCGCTGTAAGAAAAAAGGCTGCCAATATCAAGCGAAAGCAGAGAACAACAGTTTTTGTGGCTTTCTTACGTAAATTTTCAATCATATTCATCTCCTCGCCCCATTTTTTCTCGCTATTAGAAAATCAAGCGATTGGGCATCAATATTGAATTGGGACAGGAATGCGAGAGGATCGTCCATGCCTATTCCAATATTATCATGGACATTCAGATCAATGGAAACACCGGAAAGATCCGAATATCGCTCCCGTATGCGCACCCCAACCTCACCCAAAGAATGCAGGTCACGATCTCTGACCCCAACCTTACGACCTTATACCGCATACTTCGACAGTCCCTTCAGAGCATAAATGAGAAGGTCTTGAAGAGTTGCTACTTCGGGCTCTTTGCCACAAACTCCTATTCTGGTACATCCCTCCCCTTTAGCCGTTTGCTCACATTGGCAGCAAAACATACTTTTTTCTCTCATTATTTTTCCTCCTTCTTTTAGATATGGGGGAAAGATATCTGCTTTCCTAATATTTACTCTAAAGATATCTCCAAAAGTCTATTCTTGCATTGACTTAAGTCAAACCTGGCAAACGGTTAGAAACGTGCAAGATTAAATAAAGCAGGATTTTGTTGCAATTTCTCACTTCAAGCCCGCCTTGCGCAGGGCACCAATATGGCGATCCAAATCGGCCTGATTCTTGAAGAGGAGTGCTTTTGCATGATGTTCAAGAGAAAACTTGGGATCTATCTTCAGGACCTCTGCGACCTCATCCTGAGCTTCCTTCTCACGGCCCATCAAACTATAAGTGGCGGCTAAGCCCAAGCGAGGCATCGTACTATCAGGGGCGCGATGGAGAGCTTTCTTATATCCCTTTATCGCCTCTTCATACCGCCCCAATTGAACATAGGAAGAGGCCAACATTTGAGAATACCAGGCCGGGAAAGGATTGAGACGTATTGCCTTCTGATACATTGCAATCGCTTCCTCAAACCTTCCAGCATAGTATAAACTATAAGCCAATGCCGCCTGGACAAAATCTGAATTGGGATCGAGGGCGAGCGCCCGTTCCCCTTCTGCAATAGCCTTTTCGTACTGCCTTTTACCCAAAGAGATTCTTCCCAAAAAGGCGTGGCGCTTTTCCCGAAGAGTCGTCAAGGACGAGGGCCTTCTGTACGCTTTCTTCTGCACGTCTTAGAGATTTTTCAGGGGATTCAGTTGTTCCATAACTCAAATCCATGATGAGAGTCGCGCCCAGGCGTAAGTAGGCTTCTGCATATTTCGGGTCGAGAGCAATAGCTTCCTCTGCATATCTTCGGGCTTGGATATTACCCTCTTTAGTGAATCGACCTGACTGATGGGCTGATTGCAAGAGCTTCAAATATGCCTCAAGGTTGTCCGTGCCTTTTATCGGTAGGCCGGATCGTTCTACCCCCTCCAGCTTAACCTGGAGGGCAGATATGATCCTCAGCGTAATCTCATCCTGTAAAGCAAAAATGTTTTTCAGATCTCGGTCGTAGCGTTCAGCCCATAAGTGGTGTCCCGTAAGGGCATCGATGAGCTGTGCGGTAATCCTCACTTTGTCGCCCGATTTGCGGATGCTTCCCTCCAGGACATACCGCACACCCAGTTCCTCGCTCACCTGCTTGACTTTCACGGGCTGACCTTTATAGGTGAAAGTTGATTGCCTTGAAATCACAAATAAGTGGGGAACCTTGGAGAGAGCGGTGATGATTTCCTCAGTGATTCCATCGCTAAAATACTCCTGCTCTTTGTCACCACTCATGTTGACAAACGGCAGCACAGCAATGGAGGGTTTGTCAGGCAAGGGGAAAGCCATTTTTTCTTTTGAGGCAACCTCAACTGGAGGACGAGTAGGGTGAAGGTATAAACGCCAAATTACAACAACTGCGGCTACTACAATTAGAATTGCTACAAGAATTGAAACTGGATTCTGCCATTTTCTTGGTTTAGCCTTTCTCTCACCGATCACCTTGCCAGCTCCCTCCGGCTCCATCAGAACTCGATAGACTCGTATGGGCTCTGCGATGTTCTTAACCGCTTGCTCCTCAAGATACTTATATCCAAGGTTTAACTTGTTCTTAACTTGATCAAAGGCAGTTCCAGAGATACAGATACCTCCTGCTTCAGACAGACTCTCTAAACGCGCTGCAATATTGACTCCGTCCCCCAAGATCTGCTCCCCATCCTCAATCACATCCCCAAGGTTGATCCCGATGCGAAACTCCATCCTGCGGTTCTTGGGTAACTCAGCATTTCGGGTTTTGAGGTCCTCCTGAATATCGACAGCACACTCAACCGCATCGACCACACTGGCAAACTCGGCCAGGACATTGTCCCCAGGAGAGTCCACCACTCGAGCCCGGTGTTGCCCCACCAAGTTCCGAATGACCTCCTTGTATGTCTTCAGAGTCCGGACAGTCCACTCCTCGTCTTCCCCCATGAGGCGACTGTACCCCTTCACATCGGCACTGAGAATGGCAGTTAGCTTACGCTTAATTTCTTGGGTGGTCATTAAATTCTCCTCTATGCTTTATAAATGAAGAGTTCGTGCAAGGGCTTGAGGGTCGACTATTTTCGCTCTTCTATGGAAGACAGGGCCTCTTTAGCCTGTTTCAGGAACCCTTCGGCCTCGGTTTGTTCAAAGATCTGGATAGCCTCGGAGATGTATTCCTTGGCTTGCTCGGTCTTCCCTTTCATCCTATACAGCAAACCCAAATCGAGATAGGCCATCCCCATCATGCCTTTAGCGCCGATTTCTTTAGCAACCTCTATTGCTCGATTGAAATGTTCTTCGGCCTTCTTGCTGGCGAACGGGACGTTCTTAACGAGAAAGCCTATATTCTTAGCCATTGTTGATAGACTGATCGGCCCCGATCCCTCCACAATCTGAGAATAGACCTTCCCCAGGGCATACTCGGACCGGGCATAATGGGGTCGCCACTGGTTTTCCAGACATTCTCGTTGTCCCTCTTCCAATAGCTTCAACCCCTGGCTCATCTGGCCTTTGGCAATTAACAACACCCCCATATAAATACACGCCTGTATTCCGATCCATCCAGCCCCAAACTTCCGGCTGTAGCTCAACACTTCCTCAAGAGCGGTTTCAGCCTTATCCAGCTGGTTGCTGAGCAAATAGCTCAAACCAAGGTTCAGCCTTAAAAGCTGTGAGTAGAAAGGGTCCACAGCGAGCCGGGTTCCGGTCTCCAGGCATTCAATGGCCGAATGGAAATCACTACGCAAAGCGTAGCCACCTCCCATAATCCCGTGACCCATCACCAAGCTTCGAATATTTGAATGTCTCTCACCATAGTCCAGAAGGGCTTTCCCGGCTTCAAGGGTCTTTTTCGTCTCTCCGCTATAATAGTACGCTGCCCCTAATCCGCCAAGGGACTTGAAATACAAGTACGGATCTGACTCGAAAGACCTGGAGATATCCTGGGCCCTCTGTCCAAAGTCAACCGCTTCTTCCAGAAGGCCCAATCCGGCACAGGTCCAGGTAAGCCAGGTGCAGGCGTAGCCGATCACCCTCCTGTCTTCAATCTCCTCCCCAGTCTTGAGAGCTTTGCACAAGTATTCATAAGAGCCTTTCGCCTTCCCGCTGCAATGCAAGCCAAAGCCGAGCCATGCATAGAACATCCCGAGTTCGGCCTTGCCCACGGACTCAGCCAGTCCTTCATGATTGCTGAACAAACTGATGAGGCCCCTGAAATCGCCACGGTAGTAAAAGACATAGGCCCACTTGTTGAGCAGATCGATGAGGAGCCTCTTTTCCTCATCCGTCATGGCTGGTTTATTCTTAAGAAGATCGAAAGCCTCTTGATAGTACTGATGGGATTCTTCAATGGCATACCTTTTGAGACTCTTCTCGCCCGACTTCATAAGATAATCGACGGCCTTGTGTAGAGATTGACCCCGCTTGAAATGAAAGGCCAGGGTCTCATAGAACTCTGAAAGCCTCTCGCGAAACAACTGCTCCATCACAAGAGCAATTCGCTCATGGACTGCCTGGCGCTCCCTTTTAAGAAGACCGCTGTAAACCACCTCCTGGGTCAGGGCATGCTTGAAAACATATTCCAGCTCCGGCTGAAAAGACCTTATCCGGATCAGGTCGAACTGCTCCAACCTGTGGAGATGATGGTCCAGCCGCTCCTTGAACTCCGTGATTTTTGTAAGGATCTCATAGAGAAAGGTCCTCCCAATGACCGAGGCTTCCTGAAGAATGCGCTTCATCTCCTTCTCCAGTCGGTCGAGCCTTGCGGAGATGACGCCTTGTACTGTTGGAGAAATGTCTGCCTCGCCGATTGGCCGACTTAGCTTCCAGTTGCCGTTGTCGCGGATGAGGGTGCCCGACTCGATCAGGGAGTTGATAACCTCTTCCAGATAAAAAGGATTACCCTCTACCTTCTCCTGAATGAATTTCCTCAACTCCTGGGGGATGGTCTTGGACTTCAGCAGAGATTCCATCATGTCCTGGCTATCCGAGGCTGAAAGATCCTGGAGATTGATCTCCTGGTAAGTCTTGCCAAGGGCACCCAACTGATGGCTGGTGAAGAGGCTAAAAGGAAGCCTGTATGCACAGATAAACAGGACCGGATAACTGAACTCCGATAGAATCGAACGAAGAAGATCAAGGGACGATGGATCTGCCCAGTGGATGTCCTCCAGACAGATAACCGTCGGGCCACTCTGTGCCAAAGCGGAAAGAATGGCCTGGACTGCTTTTAACAGACTCGATCTCCAGAATTCAGGGCTCACCCCTTCTATCTCTGGGTAGCTGAGGCTATAAAGGCTCCCTACATAAGGGAGCACATCCTTTTTCTTTCCAATCAGGTTTTCTATACCTGATTCGATTTTTCCCCTCACTTTTTCTGTAGAATCGCCTTCTTCAATTTGCCAGGTTCGATTCAGGAGATCGATCAGTGGAAAATAGGGAATGTTTTGGGAATAGGCGTAAGCGTGGCCCTCACGCCATTGGATTTCATTGAGATCCAATGTGGCCCTGAATTCCTCAAGAAGTCGGGTCTTTCCGGTGCCCGCATCACCACAAATAGAGAAGATTCCCCCTTTGCCCTGACGCAGCCTTTGCACTGCCTCCTGAAGTTGGGCCAATTCCGCCTTCCTGCCGATGAGATCAGCCCTCAACCCAAGGGTACGATGCAAAGTAAGCGGCTTCTCCTTGGTAGATAGCAGCCTGTAAACTTGCACTGCCTCTACCTTCCCTTTGATCTGGGCAGGCTCTAACCTTTCAAAAACAAAATGCCCTTCTGCCAGCTGATAAGTCACTGAACCCACCAGAATCTCTCCTGCCTTGGCCAGATCGCTCAGCCGAGAGGCCAGATTGATGGTGTCTCCCAACACGCCCGTAGTGACTCCTTCCTGATCCATCTGACCTGTCACAACGAGACCCGTATTGATGCCGGTGTGCATGGATAAAGATCTTTCAATCCTTTGCTCAACCCGCGGACTCATCGCCTCTACAAAGGAGTGTATTTCCTTAGCCGCCCGGATGGCCCTTACCGGATCATCTTCGTGGGCCTTTGGCACACCAAAGAAGGCCACGACTGCATCACCAATAAATTTTTCAATGGACCCATTGTACTTTTTCACGATAGAGGTAATCTCTGCGAAGACTTGACTCATGATCTCCTTGACGTCTTCAGGATCAAGCCTTTCCGACATAGCGGTATAACCTGATAGGTCAGAGAAAAGAACGGTGACCTGCTTTCGCTCCCCCTCAATCTGCGGTTCTATTCTTCCAATTACTGCTTCTTCTAATTTCTGTCCGCACTCACCGCAGAATTTGTCTGCAGGAAGGTTTTCAAAATGGCAATTGGGGCAGAGCAATATTAGTTTTGCACCACATTCCTTACAGAACTTTCTTATCTCTGGATTTTCAGTCTGGCATTTCGGACATTTCATTTTTGACTCCGGTAATTTGTGTCCTCTTTTTACAGCTTTTGGAAGAGCTTTTTTGTGCGGGCCAAGTGATAATCCATTCCCATCCTGCTGAACATCTCTTCAGACCTTCTCAGGTATTCAAGGGCTTTTTCCTTTCTTCCGGCATCCAAATAAAGCTCGCCGAGAGTTAAGCAACCCACAGCATACGCTGGCTTCGTTTCTAGATCATCCAGCATTTTCATTCCTTGCAGAATGTACTCTTCTGCCTTATCTATCTGCGATTCTTCCATTTTTCCAACGGTCCTTCCAAGTTGAAGCCATGCCTCTCCTTCAAAATATTTTTCATGGTTCTTTTGCGCTAGATTCAGAGATCGCTCAGCATGAACTTTTGCCTCATTCAAATTACCCAAATCAAAATGAACCAGACTTAAAGCCCAGAGATGAAGGGACAACCAACCAGGGGCTCCGATATGCATCTTCATGTTAAGGCCTTTTTCCGCGAATCCCAGGGCTTTGCCAGGATCTCCCATCAAACGATATCCATCCCCAATGAAGCACCAGGCAAGGGGCAAGAAGAAGACTGCTTTCAATTTTTCAAGGTATCCAATGCTGGTCTCCATATGTTTTGCAGAATTCTCTCCATCGCCTTTAGGGCTGAATAAACACCCGTACAGGAATTCCGCAATGGCTATGCTATATACGTTATTGGCTTCTTGTGCTAAAGAAAGAGCTTTATTACATGCCTGCTCTCCTTTTCCAAATTCCCCCACATATCCCAGGCCATGTCCATAGTTGGCATACAAATACGAACGCAGATCAACGGGCATGCCGAATAATTCACCCTGCCTTTGGGTTTTTTCAAGCGAAGCCAAGATTCTTGGAGTTAAGTGCACCACTTTCCGGTATTCTCCCGCGACATCCATGGAAAAAGTTAGCATCACACCGATCCGAGCCGTTATTTGACTGTCCTGTAACCGCTCTGCTTCCTCAAAAGCATCCTGCTGATATTTCATTCCCAGCGCAGCATTTCCTTTAGCTGAATAAAAAGAGCCCAGATGACTGCATAAGATTGCCAAACTTTTTTTGTCCTTAACACCTTTACAAAGCGTCTCTCCCTCCTGGAGTATCTTGAAAGAATCTTCAGGATAAGCTAGGAGTCTCATCGAATGCGCCGTCGAAAGGATGACTTCAATCTGTTCCTTCTTGTTCTGATCTGTTTCGCCCATTTGCTTGAGGATACCGATCGCATCTCTGTAAAAACGGAAGGCCTCTGTCGGGGAATAGCTTCTCATGGCTTTGTTGCCTGATAATTTCAGGTATTGGTAAGCCTTTTCTAAGTCATCACTCTTGGAGTAATGATAAGCTAACATCTCATAGAACTCTTCCAACCTGTCCGGGTAAATCTCTTCGATGGCCCTTCCAATCTTCTCGTGGATCTCCTTTCTCCTCTTGAGAAGTAAGCTGTTATAGGCCACCTCCTGGGTGAGGGCGTGTTTGAAGATATATTCCAGCTCAGGGAAGAGTCTCTTCTCATAGATAAACTCCAGGCCCTGAAGGTTTAAGAGATGGGATTTAAGCTCTTCCTTCATCTCCATGATGGCCTGAAGGATACGAAACGCAAACTCTCTCCCAATCACCGATGCCACCTGCATGATCCTCTTGAGGCTCTCCTCCAAACGGTCCATCCGGGCCGCTATGATCCCCTGGATGGTATCGGGAACCTGAATATCAGAGGGTTTTTTACTTAATAAATAGTGATCCCCCTCTCTCCGGATCGTCCCGTTTTCTAACAACGTATGGGTAAGCTCCTCCATGAAGAGAGGATTCCCAGCAGCTTTGTTCAGGATCAATTCCCTAAGCTCAGGGACGATCTCTCCTTCCTTGAGAATAGACTGAACCAGTTCGGCACTTGTCTGGAGAGAGAGCTGATCTACACGGATGTTGGTGTAATACGATTTGCTCCCCCAGCGATGGGTATATTCCGGCCTATAGAGAAGGATCAAGAGAATGGGTGTGTTGGCCAGCCAGCCGATGAAGTAGTCGAGGAACTCTTCAGAGGTCTTGTCGATCCAGTGAAGGTCTTCGAAAACAAGAACCAAGGGCTTTTTTTGGCTTTCTCGAATCAGTAGATCCCTAATGGCTTCAAAGATCTTCTCTCTTTTCTGTTTGGGCTCAAGCTTAAGGTGGGCTTCATCATCTACTTTAAGAGAGAGAAGCTCTTGGAAAGGTGAGAGCGCACTTTTAAGCTTCTCATTAAGCTGAAAGACTTTCTCTTTTATCTTCCTCTTAATAGAAAACTCCTGCTCCCCTTCTTTGATCTCAAAATATGATCTCAGGATATCCAGTATGGGCAGGTAGGCTATCGAGCCTCCGTAGTGGAGGCACCGTCCTTCGAGGTAAACGTATTCTTCTCTTTGGAACATCTTCCTCGTCTCAAAGATGATCCTTGACTTCCCCACTCCAGCTTCGCCCACGACCCCTACCATCTGCCCGGACCCGGATCGAACCTTTTCCAAAGCCTCTTGGAGAAATTCCATTTCTCTCTTTCTGCCAACAAATTTCGTAAGGCCTGCCACAGCAGCCGCTTCGATCCTTGTTTTTACTTTACTGGGCATTAAGAGCTCATAGGCTTCTTGAAGCTCCTCTTTCCCCTTCACCTGGACCTTGCCCAATGACTCGAACTTGAAGAAATCTTTTGCAAGTTTGTAAGTATGTCCTGATACTAAAATGGTGCCAGGCTTTGCCGTGTTCTCCATCCTGGAAGCAAGGTTAGTGGTATCACCGACCGCTGTGTAATCCATCCGCAAATCATCCCCGATTGAGCCTACCACTACCGGCCCGGAGTTGAGCCCCATACGCATTCTAAAATCAAATCCGGACTCCCTCTTCACTTTTTCCCCGTACTCCACCAGGGCCTTTTGAATCGACAAGGCAGCATAGCAGGCCCGTTGAGCATGGTCCTCATGAGCTACAGGTGCACCGAAAAGAGCCATCACTCCATCCCCCGTAAACTGATTGATGGTCCCTTCGTATTTGTGAATCTCATCCATTGAAATCCTGAAACATCCGTCCATGATTTGATGGACCTCCTCTGGATCGAGCTTCTCAGACATGGAGGTGTAATTGAGCCACATCCGCAAAGAGCACCGTTACAAGTTTCCGTTCACCTTCGATAGAGCTGCGGGTAGTGAGGATCTTATCAGCCAAGAATTTGGGGGTGTAGGATTTGGGCTTTGAGTAGTCGATAGGAGGAGCTTCTTTACGCTTCTCAAGAGCAGTCCCGCACTCACCGCAGAATCTGAATTGGGGCGGATTAAAAAAATTGCAGTGCGGGCAGACCTTTTCTAACTTAGTTCCACATCCTCCACAAAATTTCATGCCTTCAGGGTTTTCAGTCGAACATTTCTTGCACTTCATGGTGCCTCTCTTTCACGACAACTAGCGAAAAAACATTGCCCGCTGTGAGAAAGGCTTGCTGCTACTCTCCTCTGGTGAATCAAGCTATTTTAGACTGGCTCTCTTAGAAGACATCCTCGACACCTTTTTTCAAAGGGATCCTTAATGAAAAGATCGTTCCGGAAGCAAAACAATCTGACCTGTTGCCGATAAACTGACAGAGAGATATCCGCCCCGGGCATTCATCGATGTCCTCTGGGATGTAGCTGCAACGGGTGCTCTCGAAATCGATTTCGAAACCATAACGTTCTGAAAATACCTTGGCCCTAAGAAGGTCTGCGCCGGAACCGCCGGCATTGAAGTCGTAGGGAGCCTTCGTAGAGTAATAGTTTGTATCCTGGGTGTGAAAGAAGCCGGTGAGCACCAGTCTTTGGTTCTCGGCTGTAATTCCGGTGCCAAAGTCCCGAAAACGGATAACCATTTGGTCACCCTCGATTTTGGCCGTCACTTCAATCCTACCCTGGTCAGGAGTATTCTCGACGGCATTTTTCAGTATGCCGCTGCATACCTTCTCAAGGGCACTCCGATTTGCAATGATCGTCACCCCCTTGTCGAAATCCTGGACGATCTCTACTTCTCTTTGCCCCATGGCTCTGCGGGTGTCGTCACATATGGACTGGAGAAAGTCCTCGACGAAAAGCTTCTCTGTACGTTCCTCGCCAACTTTGTAGATCGAATCGAGGTAATCCGAAAGGAGATTGAGCACCTTGCTGTACTTGCCTCGACGCACTCCGTTCTGGTATTCAATGAAATGAAGGGCATTCTCGATGATCTTAGTAATTTTTGTCCGGTCTTCTACCGATCTTTCTCTGATGATGTTGTCAATCTCCTCCTGAAGTCGCATCAAGCGATGTAGATTCCTTTGGGCGATGATCACGCTCCTCTCCAGTCCGGTGATCTTTGCCTGGCTGAGCCCACTTGAAATCCTAGCAAACGTGGCTGAGATAAGGGCAAGGGGCGTTGCCAACTCGTGAGAAAGATGGTTGATTGCCCTCTCTTTCGCCTTGTTCATCGACTTCAACTCCTCGTAGAGCCTGGAGTTTTCAAGGGCGATGGTGGCATAGTCCGCGATGGAGGAGAGCATTTCCACATCGTCGTCCGTGAAATTTCCCCTGTTCTTATTCAGAGCCTGAAGGGTTCCCACGCACTCCTTCTGTCTGTTGATCAACGGGACACAGAGGATGTTTCTTGTCCGGAAACGTGTTTTTTCGTCCACGTCGGCATCGAACCGTGGATCACTGGACGTGTCATTGACGATGGTGGGGGCTCGGTTCTGGAACACCCAGCCTGCTATCCCGTACGTTGCAGGGATCCGGATCTCGTTCTTCTTGAGGTCCGTCGAGACGAGGGACCATAGTTCGTTAGGTTTCTTGTCGTACAAGAATATGGAACTCGCCTGGGTGTCCATGATACCGTTCGTGTGTTGGATAATAAGAGGAAAGAGTGCCTCCAGATTCATCTCCGACGTAATGATCTGACCCACCTGGAGAAGTTTCGCGTAACGCTCGACTTTCTGTTCCACTGTATAATCCCTTACCCTCATGTGGGGCCCATTTTCAGAAGCTTCCGGGCTTCTTGTAGATCGAACTCTGCCCCGATTTCGGCGAAGATTGCTTCAGCTTTTTCTAGATGGGCGCGATCCTTGAATGTGTTTTGCCCCACATTCCTTACAGAACTTCTTTGTCTCCGGATTTTCAGCCTGGCATTTCGGGCATTTCATTTTTGGCCTCTCCTTTGAAAGAGACCCAGGATACAATTATTAAAGATTGAGTTTGGTTGGAAGTTTAACCTGAGGTCTTACGTTCTGATAAAAAGTTACTACTTTGGAATAAAAAGGTCAACAAGAATTGAAGGTTAGCACCATCCCAGATTTCTACCGGTCAAAACGCCAATCCGAAGCTTCCACCTATCTTCATTCTTAGATAGCCTTGAAGGTAACATTACTGGAAGAAACATTTATTAAATGAAGAGGAACTGTTTCCAAGTCACCTACCCTCACTTCAGTCCCGCCTTGCGCAAGGCGTTAACAACTTTATCTATTTCTGATTGATCCTTATAGGGAGTGACTGTCTTTGCAAAGTAATCCAGTGAGAACTTTGGATTTATCCTGAGGACTTCTTCAGCCTCAGCACGGGCCTCCTTCTCTCGACCCATCATACTGTATGTAGTCGCCAGACCAATATGGGCAATGATGATGATCAGGCGCACGCTGAAGTGCCTTTCTTATATGCCGAAACCGCCTCTTCAAACCGACCCGTCATCCGGAGGGCATGGCCAAAGTATACAAAGGTATAGGCCGCAGCATTGGGGTTGAGTCGGATTGCTTTTTGGAACATTGGAATGGCTTCCTCCGGCCGGCATGCAAAGAGCAGGGCCGAGGCATATGCAGCATAGGCACCCGATCCGCTGGGATCGAGGGCTACAGCCCGTTCCCCTTCAGCAATCGCCTTGTCATACTCCCTTTTGTAATATAGAGAACAGTCAACATGATGTGGGCAATGGGTATGGAATCATCCATGGCAAGGGCTTTTTTCGCCAGCTCTTCAGCTTTCTCAAGAGTCTCCCGAGGGGACTTCGTGTTGCCAAGCTAATAATCGGTCATGTAGACCCCACTGAGTTGGGCATAACCTACTGGATTTTCTGGACACATTGAAATAGCCTCCTCTGTAAGCCGCCGAGCCACGTTGTTGTCCTCGATATTGAGACGGTCACTGTATTTGGCCGCCTCCATTAGCTTCAACATAGCAATCGAAACCTTGCTTCCCCCTGTAGTATTTCGAGTACGCCGAGGATATTTCCCCCTCCGTCAGCTTCACTCGGATGGCCGTCAAGATCTTCATGGTGATCTCATCCTGCAGGGCAAATAGGTCTTTCAGATCACGATCGTACCGCTCTGCCCAGAGGTGATGTCCTGTGAGGGCATCGATCAACTGGGCATTAATCCGGATGCGGTCAGCAGACCTCTGAACGCTCCCCTCCAGCACATACCGAACCCCAAGCTCCTCGCTCACCTGCTTAACCTTCACAGGTTTGCCCTTATAGAAAAAGGTTGACTGTCTGGATATCACAAATAAGCGGGGAACTTTGGAGAGAGCGGTGATGATGTTCTCGGTGATCCCGTCACTAAAAAACTCCTGTTTGGGGTCTTCGCTCATGTTCACAAAGGGCATTACGGCAATAGAGGGCACATCGGGCAAGGGAAACGCCATCTTTTCTTTGGAGGCGACTTCAATCGGAGAAGTGGGACGTAAGTATGAGCGCCAGATCACAACAATTGCGGCTACTACAATTAGGATTGCTATAACAATGAAAGCCGTCTTCTGCCATTTTGTTATAGCAGCCTTTTTCTCTGCGGCGATACGGGGGACAGCAGCCCCAGGCTCCAATAGAACACGATACACCCGCACCGGCTTGGCGATGTTCTTAACAGCCTGTTCCCCAAGAAATTCATATCCAAGAGATAATTTATTCTCCACCTGATCATAAGCTGTTCCGGATATGCAGATGCCTCCTGCTTCGGAGAGACTTTCCATACGGGCCGCAATGTTGACTCCATCGCCGAGGATCTTATCCCCCTCCTCGATTACATCCCCAAGGTTGACACCAATTCGAAACTCCATCCGGCGGTTTTCAGGTAATTCTGCATTTCGAGCTTTAAGTTCTTTTTGGATCTCAACAGCACACTCAACCACATCCACCACGCTGGCAAACTCGGCCAATAGATTATCCCCTGGGGCATCGACCACTCGGCCATGGTGTTGCTGAATGAGGTTGGTCATCACCTCCTTGTAAGCATTCAGGGTGTGAACGGTTCCCATTCTCATCTTCTCCCATGAGACGACTATAACCCTTCACATCGGCACTGAGGATGGCAGTGAGCTTACGTTTAACTTTTTGGGTAGTCATGGAATCCTCTTCTAAAGTCTTATAAATGGAAGGATAGAAACAACTTCTTATAAGACTTTGGTTTTAGAATGGTTTATGGGCCCCTAGGGAGGTAAAACCCTCTCGGAGGCTTCATATCGGCCCCTTTTGGATTTCCCATTTCATTTCCAACTCCAAAAGGTTGAGGTTGTCTTGTCTTTTGATTTATGATAGGAAGGAAATTATCTTACCCCGGCAGCAGAAAGTCCCCCCCGGTTTAAACGGGAGAGGATGAATGCGCCAACTTTTGGCCGGGATGTCGCCCCGTTTGGGCGTTCGTCACGTGCCACGGGCTTTGTCCGTGGGGCTCCACATACCATCAAATGCTGTTAACAAACTACTCATTTTCTACGGGAAAGTCAACAGGAATTTGAAGTTGCCAGTTTTCGGTTTGGTAGGGTTTCAACATATTCCTCAGGCGTCGCATAGAGGGGAGGGTTGATATGAAAATCAAGGTACTCGGGTGTTCAGGCGCAGAGTTTCCTAACCATCATTTTTCAAGTTTCTTAATAGATGGCAAAATCTTATTCGACGCTGGGAGTGTAACGGATGTCCTCAGCGAGAAAGATCAGCTGAAGATCAAAAGTATTTTTGTGACCCATGCCCATCTAGATCATATAAAAGGAATCCCTTTTCTCGCGGATAATATCCTCATCGGAAATAAACAGGGGAGGGTTGATATCTTCAGCATCCAACCTGTGATCAAAGCAATCAAGGAGAGTCTCTTGAATGATGTCGTATGGCCCGATTTTACCAAGATTCCACGTGGCCTTGGTAGCATCTTGAGGATGAACAAACTGAAGCCTGGCGAACCCGTCAGAATTGACGGTTATTGCATTGTACCTTTTGAAGTTAACCACGCTGTCCCTGCGGTGGGATATCTCGTCGAGAGCCAAAAAAAGAGGCGGCTCTTCTACAGTGGCGACACAGGACCCACTGACAAGACATGGAAGGAAATTGCAGTGAAGATCGATTGTCTTATCCTTGACGTTACTTTTCCGAATAAAATGGCAAGAGAGGCGATCAGAACAGGACATTTGACTCCGTGCTTATTAAGAATGGAGCTTTCAAAAATGAAAAATATGCCTGAAAGGATTTATGTCACACATGCAAAACCCCAGTACTCGGAGACCATCGCCTCAGAACTGAAAAGACTTAGGATCAATCATCTTAGGTTATTGAAAGACGGAGAATCTATCGAGCTTTAGCCCTGCTTCCCCTATCTACGGGCCGGGGACATTCGGAGGGTAACTACTACTAGAGGATGGAAGTTTTTGTAGTTCGGAGCTGCACGGTTGCCCCTACGGTTTCCAAATACCAATTGTGTTGGGAAGAAGACAGATAACTGGACAACCTAAAGTATGGATAATCAAAGATGATTGTGCTAAAAATCCTTTATTTGTTCTAATACAATATCCGCCTCTTCACTCATCAAAAAGTTGCGAAATTCGTCCACGATGGGGAGCCAGGAAACAAAGGGCCCGTACTTTTTAGCATGGGCCTTTTTGTTTCCTAATTTTCCCGATTGTAGTTGTATAGGCCTTGAAACTTGAAACAAGCTTGGATAATGTCTCACCAAGAATCATTTCCTCTTTCAATCTTCCAGACGTTTTATCCACTTCAACAAAATCTTCTGTTGACCCTCAAGACCAAGCACCAGTTACTTGCATTGATTGTTGGGACGTGAACCTCAATCTCCCTCTTCTAAAATGGTAAGCCGATGCTAAGTTGTTTTAGAACCTACTTCTCCTCGTTCCCCTCCAGATTTGACGTCATTCTCTACACGAAACGCGCTATTGTCCTAGATGGATCCCTTGTGGCATCACAAACGATAAGGGTTGTCACCATGTCGACGTACCTGTTCCCCTGTGGATATAGGTGTCTTCCAAGTTGGTCAAAATCTCCATTGATATCCGTGTAGCTCAAGACCGTCGTAAAGAGAGGGGTATCATCAATGTTACCTAATACCTCACCGATAACCCCTATCAGCGGAAGAAAAGCTTCGTAAATAGCGCCCCCGCCTCCAGTAGCCGCCGCGATAATCGCTTTGATCACCCCCTTAAAATCGTCTGTCTTCCTGAGTGAAGCCAGAGCCGCGCCCACGTCACGAATGGCCTCATTACTTTTCATTATGGATGCGAGGACATGGATTGCACCCGGTGGTTTGTTTTTTGTCTCCTCCTCCTTCCAATAATAGACGGTCCTATCAACAGATAGCTGCTCTCCATCGTCTACATCGGCAAAGCCTTTTAAATTGAGCAAATAGGGTTCGGTCCCGAGGCTATCGACACTGGAGGCAATAACATAGAGATTGGAATATCTGATAAAAGGCCAGACATGGGGCGTTTTGTTGTCTCTGATGAGGACTTGTGACAATCTGACCTCCAGCCCGGTTAATTTCTTTGAGGTAGGGATACCGAGAGACGCGAAACGTACGGAACGTGAACTATCACCTTTCGGCAGACTCACGATTGCCCTTTGTGTATCGGCCAGGTTCATTTTCATATTATCCAATCCCTTCGTACTGGGTTTTTCTGCTGGAGCCATTCCCATTAATGTCTATCACTGGTGACTGGCCTTGAAACTTGAAACAAGTTTGGATAAATTCTCACCACAATCATTTCCTCTATCAATCTTCCAGATGTCTCATCCGCTTCAACAAAACCTTCTCTCAAGTTTCAAGCTTAAGCACCATTCGCTTCATCCACTCCCCGACTCCCCCCGCCGTCACGAAGGCCCCATTTACACCCGTTTGTGAAACAGCTCGTAGAGTTTGCGGTTGAGGTCCGGATCAAATATTCCTTTTTTTGTCTTCTGGAAAAAGAGATCTGTAATAGGGTCTGTAAGCAACCGGAGAAACCTCTTTGCGAAACTCGGGTCTTTGTATTGGAATTTAGGGTCCATATAAGCGAAGACCGAGTAAACCAGGTTCCCGAAGTAGTAGTACTTATCAATCCCTTTGAATAGAAACGGGGGAAAGACATCCCAGGCGTTCACCCAGTCCGGATAGAGGGTTCTGTCCCCCACCAGATTAATCTGAGGTTTGCCAAAAGCTTCTACAGCCTGTTTCATGTAATCGCTGATCATGGGGTCCACGCCCATTTTTTCAGCCCCCACCCAATCAGTAGCAACGATGTCTTCACTGCCGATGATGGTCTCAGTCTTATTTGGATCTTTATCAGCAAAAATTCCGAATGGCCCATCCGCGCTCGCATAGGCATCGATGAAAGCAAAATGGATGGGGAAGTGCTTGATAAACTCTATGGTCGTTGAAAAGATATCCCGCTCATGATGGTACTCTAAAAACTTATTCTCCATAGGCAATGCGCCGTAAATGTTTTTGATGGTCAAGGTATAGTAGGCGTAGACATGCGTCTTATTCTTGGCGAAGGAAATCCGGAAATCGGCATTCTTCCACTCCTGATTGACATAGTGTCTGCCCAGTTTCCCTGAAAATTGGAAACTCTTCGAGATCCTCCGAGAGATCGATGATTCGATAGTTTCTTCCTTTTAACCCGATGAATTCCGCCACTGTTTTGACTTCTCGATTGGTGAAAAAAGTGCCATAAGTGCTTCTCGCCTCACCCACGGCGAGATTCCGGTATCCGCGGTCATGCATGGCGGTGACAAGATATTCGACTAATTCAGGATCCGTGTAGGTTGAACGATCCTTTGTCGAATACATAAACATGAAATTTGGTTTAATGATAATCGCGAAATCCTCTTTGCTCTTTCCCGAACTCTCACGGGCCTTATCGAGCTTCTGGAAAAACTCCGTTGCCTCAAGAACCCCCTTCAGGGCGTTGAACTTATCGCTGTCTTTGATCGCAGCCACTTTAACTAACTTGTCTGAGTTGACACTCCTTAGAATGTGAGGATCCATATCCTCCTCTAAGGCGTAGAACAGCCTTCCCTGATCGTCAGTCATACTAACCACCCGCCGCTGGAAGGTGGCGGTCGGAAAATGGTCATTATTGATTTCGAGGAGATTCTCATCCTTCATCTTGAACGAGATCGCCTCATCTTCGGACAATATTTTCCATTGATCACCCTGGATATCCAGATCCATGGACGCAATATGGTCAATGATCCTTCCAAGAAATTGCTCAACTTTATCTTTCAGGTAATCGGTTCGGTTTTTCCGGAATACGTCCGAGCGGATCTTGACATAGATCTGGTCTGATTCGGAATTCAGTGCGCAGAAATAGTTATAGTAGAGTGTCGGCCACCGAAAGTTTTTCAGGGTTGAAATCTCAGCCTCCCCCATCGTTTGATTAGCCTCAAGGGTAAATGCCTCTGTCTTCAATTCATCCTTGAGCGTAATCCGTCCCTCAGAAACATGAACCCTGATAGGCGTGAGATGGAGACCAAGACCTCCGATGCGGCGGAGTAACTCTTTCACCTCTTCCCGGTATTGGCGTGGAATGAGCTTTTCGAAATTGGAAACGACGAGAAAGGGTACATCCACGGTAGGATATGACTTGCAGCTGAAATGGATTTCTATTTTGGCATGCATCTTACGCAAATGCCCGGGAAGAGGTGATTTCTCAAGATCGGCCTTCGACACACTGTATCCTTCAACCAATTGGTAGATGGGACCTTCATACTGATAAACTCCCTTTTCCACGTCCAGTTTCAGATTCTCAATGATGCGATCCGTCAATACATATCTTTCCCAGCTTCCGTCACTTTTCTGCCCTCTGTTTTCCCTCTGAATAACAAGAGCAATATCCCAGAAGACCTCATCGTCTCCCCATGGGAAATCTTTGTCATGGATGCCAGAAAAGAAGAAGAAGTTCCGAAAACCTCCCTCCTCTGAGTGGATCTTCCCCCTCAGAACAAGATTTTCATATCTGGTACGATAAGCAAGGCCTGGAAGATACGTTTCCCTGATCTCACCGTAACAGAACTTAACAAACGCGGATAGGGTGCGGAGTTTTGTAATCGGGGAAAGAGTGTTCGTCACCTCGAAGGAAGCGAGCATCGAGGGGAAATCGGGTAACCGAAAAGTCAAAATCCCCGAGCCGATAGGGGTCCCGTCGATCCGTCTCCCGTGATAGATGCGGGTAAATAGTCTTGTCATATCTTCTAAGACGTCGATCCCTGGGTCGTCGTGGATGACTTTATAGCCATGGAGGAAGTAATCCTTCCCGTCACTGCCGATGAACGAGACGGAGTAGGCCATCTGTCTTGTCCCGCTGGCTGGATCCGGCTTAAACAGAGTGAATACCTCCGTCTCTGATGGGCAGATTTTGTCCGAGTGGTTTATAGGAAATGGTACCACTCATCTTGGCTTCCTGGCCTGACAGTTTAATAAAGTCGGAGACGCTCTCGATCTCAATGGCCACATCAAAGGAGAGGGAATTGTCCTGTTCTTGACCTTTTTTTTCACCCTCTTCAAAATCCGCTACTCCCTCGGCCACATACCCTGACATCGTCTCCGAAAATCGGAGGCCGACCTTTTCTGCCTCTTTCCGCTTAAAGGGCATCCATCCTCCTCCTTCTCAGCCTATAGGTCCCCGGGTAGGCGAAGACCCTTCTGGGCATTGTCAAGAATCGAAACAGCGGATGGCGGTCTGCCATCTTTTGTATTCCCACCTTCGACCAACTTATGGTCTGTAAATCTCTATGGCGCCTGCTTTAATTCCTGCTTGGGCAATATCTTCAGGAGTTGTATTTGAAACACTTACCCCTGGATCCATAAAGTCCTTTCCTGCCTCTTTGTAGCAGTACCTCGTAAAGGCGCTGCAGTACATGGCATTGGGACTATCAACGGGATTGGGGAGCCACTGTTTTTTGGTGATGATGGCCCACCATGTCCCGAGAAGTTCATGAATCGGATAAAGTACCTGCTCATCCACGAGCTGCAAAGCGGTGGCAGAGATATTATCTCTCTGATCCTCCGTGAGTCCAAAATCGATCACCGCAGCATTTTCTACCTCCTCCCTGCACCACTTTCCAATCCAGTTTTCCTGGGCACCGTTCCGAATCTGCGCTTTAAGAAGATTCACCTTAAGGTCCGATTCGAATATATAAGGGCTTTTACTCTTAGAACCGCCCGGCCCTCTCCGGTCGAACCTTAAATCTCCAAGGATGAAACAGTGGGACCAAAGAGAGGCTTTCCCGTCCGTTGTCACAACCTTCTGCGCCTCCCGGACGGCCATTCCGAGCATCCCTTTAGCGCCCACCATCCCTATGAGCCCCGGTTCGTAATGAGTGGTAAAAAATTCCAGGAGTTTGGGATTCAATTCCTCCACAGTTCATCCCTCCTTCTATCAGTCCGCCAGGCTGTTGAAAAACCCTTTTCGACAGTTTGGGTAATGTTGGCTTCTTCCAACAGATTTTTTATCCTCGACAATTAGACTCTCTTGCTCCAAAGAAAGAGCGAAAAAAAAGTGAAAATTAACGAATTCAGATACTTTTCGACTTATGAGAGAGGAATTTGCGGAAGGCTCTAAGGGAAGAATAAACCCCTTAGAGCTTTTGCCAGGGCATCTTCTGGAAGGACCTTTTCATCGTTCGCTCCAAAAGACTGAATTGTAGTAGGAATAACCGTCCGGGGGCTAAATGTTTACAGGCTGTTGAAAAACGCCCATCTGCAGCGTTCCCCTCATCCTCGCCCTGTTAGATGAAGAGGCCTAGCTCTCAGAAAGAAGCGCCACAAACTATGGGACCCGATAACCTGAGACTCAACCTGGGTACTATCTAACAGGGCAAGTCGTTGCAGCGTACATTCAAGTACGCCTCACTCCTCAGGATTTCGTGTGCCTTGCATCTGGGCATTTTTGATCAGCCTGAAAAAAATGAGTTTTTCAACAAGCTCTTTATCTCTTGTCGAATTTCCTAAAGGAGTACGGTACAAAACCCATTGTAAGAACGTTGTCGAATCTATCAAAAGCGCTCTGAGAAGTCAAATACTTTTTTGATACTTTTTTGTTGAATTTTGTGTCCGGGCTCAGGCCGGGGTTTGATTCTTCAGGCTGTCAAACCAGGCCAGATTCTCCTTAATCAGGTCGGGGATGGGCAAGTGGTAGGGACAGCGGGGCAGGCATTCTCCACATTCCGAGCAATTCCGGGCCTTCTCTATCAGATCCATCACCCATTTCGACTCCTGAACATTAGTACCGAATCGCTTGATGATGCTCTTAAGTCCGACAGCAAATTGAATTTTGATTTTTTCCGTGCAGGGTTGGCAGTAGTCGCAGCGTCGACAGAATTGGCTGTCGAATTCCTTCTTGATGGCTTCAATTCGCTCTCTATCTTTCTCCGTCAGGGAATAACCTTCCGTAAAGATCTTCCAATTTTCACGCGCCTTTTCCAGAGTCTCCACTCCAGGAATGGGAACGATGTTCGCCGTTGAGAGGACAAACCTCAAGGCAGGACCAGCCTCTTCAATCACCCCGCCCGAGAATGGCTTCATCGCCAATATACCGATGTCTTTTTCCTTGGCCAAGGGGAAGACTTTCTGAAGCGCATCGGGTTCCAAAAAGCTGTAGCAGGCCATGATGACGTCAAAATGCCCGTCCTTGACCGCCTTCTCCAGTATCTGAAGGTTGTGACTGGTCATGCCGATATGATCGATGAGTCCTTCGTCTCGCGCGCGTTTTAACCCTTCGTAGCCTCCTCCAGGCGCCATGACCTTTTCATATTCTTCGAAGCTGGAGACACCGTGCAGATGGTAAATATTGATTTTTTTTACCTTCATCTGCTTGAGGCTCTCACCTACGTCATTATAGGTCTTCGCTGATCTTACCGGAGATTTTGAGGAAAGAATGACAGGGCTATTTATTTTTTGGAGTGCCAATCCGATCCGGTGCTCGCTGTTCGTATAACCACGGGCGGTATCCAGGAGGTCGACTCCCATTTCGATCACCGCCCGTATGACGGAAACGGCTTCACGTTCACCAACCCGTTGTATCGGAATTCCACCCCACCCCAGTTTGGTCACTAAAAGATTTGTCCTGCCCAGCCTGACTTTTTCCATAGGCACCCCTGACGCTATTTATAATACAAATAACCGTGCATTTCTATCAATCGCCGGAAAAATTGTTTATAATGATGTAAGAAAATTTGGCCAAAAATATTTGAAATTGGAAAAAACTGCTTTATGCCCTTTTCAGAGACGATTCGTAAAAAAATCCTCCTCATTGAGGAGGTGATCAACTTCCCCACCTCCCTGCTCTCGCACAAAAATTACCACTGGGAGAATCTTGCCATGGTTCCCTATTCAGACTTGACAGGGGCGGTCTCTTCTCTGGTTGGAAAAGGCAGGAAGGTCGTCATCATCACCGGTTTCTATGTTCCGGTTGGAGATCCGCCGGCCACAGAGACGGACGGTCCTCCAGGAGCCCTTGCCCTGGCAAAGGGGCTGAGACATCTGGGGATGGAGGTCTCTCTCCTCTCGGATGAATATACCCTTTCAGCATTGAAGGCGGGATTAAAGGTCCTTGATCTCCCGGAAAAAGAGGTCCCCATCATCTGCTTTCCATTGGAGCATTCAGACCGGGATCATACGAGCCGGATGATGAATGAAGAGAATCAAAGCTCCATTTCGATCCGGTTCGCTCAAGACTTTTTCAATAGCGTGCCGGGTCAAGACCTTACCCATCTTGTTTATATTGAAAGAGTGGGGCCCAATCACACCCTGGAATCCTTCATCGCTCAGCAACGCCGGGGCAAGCCCCCCTTAAGAGAATTTGAAACGATCCTTCCTCCTCCCATCAGAAACCGGTGTTTCAGCTCGCGCCTTGAGGACATCACCCGATTTACAGCCAAAACGCATTTTCTCGTCGACGTTGCCGAGAGGTTGGGTTTGCCCCTTGAAAGCATCGGGATCGGGGACCGGGGAAATGAAATCGGAGCGGGGAAGATTCCGTGGGAGGTGTTTAAACAAAACTCTTCGACAAATCGGGAAGCGGTTTTTTGCTCTCGTGTGAGAACCAGCACCCTCATCTCCTGCGGGATTTCGAACTGGGGAGGCTATGCCCTGCTGGCAGGAGTGGCGTTGGCCAAGGGGAGATTGGAGATTCTCGAAAAAGTGACTCCCGAACAAGAAGGGACCGTTCTCGATTATCTCGTCCGTCACGGCCCGGCCATTGATGGGATCACTTGCAAGCCGGATCTTTCCGTGGATGGAATCGAATTTGATGACTATGTGAAAGTGATTGAACGAATCAAGGAAATCGCTTTTGAGTGAACCTTAACGTTGCAATCCCATTTCCATTCAATTTAAAATATGGTATGAAACATGCGGGGGCTTACCAATGAAACATTTCTCTGATGCTTACCGGCGAAAGACACCCATCTCAGAAAGCCTCTTCAAAAGGGCGAAAGAGGTGATGCCCGGGGGTATTTCTCACAACGTTCATTTTTTCCCGCCCTACCCTTTCTTCATCAAAAAGACAAAAGGCTACAAAATCTGGGACGTGGACGGGAATGAATACGTGGACCTCTGGATGGGCAATTTTACCCATATCCTGGGCCACCGCCCTTCCGTCGTGGTCCGTGCCATTGAAAAACAATTAAAGGAGGGAGTCCATTGGGGCCTGGCGTATAAGAAACAGATCGAATGGGCAGAACTGGTTCAAGAACTGGTGCCCTCCGCAGAAATGGTCCGGTTCTGTTGTTCCGGGACAGAAGCGACCATGTACGCGGTCAGGCTTACCCGTGGCTTTACGGGTAAGAAAATCATCCTGAAAGCCGCAGGGGGGTGGCACGGAGCCAATTCCGATCTCTCCTTAGGTATTAAAATGCCTTATGAAAGAGAGGAAAGCCTCGGCTTACTCCCCGAACTCCAGCAATACACAAAAGTCATTCCCTTTAATGACCTTTCCGGCTCGCTCGAAATCATTCATCAAAATCAAAAAGATTTGGCCGGAATCATTCTCGAACCGATCATCGGTGAAGGCGGGTTTATTTCAGCGACGGAAGAATATCTTCAAATGCTTCGCTCGGAGACCCAAAAGCTGGGAGCTCTCCTGATTTTCGATGAAGTGATTTCATGTTTTCGAGTGGCCCTGGGGGGCGCCCAGGAAAGGTTCAACATTCTACCGGACCTGACGACTCTGGGAAAGATTGTGGGCGGAGGAATGCCCGTCGGCGCCCTGGCGGGGAAAAGGGAGATCCTCGAGAGATCTTCACCTGAAAAGAAGATGAATAAGTGGGAAAGAATTTTAATCGGCGGGGGAACCTTTTCCGCCCATCCGTTGACCGCCGCTGCAGGATTGGCCATGCTTCGTTATTTAAAAGATCATCGCAAAAAGATCTATCCTCTTCTGGAATCAAAAGGAGAAAAAATTCGCAAAGGGCTCCAGGAGGCCCTTGACCGGGAAGGATTGAATGCCGTGGTCACGGGGACCGGATCGCTCTTTCAGACCCATTTCCCTTTTGAAAAGGGAGTGAAACTGGATTCTCCGCAATCCATTCACCGCCTCACCGATTTAGAGAAAAGGGAGAATGAGTTTAGAATCAGAATGCTCGCAAAAGGGATTCACGTCATGCACGGCGGGGGTTGCCTATCGATTGCCCATTCTGATGAGGACATTGAAAAAATCATTAAGGCCGCCCGAAAAGTCGGCAAGGAGATGGTTGACTCAGTTCGGAGTTCGAAGTTCTAAGTTCGGAGTTCTGAATATTTACCCCAACCCCTGAGCTTTAAAATTTAAATTTGAAACCTCAAAGAAGGAATGGCAATGGCAGAGGATGCAACAAAAATTGGTGTGATCGTCGTGGATATTCAGGGAGACTTTACAAAACTGAAGAACGGCTCCCTGGCCGTGGATGGAACAGACGAAGCCTATATTAAAACCGTGGAGGAAAATACAAAGAGACTGAAAGAAGCAGGTTTTCCGATTTACGCCACTCAGGATTGGCATCCTGCCGATCACATTTCTTTCTTTACCAATCATCCAGGGAAAAAGGCTTTCGATGTGATTCAGCTTCATGAAAAGGACCAGGTCCTCTGGCCGCCCCATTGCGTGCAAAAGACTCCCGGAGCAAAGATCTTATTGGATCACAAATTATTTACAGGGGTCACGAAAAAGGGGATGGATCCACAATATGATAGTTATTCTGGTTTTCAGGATGATGGCGGGAAAAAGACTGACCTGGATCGAGCTTCTCAAAAAGGATGGGATTAGAAAACTGGTCGTCTATGGTATTGCAACCGATTACTGTGTCAGGGCGACCTCACTGGATGGAGTGGCAGCAGGATATAAAGTCGTTTTAATCAAGAATCTCTGCAGGGGAGTCGCGCCGGATACCTCTCAAAAGGCGATTGAAGAGATGAAGGCAAAGGGGATTGTCGTCCTGGACAATTTGGATTTAGAAAAGATATGAAAGGATGTGTTGACCGAAGTTACCGGCCTGATCGGCAGCGAGAATCCGAAGTCTACCTCATCTGAGACCCGCCGGAAGTGATGTCTTTCCTTCAAATAGACTCGCCTTGCCGGCATATTTTAGATTGAATTTCTCCGAAACCTTATCCCCGTAAACCCATTGTCCCCATATTTCGAATTTGTTCGAGTCCCAGAGACCTCCGGGAGTGATGGGGCATCCTCAGAGCATCCGGACTTCGACCCTCACTGAAACTTCTTCTCCTTTCTTCAGATCTTCCTTCGGACGAGGGACTCAGAATGTTGACAATCAATCCATTCAGTTCAATGATCAATCCCTTCACCCAGGATGTGCTTACCGGGAATAAGGGTGATTGTCTTTGAACCTTTCTGTACGGCGTGAGGGTACGCAAGAGGAGCTTCAGCAAAAATCTCTACTTGGGTTGGTTTATCTAAAAGAATCTCGGCTTGATAAAAAGCGGCATCAGGAGTTCCATAAAGAGGCTCCCCTCTTTTATGAGGTTGGACCATAATACGGTCTGTGTCACCCGTCCCTCCTTCCTGTTTTCCCTGAGCAAGAATCTCTCCTGATTCGAGATTCTTAATTCGGACAAAGGCCCCACCCACCCCCGAGCCAATCACTTTAGCGTCCTTTGAAACCACACGAACGATCACCTTTGTCGGAATCTTTTCAGCAGAAAAAGCTGGGGATGTTAATAGAAAGATGATATGAGTGGAAATGAGAAAGAGCAACACAAATCTTGAGATTGTATTTGTTCGCTTACTCACCTTTAAGCTCTCTCCTTCTACTTTCTGCCTTCTCCCTTTATCCTCTTCCCTTTAGCCTATCGCCTCCCGCCTTTTACCTCTAGCCTTGCTCAGTAATACCGCTTCTCGTCGACGTGGTCTTCGGAGAGATCCATGCCCCATTCACCGAGGACCTTCGAAACCGCCCGTTCACCGCTCTCGATGCAATTCGGGACGCCTACACCCCTGTAACAGCCGCCGGCAAGGGCCAGGCCGGGAATCTGAGCACTGTGGTTTTCGATCAGTGTGACACGTTCAAGGTGCCCGAGCGTGTACTGCGGCATGCCGCGGTGCCACCGGAAGACGCGCGAGAAGAGCGGCTTCGCAAACGGGTTGAGGCCCAGGATATCACGGAACTCGGCGAGTACCGTCTGCACGAGTTCCTCGTCCGAGCGCTTCAAAATTTCCTGGTTGTGTGGACCCCCGACGAAACCGCGCAGCAGCACCTTGCCCGCCGGGGCCCGGCCCGGCCACTTGGTGGAGGAGTAAGTCGCCGCCATGAGGGCACGGCCCTCTGCGAGGGGACACAGAACCCCGAAGGCATTCAGATCGAAACCAACCTCGTTCTCCTTGAAGGCGATCGATACCGTCGCCGAGGAAGAAGTCGGTATGTTGGCAAGGGCGTCTGCGATGGCCTCGTCATGGGGGCGGATGAGCGGCTCGGCAGCCCACGACTCGGTGGCAATGATCACTGCGTCCCCGTCGACGTTAGAACCGTTGGAGAGCTGGGCGCTCCATGCACCTTGCTTGATGCAACGGAGCGACGTGACGGCCGCGCCCGTGTGGATGCTCTCGCGACCTGCGGCGTCTGCCATACGGTTCGTCAGTTGCTGCATACCATTCAAAAAGGAGGTGAAGAACGTACGAGGTTTCTCTCCCGGCTTGGGCGGGTACTTTCGCCGCATTTCTTCGATCTTGCGACGGGTAGCAATGAAAGCCTTCATGAGAGACCCGTACTTCTGCTCCATCTCGAGAAGGCGCGGGAAGGTTGCAGCAAGCGACATTTGCGCAGGGTCGGACGCGTGGACGCCTCCGACCAGCGGCTCTGCAAGGCGATCGAGGCACTCACGGCCCATCCGGCGGACCACAAAGCTCTCGAGTGTCTCATCGTTGACCTCCCCCGGCGCAACCTTCCTCCGCGGGATGAAGAGGTCCACAGCCATCCGGACTTTACCCTGCCATGAAAACAGGCCGGTTGTGGCAAAGGGCACGAACTTCGTGGGGGCGAACATCATGACGCCATCCGGCATCTGATGAAGTTTGCCGCGAGACAGGATCCACGTGCGCTTCCGGGAGTCGTCGGTCGGTAATTCGTCATCGAAGATCCCTGTGAGCTTGGCGATACGGTGGCACGCCGGCTTTTCGGTCAAGAAACAGTCCGGACCGCCGTCCACGACGAACCTGCCCTTCTCCGAGGGATCCGGGACCATCTCTGTTTGGATCTTCCCCCCAAGACGCCGGTCCTTCTCGACCAGAACGAACTCGACGTCGTGGCCTTCCGCCGCGGCCCGGGCGACCTTGTAGGCAGCGCCAAGCCCGGCAGCGCCGCCGCCGATGATGATGATCCGCTTCATGGATCTCCTATACTGCAGAGGCCAAGGGTTCAAGTGTTTAAAGACTTGTGCAAGATTTCAACTAGACCCCTCGAACCCCAGAATCCTTGAACCCTTTAATGTGTTCTTCGACAATCGCTGCAAGGGCCTCTATGAATTGCTCAGAAAAATTAAGGGAAGCAGTTCTTTTCAATATCATCCCCATGGATTCAGCCTTCCCTCGATAGAGGATATCAATATCGTAAAGTACTTCAATGTGATCTGCAACAAATCCGATGGGGATGATGAGGATCCCTCGAACCTTTTGCCGTGAGAGTTCGGTCAGGAGAGATTCTACATCCGGACCCAGCCACTCCTCAGGTCCCATCCCCCGGCTCTGAAAACCAATATGCCAGGGAAGGGGTTCAATCTTTTTAAGAACCTCTTGGACACTCTCCTCCATATCCTTGACGTAGGGTTCATTCTCCACAAGAGATTTTGGAAGACTGTGGGCAGAGAAGATGAGATGAACCTTCTGTCTCTCTTCCGGAGTGAATTGTATCAACCCCTCCTCGATCTTCTCTTGAATCGCCCCGAGGAAGAGAGGATGAAGATGCCATCCCTCCACAAAAGAAATTTCCGTCTTCTCCCCAATATTTTTTTTTAGTTGATTCACTTCTTCGATATAAGCTCCTGTGCTCGCACGGGACCGAAAAGGCGCCATCGGAAGAGCGATGACCTCATGGATCCCATCCTCGGCAATCTTTTTCAATGTCTCTTCAATCAGAGGGTGCCCATAACGCATTCCTACATAGGATTTGAACGGGTAGCCCTTCGCACCAAGACTCTTCTCCAGAGCTTTTGCCTGTTTGAAGGTGATCTCCGGAAGAGGCGAGCGTCCTCCGATCAGGCGATAACGCTCCTTGATCCTTTCCAATTGTTCTGAAGAAGGTTTTCTGCCTCTGAAGAGACGGGTCAAAAAGGGTTCGACCTCGTCAAGAGAGCGGGGCCCTCCGAAGGCTAAAAGGAGAATGGCTTTCATAAATACTTCAGTTTGAGGCTGGAGGATTGAGGCAAATTCTATTACGTCTAACCTCAAGCGCCTGTCTATCGGCAGGCGGCGCTCCTCCAACCTTTGCTATCCCTTTTTTGAACTATATTGATGAACCGCCTCGATCAAGGCGGTGACATGATCGGGAGGGGTGGTGGGGAGGATTCCATGGCCAAGGTTGAAAATGTGGCCAGGCCGACCTCCGACGCTATCAAGGATCTTCTTAACATTCTTCTCGATCAAATCCACCGGGCCAAATAGAATAACAGGATCGAGGTTTCCCTGGATAGCGACATCATACCCCAGACGTGCCCAGGCCTCGCCGATATTCACCCGCCAATCCACTCCAATCACATCTCCGCCTGCGCGTTTCATCAGTTCCAAAAGCGTCGAATTGGAGGTGGCGAAATGAACGAGAGGAACGCTCTTGCCCACACCCTCAATCACCTTTTTGGAATAAGGGAGAACATACTCCTCGTAATCGCTCGGGGTCAAGCATCCCACCCAGGAGTCAAAAATCTGAACCGCCTGGACACCCGATCGAATCTGGGCGTTGAGATAACGAATCAACACCTCCGAAATCTTCTCCATTAAAGCATCCCATGTGGGACGGTCCTGGTACATCAGGCTCTTCGTGAGAACGTAGTTATTCGAATGACCCCCTTCGATGATATAACTTGCAAGAGTGAAAGGGGCACCGGAGAATCCGATCAAAGGGACCTTTCCTTCCAATTCTTTTCGAACGATCCGAATCGCCTTCATGAGAAAAGGGATTTCCTCTTCCGGTTCGATGAGCCTCAGTCGCTCCACGTCCTTTCTCTCCCGGAGGGGATGATGGAAAACAGGGCCTTCCCCTTTGGCAAACTCAAACTCCACCCCCATCGGTTCCAGGGGAATGAGGATATCGGAGAAGATGATGGCCGCATCGAGCTTAAACTTCTCAATGGGCTGGAGCGTCACCTTCGCTGCCAGTTCGGGATTTTTGCACATTTCCAGGAAAGAGTATTTCTTCCGGAGCGCCCGGTACTCCTTCATATAACGTCCCGCCTGGCGCATCAGCCAGATGGGCGTATAGGGTGTACGTTCTCTTCGACAAGCCATCAGGAAAGGATATTGATTCTTCACGTTCGAATAATTTGCATTCGCAATCATAAATCCCAAATATCATAAACTTCGAATTCGATGATCGATATCGAAACAATTCGGCATTTACTGTCGACTGAATCTCTCCGTCAATTCGCCCTGCTAATCGAATGAGCGGCAAGGCTACACACTTGCATTTGTGCTTAACTCTTTCCTTCCAATCCCTGAGCAGCTGGATAAGCAATCTTACCCCAGCACCCGTGCCGCCTCTTGGGATATAGGGCCTCTCTTTTTCTATCGACGCGGGTCCGGCAATATCGAGATGAACCCATGGAATCTTTTCCACGAATTTGCTCAAGAAGATCCCTCCGATGATGGCGCCTGCGGCCCGCGTTCCCACATTCCTGAAATCCGCCGCATCACTTTTCAGATATTCAAAATACTCATCCCAGAGAGGAAATCTCCAGGCTTTTTCCCCTGTCTTCGAAGAAGCCTCTTCGATCCGTTTCAGGAGGGCATCGTCATTACCGAAAAGTCCGATGACAAAGTCTCCTAAGGCAACCACGCAAGCCCCCGTCAATGTGGCGAGGTCAATGATCGCCTTCGGTTGATACCGTAGACTAAAGGTGAGGGCGTCCGAAAGAATCAGCCTTCCTTCCGCATCAGTACTGATCACTTCGACCGTCTGCCCGGAAAGGGTCTTCAAAATATCACCGGGCTTATAGGCCCTTCCGCTTGGGAGATTTTCTGTCGCAGGCATGATCCCAACCAGATGGAAAGGAAGCTGGAGCCTGGAGGCAGCTTGCAGGGAGGCTAATACTGCCGCAGCCCCGGACATATCGTCTTTCATCCGCTCCATATTCTCCGAGGGTTTGATCGAAATCCCCCCGCTGTCAAACGTGATCCCCTTCCCTACCAACGCGATGGTATCCAATCCCTTCCCCTTATTATATTCAAGAACGATAAACTTCCCGGGCTCCTGGCTTCCCTTGGCCACGGCGACAAAGGCTCCCATTCCCATGGCCTCTGCCTGACTTACCTCCAATACCTGAACCTCCATTCCATAATCTTTCGCAATCTTTTTAGCTTTTTCAGCCAGAAGAGTGGGGGTGACCTCATTGCTGGGTCCATTGACCAGATCCCTCGCCAGGTAGACCGCTTCTGAAATGGTTTGTCCTATCCTGAGACCATCGCCGATCAACTTAATGTCTTTGTCTTTCTCCCCAAGAAGTTTGACTTCTCCAATCTCTTTAATCTTATCCCGTTCGAGTGTCTTAAAATCATTGAACTGGTAAACGCCGAGGAGGAGCCCGGTCACAAAAGATTCAGCCAGCTCCGCCTCCGAATGGCCTTCAAAGCTCTTTATCGGAAAAGCAAACTGTTTGATCCCTGAATTCCGGATAAACTGGCCGGCTTTTGATGCAGCCCCCCGCCATTTTTCTAAATCGAATTCGCCTTTCTTGCCCAGGCCGGTCAGGAGCACCCTCCGGGCGGGAAGAGCACCCTGCGTGTGAAGGAGGCGGCATTCAAACAACTCTCCCTTAAAATCTCCCTGTTTGATCAGGGTCGAGATAAATCCTTTCCACTCCAGGTCCACGCTCTGGATGGGTCCTTCCAGCGGCTCGGGAGATTCATAAGAAAAAAGGAGAAGAAGTTCACAGGAATATTTTTCAGGTCTGCCTTTTTCTACCCGGATGTCCATAGTACCCTCAAGTTACTTTCTCCCGAATTGAAATTCGAAACAAATGCAAATGCCCAAGACTAAAATGACTGAAGCCGATCAATAATGCTCTTTGAGCATTCTTTGTTTCGCAATTCGCATTTCGCCTTCGCGACCTTCTATTATTCTCTTTCTTTCAATTTTGACACCGTGATCGATCGGCTCTCTTCTACCGTCGAAAATTCCTTCACCTTATTCACCAAAGAAGGAGGCCAACCTCCTCGACCCATGATCTTCGCCAGCATCCATGGATTCAAATCAGAAACCTCCATCCACTTCCCTGCCTTCTTGATCATCTCATCCAGTGTTTTTCGATTGGGATCACCCTTGAGAGGATACTTTTCTTTCCTCTCTATTTTAACTTTAGCCACATGGTCGCCTCCGAAGATCGCGTCGAGTTCCTCCCTCCGGGCATACGCATAGAGCGCCTCCTCCATCTGGGCTAACTCGACATCGATCTCCTCATTAAAAAGCCTTTTCTTTTCTTTCATCTCCACATATTGATTGACCAAGGCGACCCCTTCTTCGTTCAAATACTCATTCGGCGGAAGGCTTCCCGTTGCGATGAGATGTTTTCTTCTGGGGCAGAATCCCTGATAATCGCACCAATTACAAAGAGGCCCTTCTTTCGGAAAGAAGGTTCTGTCCGTTTCAATCCTCCGGATGAGTTCTAAAGTCGTCCGGCGGAGTTGATGAAGCTTATCGGGTGTTCTTGAAGAATGTATTTCCGTATCGAAGGTGAGGTAATGCCAGATGAGTTTGACTTCCTGAACGCCCTGCCACTTTTCCGAAACCCCCATTTGATAAAAAGCCAGCTGCCGGTCTGAATCGACATCTTCCTGAGTGGGGAGCCTGTTGGAGGTCTTGTAATCGTGGATTTCGAGGACAGAGCTGTCCACCAAGGTCACGCGGTCGATATAACCTCGGATCCAACAATCTTTTTCTTCCTCCAACGGGAAGGTCATATACTCTTCGAGACCCAACGTTTTTCCTTGATCAAATGGATAATACCGCTTGTAATAGTCCGTGATACATTTCTCTCCAAGGCGGCGGTAGTCTTCGGCGCTGTAATCCTTTCGCACAATCCGGATCATCTCATTCCAATTTTTTTCCCAATCCTGATGGTAGAAGCTGAGGAGCTCTTCCAGGGTATTGAGTTTGGTCACTTTCAGGTCCCGATAGACCTTCTCCAAGGCATCGTGTACCCTTGAACCCATGAACGCCTCAATGCCTTCCGTCTCGACCTCAATCTTATCGATGTAGGCGAGTTTGTACTGGTGGGGGCATTTCTCATAGGTTGAAAGTTGTGAGTGAGAATAGGTCGGCATTGTCTATCCCCTTCGGGCTCCCATCCGGCTTTCTTGTAGCAAATGGCCTGTCGTACGACAGGCAATGATCAACTATTTTTAACAAGAAAAAGGGGTTCTGTCAAAAGATGAGAACCCCAGTGAGGGAGAGCCGGTGGATAAGACATTATGGGTTTACCCCGTTAGAAATAATGCCTCGCTCCTCTGCAGCGGGGATGAAAACTATTCCTTTTTCAGCGAACACGGGGTTCAAAGCCCCGTGTGAGCCCTCCCGTTAGAAATAAGAAGACTTTCTAACGGGGTTTACTTGACGGAAATCAGTTCCACCTCAAAGATGAGAGTGCTGTTGGGGGGGATCTGTCCTCCTCCCGCGCTTTCCCCATAGGCCAGCTCAGGGGGAATGAAAAGTTGCCACCTGGAGCCTCCTTTCATCAATTGCAAAGCCTCGCTCCATCCTCGGATGACACTCTTTACCTGAAAGGTTGACGGCTGGCCTTTCTTGTAGGAACTATCAAACTCGCTACCATTGATGAGAGTGCCCCGATAGTGAACAGTAATCGTATCCGTCGATTTCGGTGTTTTGCCCGAACCTTCAACGAGGATTTTATACTGGAGCCCACTGGGAAGGGTCTTGATCCCTTCTTTCTTTTTATTTTCCTCTAAGAAGGCCTTACTCTCGGCAAGATTCTTTTCAGCCTTCTCCTTCAACTCCTTCTGTCTGGCGGCCATCACTCTTTTTTGTAACTCTTCTATGGTTGCGCGGATTTCTTCCTGGCTCATCAGAGAATCTTTTCCGCCAAGGGCGTCCCGGATTCCAGAAGTATAAATGTCGAGATTGATCTCAACTCCCTGGCTCTTCAGGTTTTGGCCAAACTGGTACCCCAGGCTGTAGCTCTCCTTATCCTTCTGGTCCTTCAGATCCAGTTTTTCATCGGCATAACAGACACTGAATAAAAGAATAAGACTGATAAACATTGTGACAGCGTATTTCATTTAAGTCCTCCTGCTATTTTGATTTGCCCTCGTTTAATGCAAAGGGCACCCCATCCATAGACCTAACGTTTGCACAGAAAGTCCCCAATTGATTGAAAGGACCATTCAGGCCGCTGCTCTCGGGCAATCCCGCCTTGAAGAATTCATTCTCCCGACCAAGAAAAGTAAGTCAACAGAAAGCCACCATCAGCAGCAAAAATGGGACGTGTTCCTATTTTACCTCTTCAATTTTTTTTGGAGTGGCGTCAATCTCCTCTTTTTCATCAATGCCCTTTTTGAAATTCCGGATCCCCTTTGCCAACCCCGCGCCCATCTGAGGGAGTTTATTGGCACCGAAAATGATCATGATGATGACCAGAATAATCACTAACTCCGGCATTCCGATTCCAAACATAGTTTCCTCCTTTAATGAATTGGAATAATGGAGCGACTGGAAAAATGCGTAAAGCAGGCAAAGAACGAGTGTCTCGATTTAGTCAACCCAATATTCCATTATTCCAACATTCCATCATTCCAAAAATATTTTGAAAAAATGGTATGTGTCCCTCTTTTAATATTTCAATATGGCTTGCCCCAAATTTTTTCGATAAACAGGATATTCGTCCCTGGTGTCAAACGCCCCTCTATATTGTACGTGCTTGTTGCCGCTCTTTAAGAGCGGTTCCAATATTTCGGGGTTTTGATTTGCAATCTTGAATATTCTTCCATAAGGATGATCTCCCCGTATAAAATAGCCGCCTTCGGATTGCAGATATTCGATCTTACCGATGACAAAAATCGGGGATGATTCGGATGCTTTGCCTTCGGGGGTTTGTCCCTGAGGCTTCTGGGCAGATCCCCGGACAAGCAACCAGGGCCACAATCGAGAGCATTAAAATGATTCCGATGAGCTTTTGTATTGTATTTCATTTCTTTTCCTCCTTGCTTAGAAAGTGAAAGCGCCAGTGCCACTAAGAAAACCAGTGACTGTGTCATGTCGGTGCAGGACCGTTTAAATCGGTAATTCTGTTTTCAAAGGACAAGCCCATCGTGAATGAAGTGAGGGTGCCAGTGATATAGTTTCAGAGTTTAATCGTTGGAACTGTTACCGAGCACTGACACTCAACAGCTGTAAACACGATTTCCATTGCAGAATACTGACACGAACACTCACACTAGTTTCTTTTTCACCTCAGAATTCCATTTCCAGATCTGATAGATCGCCGGATAAACCAGCAACTCCAGAAGAAAAGAGGTAAAAATTCCTCCAACCATGGGCGCGGCAATTCTTTTCATCACGTCGGAACCTGTACCGATGGACCACATGATCGGAACGAGTCCGAAAAACGTGGTGGCCACGGTCATAAACTTTGGCCTGAGCCGCTTGACCGCCCCATAACGAATCGCTTCCTGCAAGGTCAGCCAGGGACCGAAGGCGACCTTCTTTCTTTGCCTGTTCGTACGCGAGGTCGAGATAAAGAAGCATAAAGACCCCGGTTTCGGCATCCACACCCAGCAGGGCAATCAGCCCGACCCAGACCCCAATGCTCATGTTATACCCAAGCAGATAAAGAAACCAGAAGGCGCCGATGGCAGAGAAAGGTACAGCAAGCAAAACAATAAGGGTCTTGGTGATCGACCGGGTATTCAGGTAAAGGAGAAACAGGATCAGAAACAGGGTCAGAGGCACGACCACAATCAATCGCTCCTTCACTCGCTGCATGGCTTCGTACTGGCCGCTCCACGAGATGGCATAGCCGGGCGGAAGTTTTACTTTCTCTCTAAGAAGACGGGTGGCTTCTTCGATATAACCATTCTGGTCCCGACCCGCGACATCCACATAGACATAACCCGTCAGCAGGCCGTCTTCGTCACGGATCATGGAGGGTCCACTGGCCACATTGACCGTTGCAAGCTGTGAAAGTGGAATCTGCCTCTGCCCTCCAGAGGCAGGAACGAGGACACGGCCAAGTGCCCCGAGGTCAGCCCGGAAGTCGCGCATATACCGGACATTCACCGGATATCGCTCCCTTCCTTCTACGGTCGTGGTCACGTTCTCCCCGCCGATCGCCTTCGAGACCACCTCCTGCGCCTCCTCAACGCTCAGGCCGTAACGGGCCAGAGCCTCACGATTCCATTCGAAATCGAGAAAATAGCCACTGCCGGTACGTTCCGCGAAAACACTCCGAGTCCCTTTTACAGAGGGAAGAAAAGACTCAATTTGCGCTCCGATCTCTTCAATGGTGTCAAGGTCAGCGCCTGAGATTTTGAGGCCCACCGGAGTGCGCAATCCCGTGCTCAGCATCTCGATCCGGCCTTTGATCGGCATCGTCCAGCTATTGGCAACGCCAGGAATCCTCAAGGCATCGTTCATCTGGCTGATAAGATCTTCCTGGGAAATATGATCCGGTGTGAAGTGGCGGAAGACGGACTTAAGCCCATTCCGGAGCCCACGAGGAATACCAGGTATCCGCCCGCCGCCACTCGGACTTGGGCTTGAGAATGATCACGGTCTCCAGCATCGATAAGGGCGCCGGATCCGTCGATGTCTCGGCCCGGCCCGCCTTGCCCAGCACGCGGTCCACCTCCGGGAACTGTTTGATGATCCGGTCCGTGACCTGAAGGAGCTTCTGAGCCTCTGTGATGGAGATACCCGGCATGGTGGTGGGCATATAGAGGATGGAGCCTTCCTCCAGTGGAGGCATGAATTCCGAGCCGAGCTTGAAATAGACAGGAATGGTAACGATGATCAAGGCCATAGCCATCCCGATCACCGCCCACTTCCAGCGCAGCGTCCATGAGGCAACCGGCTCATAGAGGCGGATCAAGACGCGACTGATCGGATGTTTTTCCTCGGAATGGATGGTGCCCACGACAACGGCGTTCGTTGCCTTGCAGAGCCAGGCCGGCCTGAAATTGAAGTTCTTCATGTGGGTAAGTAACAACCGCAGGGCCGGGTCCAGGGTGATGGCCAGCACGGCCGCGATGATCATGGAGAGATTCTTCGTGTAGGCAAGAGGCTTGAAGAGACGGCCTTCCTGGCCCTCCAGGGTGAGCACGGGGAGGAAAGAGACTGCGATGACCAGCAGGGCAAAAAAACTGGGACCTGCGACCTGCTTGACAGCATTGACGACAACGGTCTTGGTAATCTTCCTTGCGGCCTGTCCGCTCCCACTGTTCCAGGCTCTTGTGCGTCTGTTCAACGACAACGATGGCAGCATCGACCAGGGCTCCGATGGCGATGGCAATGCCCCCCAGGGACATGATGTTGGCCGTGACTCCCATCATGCGGAAAGGGATGAAGGAGAGCAGGACCGCAATCGGAATGGTGATGATTGGGATGAGGGCGCTCGGGATGTGCCAGAGGAAAGATCAGGACGATGATCGAAACGGTGAGGATCACTTCGATGAGAGTGGACTTCAGGTTGTCGATGGAGCGAAGAATCAGGTCGGAGCGGTCATAGATGGGAACAATCTTTACACCGGAGGGCAGTCCAGGCTCAATCTCCTTTATTTTCGCCTTGACCCGCTCAATCACGTCGAGGGCATTCTGCCCCTGCCTCATGACAACGATCCCGGAAACGACCTCCCCTTCGCCATCGAGATCGGCAATCCCCCGCCGGATGTCCGGGCCGAGCACCACCTGCCCGACGTCCTTGATGCGGATCGGAGTGCCGCTATCACTGGCCACAAGGACGATATTCTCAAAATCCTTGATGGACCGAGCATAGCCTCGGCCTCGGATATTGTACTCGGTCCCGCCGAACTCAATCAGCCGGCCTGCGGCCTCGGTGTTTCCCTGGCGTATCGCCTCTGCGACACGGTTGATTGCGATCCCATAGGCCTGGAGCCTGTTCGGGTCGACATTCACCTGATACTGTTTCCCGAATCCTCCAACGGGCGCTACTTCCGCAACCCCGGGGACAGCCTTCAGGTAGTAACGGAGGTACCAGTCCTGGTAGGAGCGCAATTCAGCCAGACTGTGCTTTCCCGACTTGTCCACCAATGCATACTGGAAGACCCATCCAAGGCCGGTCGCGTCAGGACCCAATTCGGTCTTGACGCCCCCGGAAGGCTCGGGAGCACGGCAGAAAGGTATTCTAAGGTTCGTGACCTCGCCCAGTAGATGTCCGTGCCATCCTCGAAGATGACATAAACATAGGAGTATCCAAAGTCGGAGAACCCGCGTACGGCCTTGACCTTAGGTGCACCCAGCATCGCAGCAACAATCGGGTAGGTCACCTGGTCTTCAATAATGTCCGGGCTCCGGTCCCACCGGGAGTAAACAATGACCTGGGTATCGCTCAGGTCCGGGATGGCGTCGAGGGCCACATGTTTCATCGACCACCAGCCTGCGATGCAGGCAGCGGCCACGAGGGCAAAAACGATGAACTTGTTGTTTACCGAAAAGTCGATGATGCGGTTAATCATAGTAAGCCCCCCAGTATCAGTGTGAGTAACAGTGTCAGTATACAACAAACGTTAGAGAAAAATCTCTTATTCTTTGTGTCTTTCATAGACTTCCAGACCGGCGCTATGATAATAGATCTCTGATTTGTCGTTCAAGTAATAATTGCCAATGTTAGGGATACTGACACAGACACCGACACGAATACTATGGTTTTCTTACGTAACGCGCCGGGCTTTTGTTGAATTGTTCCTTACACGCATCCGAGCAAAAATAAAGGATGGCATTACCAAACTTGATTTCTCTTCCCGCCTTCTCCGCCCTGCTTATGGAAATACAGTAGATTTATACTTTGAAATATTTCTTAAAGGAAGCGTTTTGGATTTCGGAGGTAGTCTTACTGCGCATCGACATTCAATTTCGCCGTGGATGTCTTTTCGCCCCGGGTGATTTTGATGGCTATGACCCATGGACCTGACATGATAAAGTTCATCGTCGCCTTGTACTTTTCGCCCTTTAACTTGGCATCTGTCCTATAGTTCATGGGCGCCATTCTTGGCATAGGCGGCATGTAATAATTCACCAATATTTTTGCATCCGTGACAGGTTTACCTCGGCCGTCTTTTACTTCAATTTCGATATGGTTATCACCGACGACAGGGGGGCTTCTATCAATTTTAACTTCGGCTTCATATTCACCCGCCCTTCTCTTTACCTCATAGCTTTTCCCATAGGCGATGCCCACCATTAACAACACAGTCAATGCGAATAACAATAATCTTCTCATGGCCGAGACCTAACTATAAAAAGGAAGTCGATACGCTCTTTTAAGAGTATCTAATCACGAGCACGGTGAAAGGTAAATACTGAAAACTATGTATTTTGAGGATAAAATAAAAAGACCCTGTCGGGCTTAAAGGATGCCTGCCTTCGGAGGCTGCCAAAGGGCGAAATCTGAAAATACTGCTATTTTTCTCTGAAAATACGGTCTTCACCTGATTTCCTTTTCGACGATAATCCAGTAACTTAAGCAATAAACAAAGGGGGGGTAACATTAGGGAATGATTCGTAAAAGCACGATACTGCTCATCGTGGTCATCCATTTCTTAGCACCTTATTCAACCAAAAATATCAATGTCCACTGCCAATGTGGTTGCCAAGAATGGCCCTGCTATTGCTGTCGAAACCTGGAAAATTCTTGTGACGTGACATCTGTTCGCAATTGCAAATGCGACATCAACGACGAGTCCTATGCTCGATCTCCGGCAGTCATTCCATATCCCTTAACAATGGGATTCCCCTTGGATCGAATGGGTCATGTGGTTTATTCCAATAACGATTTAACGTTACCAGGCTATAAGGAGCCTCCGATGAAACCCCCGCCCACTATTTGAGAAATACATACATTCTTTTTGAGGACAAACGTCAGAGCGGCCTCCGGCATGGAGGTGTTCACTCGAGTCTATCTTCTGTGAGGAAAGGAGAATCAATGAAAAAATTATCGATGCTTATGATCATGATGGTCTGCGTTTTAATCACGGCAATGGCTTTTGCACAGGACGATATAAAAAACCATCCATCCTGCAAATACTGCGGTATGGACAGGGAGAAATTCGGTCATAGCCGAATGCTCGTGGAGTATGAGGACGCAACAAGTCTGGGGACCTGCAGTCTCCATTGTATGGCCGTTGAACTGGCAATTCATATCGATAAAACGCCAAAGGCCATCCTTGTGGGAGACTTCAATTCAAAAACCCTCATCGATGCAGAGAAGGCTTCTTGGGTCATCGGTGGAAACAAGATGGGCGTGATGACAAAGAGAGCCAAATGGGCCTTCGGAAAAAAAGAAGAGGCCGAGAAATTCAAGGCGGAGAATGGTGGCGATCTCGCCTCCTTCGAACAGGCAATCAAAGCCTCCTATGAAGACATGTATGCAGATACTAAGATGATACGGGAAAGAAGAAAAATGAGGAAGATGGAACATAAGAAATGAATGAAAGTGTGAGTGTGAGTTTTTCCCAGAACTGCCTGGAGTTTCGTTTTTTACCAATGATGCTTCAGTGCCATCTAGAAAGAGGTGCGATATGAAAAATGTAAAGGGGTTATTCTTACTTTCTTTTTTTCTGACACTTTCACTCACACTCACACTTTTATTGCCATTTTCGCAAGGCGGCGATAGAAAACCGATCAAACCCTCGCCAAAGGACAAATGTCCGGTCTGCGGGATGTTTGTGGCAAAGTATCCTGACTTTCTTGCGGAGATTCTATTCAAGGATGGTTCTTCGGCCTTTTTCGACGGGACAAAGGATATGTTCAAGTATTACTTCAACCTGAAAAAATATCAGGCGTCGAAAAGCATATCCGACATCGATAGCATTTACGTGACGAATTACTATGACTTGACCCTGACCGACGGGCTATCGGCCTATTATGTTTTAGGGAGTGATATCTACGGCCCCATGGGGAGGGAACTCATTCCCTTCGGGAAAGAGACAGATGCAAAAGAATTTATGAAAGATCATCAGGGTAAATCGATCCTGAGATTCAAGGAGATCACCTACGAAATCGTCAAAGGCCTTGATTAGTCCTCCGTTATTGGCTAAATTGAACCGATGGACACTTTGAGAAAGTCGGACCTTTTCTTCTTATACCTCGCCATCAATCTGATCCTCTTTTGCCTCATGTTTGCTCATGCCTCTTTCAAAAAGGAAACGGCCGGGAGGTTGATCAAGGAAAAGGGGGAAATGGTCCGGGCACTCCAACTCACGGACCTCTGCCTTTTTACCGAGGCAAATTATACGAGACATTTATCGCAGGCCGATCTGCATACCGCTTTTCAGGACTCACCGATGTCTCTGGAGCACTTTCCATCCGGGTCCATCGCAGCACCTCCGGCGAGTTTGAGGAAGATCAATGGGAAAATGGATTGAACGGCAGAGAAACATCATCGACTTCACACTCTCTTCTCTTTTGAGGAGGAAAGGGAAGAACGTTGCTCTGCTGTGTGTCTACACCTTTGTGGTGTTTCTGCTGGCTTCGGTTATGTTTTTTGTCCACTCTATTAAAAAGGAGGCTTCGAATCATCCTGAAGGACTCCCCCGAAATGGTCATCCAGAGGATGATTGCCGGGAGGCATGAACTCATTCCCATCGGTTACATCGATAAAATTAAAGAGATTCGGGGCGTCATTTCAGTCAAGAGACGGCTCTGGGGATATTATTATGACCCGATCGTCGGTGCAAATTACACCTTGATGGTTCCCGAAGATTCTGATGTCAGCGCCGGAAATATCATCATCGGCCAAGGAATCTCAAGGGTAAGGCTTGCCTTTGAAGGAGACTCCCTCGAATTCAGGTCCCATGAGGGGAAAATCATTAATCTGGAGGTAAAAAAGATTCTTTCTCCCGAATCAGAACTGGTCTCTTCTGACCTGGTGCTGATTTCAGAAAATGATTTTAGAAGGCTCTTCGGGGGATCCGAGCGACTACGTCACAGATTTAACCCTACACATCAAAAACCCGAGGGAATTTTCGACTATTGCCCTGAAGATATCAGAAATCCTTCCTGATACTCGGGTTATCCTGAGGGATGAGATCCTGAGAACTTACGATGCCGTTTTCAATTGGCGCGGAGGAATGATGATCGTCATCCTCCTGGGCGCCTTGCTCGCCTTTATCATTTTTGCATGGGATAAGGCCTCAGGACTGAGCTCAGGAGGAGAAGAAGGGAAATAGGGATTCTCAAGGCGATCGGATGGGAGACATCCGATGTCATCCTGATGAAGTTCTGGGAAGGAATGGTGATCTCCCTTTCCTCTTTTCTGGCGGGAGCCTTATTGGCCTACGGCCATGTCTTTTTTGCTTCGTCTGCTCTTTTTGAGCCTGCCCTGAAAGGCTGGGCCGTTCTTTACCCCCAGTTTAAACCAATACCTTTTATCGATGCCTCCCAGCTGGTGGCCCTCTTTTTTCTCACCGTTGTTCCCTATACGGTGGCAACGATCATTCCCTCCTGGAGGGCAGCCACGGTTGACCCGGATTCCGTGATGAGGTGATCATTAAGTGTCAGTGTCTGTGTCTGTGTGAGCGAAAAAAGAAATGAGTGAAAAAAGCAGTGTCAGTGACAGTGTCAGCTTTAGTGACACCAGAAAATAAACCAGGGGGGAGAAGAAAATGAACAGGGTCAAAAGCGTAGAGGAGCTTGAGGTGTTTAAGAACGGACATAATTTAACACTAAATATCTACAAGATTTCAAAAAAATTCCCTGCGGAAGAAAAGTTCAGCCTTATCCAGCAAATAAGACGGGCGGCAGCCTCAATCTGCACAAATTTAATGGAGGGTAGTCATAGGCTGGGCGAGGAAAGAATTCCGGCAATTTGTTGGTATAGCAAAGGGTTCAGCGGGTGAATTGAAATATCATCTTCTACTCGCAAAAGATTTAGGATATCTTGCCGGAGGAACAATTTGTTGTTTTGAGATCAGAAGCAGAAAAGATCAGTAAGATGTTGAATGGCTTGGCGAAGTCATTGCCGCACAGAACGACACCGACACGAAGTAAAACGAGCACTGCCATGATTGAACTTTCAAATATCCGTAAGGTCTTTAACCAGGGCAGGCCCAACGAGTTCGTCGCCATCGGGGGAGTGAGCCTTTCAATCGATTTCAACAAGGTGACCGTGCTCAGAGGTCCGAGCGGTTCAGGAAAAACGACCCTTCTCAGCCTGATCGGCTGCATGGCGAGGCCCACTTCCGGGAGAATCACACTTTCCGGCCGGGAGATCACGAGCCTTCCGGAGCGATTTCTCACCGAGATCAGGCAAAAGACGTTCGGGTTTATCTTCCAGCAATTTAACCTGATCAAAGGCGTGACCGCTCTGGAGAATGCGATGCTGCCCGCTTATCCTTCGGGAGAAAAGCATGCCTCTTTAAAGAAGAGAGCGTTGCATCTCTTCGACCTCTTCAACCTCTCTCAAAAGGCGGCCTCCAGGGTCGAATGGCTTTCCGGCGGAGAAGCCCAGAGGGTGACCATCGTCAGGGCTCTGATCAACAACCCGTCCATCATCATCGCGGATGAACCCACGGCCCACCTCGATACAAAGCTTTCCCAGGAATTCATGGAAATCATCGCCAGACTGAGGGCGGAACAGAAGACCGTGCTCATCGCAAGTCATGACCCGATGGTCTATGAGTCCAGCGTCGTGGACTGTATCGTGAACATTAGGGATGGAAGGATCTCCGAATTTTAAATTTAATACAAACGCATTAAATCAGATGCTGAAACGAGTTCAGCATGACAAGAAAAAGTGTGTCATTCCGAACTTGTTTCGGAATCTCGAATTTGGGAATGACAATAAATTAATTGCGTTTGTATTAGTTTCAATTTCTGTGCAAGTGTGAGTGTAAGTTTGAGTAGACAAGCTTTCGCTAACACTGACACTGTCACTCACACGGATCATTAATCCTATGATTTTCCACCCTTCCATCCTCGCCCTCTACGTAGCCTCCATCCTTATCAGTTTTATGGTCCTCTATTCTGCCTCCTATGGCCTGCAGATTCTGAGAAAATGGGATATTCGCAGCGGAAGCGAAGGCCAGCTGATTCTCGAGAGAAAGACCTACCTGATTTCGACCCTCCTCACCTATGTCTTTGGGTTTGAACTTCTTTCCCTATTTCTATTCATCTTTACGGTCGACCATTTACATACGTTTTTTGTAGGCGCCATGTGCGCCGCGGGAACCCTCTATGTGAATGGCTTTGGTTACCCCACACTGATTCTGAAGGTGATCAATTTCTTGCTCGCAGGACTCTGGCTTATCTTGAACTACGCAGATAACAGGGGATACGATTATCCTTTGATTAAAACGAAATACCTACTCCTTCTCAACCTGGCGCCCTCTGATCCTCATCGAGACGGTTCTGCAAGCCAATTATTTTCTCCGTCTCAACCCCAATATCATTACATCGTGCTGCGGAAGCCTTTTCAGTATTAATGAAGGAGGGTTGACCTCGGAGATGGTCGCCCTTCCGAGCATCCCGATGAAGATCGCTTTTTACCTTGCGATGGCCTTGACAGTGGCCTCAGGCATCTATTTCTACCGCCGGGGCAAGGGAGCCTATCTATTGTCCATGTCCTCGGCCGTCACCTTACTCGTCTCCCTTGCATCGATCCTCTCCTTCATCTCCCTCTATTTTTACGAGCTTCCGACCCATCATTGCCCATTCTGTATTTTACAGAAAGAATATGGATATGTAGGCTATCCTCTTTACATCACTCTCTTGGGCGGGACCATATCTGGGATCGGGGCGGGTCTGTTGATGCCTTTCCGGGGGGTCAAAAGCCTCTCAGCCGTCCTTCCTGCATTTCAAAAGCGGCTGGCTCTTATATCGGCCATTTCATTCCTTATCTTTATGTTTATTGTCACTTACAGGATGGTCTTCACGGATTTCATCTTGGAAGGTTACTAGATTCTTACCCCCTCACCCCCTCCCTCTCCCCGCTGGGGAGAGGGGAAGGGTGAGGGGAAATTTCAGGTATTTTTAGGTAGGATTTCTATTCTTCAACAAGGATATGTTCCTGGCGCAGCCCCCCGATCACAAACGTGACCCGTAAATGCTTCTTGATCTTCCCTCCTTCATTGTCAATTCTCGCGATAGAGATTGGCCCTTCATCCAGACGCTTCTGCCCGAGGGCCCCGAACCTGGCAAATCTCTGAACATAGAATTTTTCTCCAGTGGATTCTTCGATGACATAAGCATACCCAAAATGTCTCGATTCAACATTGGGTTTTCCAACTCCCCCCCGAATTCGGAAGTGGACATCGAGGAAAATTCCGTTCTTAATCAGCTTAGCCTTTATTACTTCCAAACGGACTTCTTGGCCCTTCTTCTCAATCTCTGGCTCTGTCTGCTGTCCTGCAAATGAAAGGGTGGGTAACAAGAAGACAATGATGATCGATAGAAGAGTCAGCTTCAATGTCATGATTTTTTCCATGTATCTACTCCGTTATGAGGCCGCCGGGGCCAAGTTCCAGGTCAGAAAAAAACAAACCAAGACGGCTTCACCAGAGACTTCTTTTGAGAAAGAATAACCCGATCCTGATCTCTTACATTCAATACCGGAATCCTCTCCGTAAATAAATACGGTAAAACCAGTATTTTTCTCTAAAAAATCATGTAGTGATATAGGTCTATTCCGTCTGCCATGAATAAAATACGGCATTTATCCCCATAAAATACCAACATCACCCCATGGCTTTTTCACTGCCATTCAATAAAATTGGGATTGGGTATTCTACTCTGAATCGTACCCCCTGTATCATTATGGCGGATAAGGTGCTTGAACGATTTGCAAGGAGGCAAGTGATAAAGCGGTATTGCATCATTATCGCTCTGACCGGTTTCGTTTTAGGGGTGGTTGTTTTCTTAATCTTTCGCCTTCATTATGGCAACCACTATCAAATGATTTCGCAGTTTCAGGATCATCAGTTCTTGCATGCACAGGGTATTGCCGAACAGCTTGAATCGGTATTCACGGGATACTCAAAAGGTCTCCAAACGCTTTCGTCCCTCATATCTTACCACGGTGATGACCTGAGGCAGAAGAAAGCCGCAATTCGGATCTTCTCAGAACAAATGGAGAAGATTCATGTGGAGGAGATTTCCCTCCACAACGAAACGGGGGGGGTGATCTACTCAACGGGTCGTGGGACGATGGGCCCAAAGACCATGAGGAGCGAAGTGATCGCCTGGGCCAATCAAACGGAGCACCGAGGAAAGGTTTTTGCCTTAACGTTGTTGCCGGACAAAAAAGATGCCGAAGGTAGGACTGCGGCGAACGATCATGAACCGGGCTCTCTCAGATTTCTCATTGCAACTCCCGTCTATCAAGAAACCTCCGAACCCAACCGGCGCGGAAAAGATGCGAGGTATGCCGGTTTGCTTGCACTGACGGTTAACTTAACAAAATTTCTCGAGGATCGATTGGGGTTGGTCGATCCTGAGTTGAATCTTCACCAGGTGTGGATTTTGGATAAGGACGGAACACTCTTGTTCCAGTCTGAACATCCGGAAATGGCGCTGAAAAATGTTCACCAGAAGGGGGCGAGCTGTGACCAGTGTCACTTCTCCTTCGATTATGTTGAAAAGGTCCTCAGGGAAAGAGAAGGCACGGTCGCCTACCAACTGAGGACTCATCCGAAGAAATTTGCTGCCTTTGCCCCCATGGAATTCGAAAATGCTTCCTGGATCGTCGTCGTGAACTCCCTGATGGACGAAGTGATGGCTTTTGAAAAGAGAGACAAACGCTGGCATTTGTTGCTTCTCGGTTTTATCGCGTTATGCCTCATCACAGGGTCCGTCCTAATCAGCCGTAATTATCGAACGATTATCAAAACAGAAGAGGAAGCGAAGCAATGGCGGGAAAAAAGATCTCTGGAGGAAAAGATCCAGCAGTCAGAAGTCCTTTACCGAACGATCGTAGAAACGGCGCACGACATTATCTGGATTCTGGATGAGGACGGCCAATTTACTTTTGCAAATAAACAGGCGGAGGTGATTTTTGGCTATAAGGTTTCAGAGTTAATTGGCAAAAAGATCTTCCCCTTCATTCACCCGGAGGACCTTTCAAAGAATGGAACCCTTTTCCTCAAGATCCCGGAGGAGGAACCTCAGCATTTCCATTTCAGGTTCTTGAGAAACGACGGAAAGGTCTTCGTTCTTTCGGTCAATACGGCTTCCCTTCGCGATGGAGACGGAATCCGCGGTACGGTGAGCTTCGCCAGAGACATCACGGAAGTGATGAAGGCTGAGAAGGCTTTAGAAGAATCGGAAAAACAGCTCCACCACCTCTCCTCGCAACTCTTGACAGCTCAGGAGACGGAACGGAGACGGATCTCAAGAGAGCTCCACGATGAATTAGGCGGGGCGCTGGCCGTCTTGAAGCTCAGGTTTAACCTGATTGAGCGGAATCTGCATCCGGATCAGACCAGGCTTCGAGAGGAATGTCAGCAGACCCTCTCTTACATCGATCAGGTCATTGAAAACGTCCACCGCCTGACCAAGGACTTGAGCCCCCACGTCCTTGAGGACCTCGGCCTGACCGCCGCCCTTCAATGGCTGGTCGGAAATTTCACGAAGAGTTATGGGATCAACGTCACCTGTAACCTCATCGAGGTCGATCACCTTTTTCCGGGGAACGGCCAGATTATTGTCTACAGAATGGTTCAAGAGGCTCTGAACAATATCGGGAAACATTCCGGGGCCAAGCACATCACCGTGACAACGGAGAATCATAGTGGCGAGATTTCCTTTTGGGTGGAAGATGACGGAAAGGGATTTGACGTTTTCAAGGTTTTCTCAAAGAGCCCTTCGGAAAAAGGGTTGGGGTTAGCCACCATGAATGAGCGGGCCAGAATGTTGGGCGGCTCTTTTCATCTCTGGAGTGAAGAGGGGAAAGGCACGAGCATACGCTTTAGCCTTCCCATCAGAAAGGGAGGAACCCCACAGTGAATCGATATCGGGTTGTATTGGCTGATGACCATTCCCTGTTCCGGCAGGGGTTGAAGGCGGTCCTCGAAGGAATGGACGAGTTCAAGGTCGTCGGCGAAGCAGGGGACGGTCTCGAATTGATTGACCTCCTGAATCAGGTGAAACCGAACTTAGTCGTCCTCGATATCTCCATGCCGAACCTCCGGGGAATCGAAACCATCCCCGAGATCAAAAAAAACTACCCCGAGGTGAAAATATTGGTGGTCACCATGCATAATGATAAGGAGTACCTTTACCAGGCGATCTCGCAAGGCGCGGACGGATACTTTCTCAAAAAAGATGCGGGGACAGAACTCTTCTCCGCCATCGAGAAAATCCGAAAGGGAAAGGTTTATGTCTCTCCCTCTCTTTCCGGGGATTTGACCGATTATTGGGAGGGAATCCGCGAAGGGGTCAAGAAAAGCATTCTCACGAATCGCGAGAGGGAAGTCCTCAGTTTGATTGCGGGAGGAAAATCAAACAAGGAGATCGCCGATATGCTCTATATCAGCGTTCACACAGTGGAGCGCCATCGAGCCAATCTCATGGAGAAATTGAACTTTAAGAAAACTGCGGATCTCGTGAAGTACGCCATCGAGAAAGGCTACATCTGATGTGTCTCTGTATTACCCTCCTTGTTTAGTCGGGGGAAGCGAGGAAGCATCGGAGGTTACTGGACTGCTCCTGTAATTTTGGAAATACTGCAGTACTCGTTGGACGTATGTCCGTGTCTCCTGATAAGGAGGGATACCGTTGTATCGAAAAACAGCTTCCTCCCCGGCATTATAGGCTGCTAAGACCAATTGCAGATTTCCGTTGAATAAGTCTAACAGGTAGCGCAGGTGACGGACCCCTCCCTCAATATTATCTGCGGGATGAAAAGAATCGTTGACTCCGAGCGCCTTGGCCGTCCCCGGCATGAGTTGCATCAATCCTTTGGCACCCCGCCCGGGAGATGGCTTGGGGGTTAAAGTTTGATTCCGCCTTGATGACGGCCTTGACCAGGGCGTAATCCACGCCGTATATTTCGGAACTCTTCCGGATCACCGGATCATACTTATCAAAATTGGCCCCCAGACGAAACCGCACCCATCCATCTTTCAAGACCAGGGTGTACCTTTTGTCGGGCACATTGGTGAAATGGACCACTCCATTCTCGTCTACATATTTGTAGATTTCAGCTGAGGAAAGAGAAGGAAAACCCAGACTAAGACCGAGTATCCCCCCGATTATCCAAAAGAGGAGAATTAAGAGAGTTTTTTCATAATTTCGCTTCACTACGTACTCCCCTGATTTCAGATTCTTAACCCAAGTAGCCATCCGACAGGCCCCGGTTTCACTTGATGGCGAGGAGCTCGACTTCAAAAATAAGGGTATTGTTGGGCGGAACGGGTCCCGCGCCACGCTCGCCATAACCCAATTCAGGCGGAACGAAGAGCTGCCACTTGGAACCTTCCTTCATTAACTGCAGGGCCTCGGTCCAACCTTTGATAACACCCTTAACCTGAAAGGTTGCCGGCTGATTTCTTTTATAAGAACTATCGAATTCTGTGCCGTTGATCAAGGTACCCTTGTAATGAACGGTGACCGTATCCTCTGCCTTCGGCATTTTGCCAGAGCCTTCCGTGATCACCTTATATTCCAAGCCGCTCGGCAGGGTTTTAATCCCTTCTTTCTTCCCGTTCTCTGCTAGAAAAGTCTTGCTTTCGGAAAGGTTCTTTGAGGCTACCTCCTTCTGGGTTTTCTGCTGGGCTGCCACGAGTCTCTGCTGAAGGCTCGCGATCGTTGCACGAATCTCCTCCGAGCTCATCCGGGGCTCTTTTCCCCCGAGACCATCCTGGATTCCGGAGTTGTAAACCTCCAGATTGACATCCACACCTTGGGCTTTCAGGCTTTGTCCGAACTGGTACCCAAGGCTATAGCTCTCCTTAGCTTTCTGATCCTTCAACTCCAGCTTCTCGCCCGCCGAACAGACGCTGAATAACAACCCAATACTGAGAACTGTTGCAAGAATATATTTCATTCCAATCTCCCTTCTCTTAAAAATGGGGGCACATCCCATTTTTGGAAAATCCCTTGATAAGAACCAGTAATTTCCAACCGTCATCAAATTCCGAATGCTCAGCCCGAAAAAATCGGATGTCTCCCTTGTCACTATGGCATTTCTGCATAGCGTTTCGGGTCTTTTTCGAACTGTTGCTTGCACTGCAAGGAGTCAAAATAGTACGCTTTACTTGCGTAGTTGATTTTCAGCCCGGCCTTCGCTGCCTTCGTCATGGACACGTCGACCCCGCAGACCGGGTCCTTGCTTAATGTCCCCTGCATTCCCGCAGCCGCCATTTCGAGCTTGCTTTCCGAGTCAATCAGGAAGTTGCCTGAGATGACGATGCGCTCCCCAGGCTTGAGACCCTTTGTAATCTCGACGCGGTTACCAAAACGCCACCCTGTCTCAATTTCCCGGGGCTCAAAGAATCCATTGCCCCGGTCGACGAAGACCATTTTTCGGAGCCCGGAGTCGAGAACCGCGTCCGTCGGCGCCGTTATGGCCGGCGCCAGGGTGATCGGGATTTCAACATCCACAAACATATCCGGCTTGAGCGTGTATCCAGGATTGTCCAGTTCCGCGCGCACCTTCAAGGTGCGGGAGGCAGCATCAAACTGGGGGAGGACCGTGCTCACGACCGCAGTAAGCGTTTTGTTTGTCTCAGGGATGATCACTCCCACCTTCATGCCGGGCCTGACGTACTCTGCCTCGTTCCGGAAGAGGTCGGCAAGGACCCAGATATGGCTCAAGTCGGCGATACGGTACCACTCGGTCCCCTTGTCAAAGCGCTGGCCGGGCGACACGTTTCTCGCGATGATGAATCCGGTCGCCGGGGCCAGGATGAAAACCTTGTCTGTGACCTGCCTGGAGCTGGCCAGTTCATTAATCTGCTGTCGGCTCATGCCGAGGCTTTCGAGCGCGTCGATGTAGGTCTGCAGATTGACACTTGCCAGCTGGGATGGCGCGAGCGCTTGCCTTCCTCCTGCGTGAAAGCGGTCGTCCGGTGATGAACTAAGGAGGGATATGTAGGCCAGTTGGGCAGCCCGAAACAGGGGACTGTAAAAAGAGGCCAGTCGCTCATCCTTTTTCACGAGGGTTCCGGTGTCGTTGTTGTAGGTCTCCCTGATCCAGCCGTCGGTCCCTGCTACGAGGCGGTAGACACGCTTTTCATCGGGCGCTACCCTGCCCACGGTGCGAATAAAATGATTCACAGCGGCCTTTCCCACAACGCCGGTCCTGACCCCGATCACCTGCTGTCTTTCCGGGGTGATCCTGACAGTGCCAGGCGGCCGAGATGAAGTGTCTGTATCGGTGTCAGTGACAGTGTCAGTACCACTATTAAGCGGTTGTGGTTTTGCGCCTGACGCATTACTGCTTACGGCTTGTTGGCCTTTATACAAGGAGCCGGCCCAGAATGATCCTGCAAGCAGAGCGAGAAAAAGTATGGCAGTTAATAGTTTCTTCATATCCTTTGCTTCTATACCATTAAAGACTGACTAAAATATTTGAAATTTCCCCTCACCCCCTCCCTCTCCCCAATGCCTGCCTGCCCCGCCCTCGGTCTATTGATAGTGCGGGACCGGGGCCGGTAGGCATTGGGGAGAGGGGAAGGGTGAGGGAGCAAAATGCTACAGATAAATTTTCAGACTTAAACATATAAAAATCTACTATAACCTTGCACTTATTGCAAATAGATTTTGTTATTACCGAAAAAAGCAAAAGGTGACGGGGAACCCTCCTGATTTTTGCTGCCGGTTATTTCTTAGAAGCATTAGTCTGAGATATTAAAGCTGATCTTTCCTGCCTGGACAAGACGCGAATAGGTAAATGGTCTCCCCGAAACTGGATTGGTGGAGAGGGTGTAACCCGTTCCGGGGCGGGTTCCTTTGGTTTATCAGTGGCTTGAGGCCCGGGCTTTTGAATTTCTGCTTCTGCAGCCCCTGGAGAAGGTTGAACGGTTTTAGCCTCTGCAATCCTGATCTCCCCTCTTTTTTTTGGAACCTTGGGATCATAGAGCAGGACGTCAAAACTGTCGCCCGTGACTTCCATGGTAATGCGATCGGGCAATATTTTAGCCAATTTGTATCCCCCCACCCGATCCCCGATTTTAACGGTTTTGGTCTCCCGCTCACCTTTATAAAGGGGCCTGCCAGAATTGACCACCGATGCGGATTGGTAATCCGGGGCAATCGTTACTCCATGCAGAATGATTTGGGGGCGCACAGTCAGTTTCGGTTGTCCATCAGGAGTTGTAGAAAATTCTTTTCTTTCAGGGCTGAAGATATTTCTTTGGAAAATCGAAACATAGGAATTGACAGCCGAAGAGTCATTTCCTTTGTTCGAAATCATCACCGGTTCTGGTTTGTTGTCCGATTTTGTGGCCTCTTTATTTTCGTGAATCGACTCCATGGGTTGAGTCCACACCTCATAATTTTTCAATGCAAGGAGTAGAGCTGTGCATAAAAGAAAAAAATTCAAGAGGCCATATTTCAATGACATACCCATCTCTCCTTTATTTCCCCATCCCAATCTATTTAACAGAAATCAACTCGACTTCAAATATAAGGGTGCTGTTGGGTGGAACGGGTCCACCGTCGCGGTCGCCGTAACCCAATTCGGGTGGAATGAAAAGCTGCCACTTCGAACCCTCCTTCATCAACTGTAAGCCTTCTGTCCAACCTCGAATGATCTTATCCACCTGAAAGGTTGCGGGTTTCCCTCTTTTGTAGGAACTATCGAACTCAGCTCCGTTAATGAAAGTGCCCTTGTAGTTGACAGTGACATTGTCGGCGGCTTTGGGTGTTTTTCCGTAACCTTCTGTCAGCACCTTATACTGCAAGCCGCTGGGAAGGGTTTTTATTCCTTCCTTCTTCTTGTTCTCCTCCAGAAAGGCCTTGCCTATACTGTACTTTATGCCAACGAACTCCAATTCAAAGATAAGCGTCGCATTCGCTTCGATGTCGTGGCCCCCTCCCCGCTCACCGTAAAGAATCTTGGAAGAGAGGGAGGAGAAAAAAATCGGGGAGGGATTGCTCCCTCCCCGACGGAAAACTTCTTCCAGTTATTTAGGGACCTGTGCGAATGGGGAACGGCAGTGCGTTCGCCCAGGCGGATGGACCGCTGATATTGTCGTTCGCCCGAATCCTGTAGTAGTAGGTTGTGTTGCGACTCAGGGTCTGCGTGATACTCCTGACGGCGCCCCCAGGGTTGACGGTGTTCAGGTTCCTCGTGAACGTGGCGTTGGTAGCGCGCTGGATCCTGAAGTTGGTTGGGTTGCCACTAGGGGAATCCCATGTCAGCGTAGCCGTATAGTTGGGGCCGGTGGGATTTTTCACGACCGATACTCTAAAATTGGTAGGAACCGCCAGAATCGCGGGCACTACCGCGTTGTCTACGTTCGTAGGATTAGCCGATGGCCCTATCGCGTTCACCGCCCACACCCGGTAAAAGTAGGTGTTGCCGGCCGTTACTGTAGTATCCGTGTAGGTTACGTTGCCCGTGTTGTTTCTCGGCCCCGGCGTGGCGATCTGGGTCCAATGCGCGCCACCGTCCGTTGCACCGCTCGACGACGAAGCCCGTCTCGTTGGTCGCGTTGTCCCTCCAGGTCAGCCTCACCTGCGGTCCTGCTTGCACGGTTGCCGTCAGGAGGGTCGGATTTGCTGGCACCGTCGTTGTTGCGGTCCCGACCGTGACCGGAAGTGTGTCGGAAACAGAGTCGGCAGCCATGGTGGGGAAGCCGAGTGAACCAGGATAAGCTTGAGTGTCGCCGACTGGCGTGCCTATTGCGAACACCCTGTACCAGTAGGCAGTATTATTAACGACGGTTGTGTCTGAGAATGACACAATGTTGGGGCCGACGTTGAATGGCGTCAGTCCCGTCGTGAAATTGGCATCGGATGCCCTTTGGACCGTGAACCCTGCCTCTTTAATGGAGTTGTCAGTCCAGGTCAAGGTAACTGTCGGGTTGTTGGCGGGGCCGGTCACTGTAGCACCGGTGATTGTAGGTGGCATCGGTGGAACTGCAAACACCAGGGAGTGCATCATGTCCATCTCTTCATGGGAGAGGATGTGGCAGTGCCACACGTACTCCCAGCCAAAGTTGACGTAGTGGTTCAGGATCTCTGTGATCGCCACTCCATCCGGGTCGAACCAACCCGCAGGCGGCGGCGGGATAAGTGTGGCCCCCTCGGGCAGCGTTGGGTCGATCAAGCGGACGCTGTCCTGCACCTCGAACGGGAGATTGGCCGGAGTCGGAACGGTCGGCCTCATCGCGAGATAGGTGATCTCCAGCGGGTTCACCCTGAAGGTGTCTTTCCAGCCGAGCTCGATGGGGTCTACCCTCGACGGGTCGTACCACTGGCCGTCCTGGCCAACACGGTTGATGAGTTGAGTATGGAACAGGTGGGTGTGGATGGTGTGGGTATCAACGCCGTTGTGGAAGATCCTCCAGATCTGTGTTCCATCGGGCATTACCCCTATTGGAGTCCCTTCCACTGAGCCCTTGACGAGATCGGTGGGCGGGGCCGCCAAGCCGTAGGGGATCAACACATGGACTGGAGAGAGCGGGTTACTGAGTCCGAGCATGCCGCTCATACGGCCGAAAAGGGTGTCGTACACGCCGCCCATCTCGTCATGCATTCCCTTCATCTCCAGCGGCATCGTGACAGTTTTGGCGGTTCCGTCAGGATTGGTCGCAAGAACACCGTTTTCGTCGATGGGCTGGAAGGTCTTCTGTGTATCGGCGATCTGTATGTACTGGCCCGCAGAAGTCGACGGGAACGTGTTGTTGTAGGCCGAGTTGTAGGCGGCCTGAGGAATGATGATCGGGTCCTGAGATACCTCGAAGACGCCTCTCTTCCCCGTAGCTGTATTTTTAGCAAACACTGCGTTCAGGTTCGTAAGAGAAAAGTCAGGTGCCGGATTCGGTCCAGCCACCACCCGGATCTGCATAATGGTTCGGGTGTTGGGACCGTAGCCGGGCTGTGTGGTGGGCGCGCCGCCGGCATCCATCTGGTTCGGACTGCCTGTGTAGAAGTCGTAGGGCGATGCGCCAGCCGGGACAGGTGCCGGGGAATCGTTGTAGAGAATGAAGGTCTTCCCCGCCAGGCCCGTAAAGTCAACCACTACATCCGCCCGCTCCGCTGATCCCAGGAAAAGCGAGTGCTGGTTGACCACGCCGAAATTGAAGAAAGCCGCGTTGAGGTTATAGCCGATGGGCTTCTGGGGCACCACGACCGGCTTTGGCATGAAGCCGCCTTCGGTGCCGATCAGAACCCAGGGGGGTCCTGCTGTGGTTGAATCGGGTATGCCGCTTGGCGTATCAGCATATTGGTTCGCAGGAGCCTGAATGACCGAGACCATCTTAACCTCTGTGCAGTCGGCAGGGTCGCGCCCGAGCACAGGCAGCTGTCGGGGTTCCGGGGGCGGCGGGGCCGGTGCCGGGAATCCAGGTGGTCTTGTCGTAAGCCACATAGATCTGCAGGTTCAACATTCGGTCATTGGCAGCATTCAGGACGCGGAACCGAACGGGTGCCGCCGGCACTTCGACGTAGGGGTAGGCCATACCGTTGACGATCGAAGTGTCCAGGAAGCTTTCGCCCGGTATGGAGGGGTTCGGAAGCCCCGGCCTCATTGGCGGCTCCCAGGGAGCGTTGATCGGGTCATAGTATTCGTTCGGAACGGGTCCAACCTCGACGCACCCCACGGGGAGCCCATTGACGCACTCGGGGGTCGGCGGATTGAACCAGGGACCATAGTGCCAGCGGCCGAAGGCATTTGTGCCGGTGAGGTCCGCTGGATTCTGGACCGTCATGTAGACATGGGGGTACCAGAGGTCGCCCCTAATTGCCTCAGTTATCTTTCCCGTTGTTGCATTTCTTGCCCCTGTTCCCGAGTTCCACGTGGGGTCCTGAGCCCAAATTGTGGTCTCGTCCACGAAGGTCCTGTCCTGGATGACAAGGGGGATCCCGATGCCGGGGAGGACTTTGAGCAGGCTGGGATTGACTCCGGTCACATTCGTGCCGTTGATCATGTCCTGGTCAACGGCGTCCGTCACCACGTATCCGGCCGCCTCGCCGGCATAAACATTGAGACGCGTGATGCCCATGGCATGGTCGTGGTAGAACTGCAGCCTGGCGCTCTGCGCGTTGGTGTAGAAGAAAGTCTGGCATCCACTGCCCCCAGGAATCCCAGGATTATTCACAGGATCAGCATCGCAGAGACCTCCCATGTCCGGTACGTTCCGCGCGCTGACGCCGCTGGGGTATGCAGTGGTTTCTCCAGCGGGCGAAATCCACTGGTGAACATTGCCGTCGCTGATCCAGACGGTGTTGTTGCCGTGGAGGTGGATAGTGGCCCGGTTTTGTGTATACTTTTCACCCGCCGTACCCGGACCTGCCGGCCCGTACCCGGTACCCACAACGGTTTCGTCCACCGGAAGGAAAAGGTCACCCGGCCGGAGGCCTGTATTGGGATCCGGAGGCCCCACTGGAAGCTGGTTGATGAACTTGATGCGAACCGGCACCGGCTTGCCTGGATCACCCGGTACGGTGTCCAGTATGCCGTGTACCCTCCCCTGTGCAACGATGACAGGCCCCAGGAAGCGGATAGGTGCGGGCACTACTGTATTATTTGCTGAAGTGCATGCCGGCTGCCCTGCTCCTCCGCAGCTACTTGTGTCCGTGCCGTTATTGATCTGCACATAGCCCCGCATTTTTGTCGCGGGCAGTGAGGAGTGAAAGCTTTCAGAGAACTCTTGCAACGCGATCTCGTAATAGTGAGACCCCGGATACGTGACAACATCAGGAACACCAAGGGGAATGGACTTGGCGGGGGCCGAGACTCCTGATCTGGGATCATACAAACCCGGTAGCGGGTCGATAAACTTCAGCATCCCGCCGGTGAGGGTGCCACCGATGACCGCGTCGGCGATTGCGCCTGTGCCGCATTCCGGCTGCCCGACTGCTCCGCAAAGAGTCGGATCATCCTCGATGATGACAACAGGAGCGCTGTAATCAGTGCCGCCTACAAGGCCCGCGGTGTTCAACACGACGGCACCAAATGCATCAACTGTTGCTGTTATACCACCGGCTCCTGAGCCCGTGCCGTAAGCATCGGAGATGCTGACTAATGGGTTGTTATACCCGGTGCCACCGTCCACGAGGGTGACGGTAGCGACGGGGCCCTTCGGCAGCGGGCTGAAAGCCCAGTTACCGAAAGGGCCGAAATAATGCGGTACCCCGCCCGGGTCCGCATAGGGGGGTAATTGCGCGAGTGCGGCTACGGGTGCGTGGGCAACGAGTATGGCCACCAAACTCATAAAGATTAAGAATCTGATCTTACTCATCTTTTTTCTCCTTTCGTGTTTGCTTAGCGCACCCCGCCCGGCGCGGGTGCCTGGGCAGTGCGCCCGGCTACGCCGGGTTTAAGACCGAGATGTCTGGCACGCTTTGCAGCGGCCTTCTGCTCGGTGGGTGTCTTTTTTCCGAGGTACTTAGCTTGGTCGTCTCTGGTGACCTTTCCTTTAGCAGCTACGTCTTTTTTGACCTCTTCTTTTTTAGCTGGGTCTTTGGTGCCCTTTGTTTGCGCAAGAGCATCGCCAGATGCCCAGGCAAAGACAGCTATTGCCAAGATCAAACTGACAAAGATCAACAATTTTCGCTTACTCATGTTATCTCTCCTTTCTTAAAAAAGTGTCAGTAAAGAAATGAAAAAAACCTGTGACCGACATTTATTTGTTCTGGGTCCCCACCTCCTTTTCTTTGCCAAACCTGGCATTTAGCATTAAGATTCTCCTTCTCAAATTCTGATTGTTCAAACTTTTCAAATCCTCCCAGTATTACCTTCCATCAAACCAGAACCCCGGTGTGGGATCAATTCACAGAAACAACCATTTTGATATGGTCAAAAGTATGTAGTCAGAAGCCATCGACATCACAGAGGAGCGGCGAGAGATAGACTCCACCCTGCCTGATTTTCTCTATGGCTGAGAAAAGTTCAGCGGAAGAATCCTGCTTCAGCAGGTATCCATCCGCGCCCACAGAAAGGGCCTTATGGACGTATTCTTTCTCTCTGTGCATACTCAGGATCAATACTTTCATGTCGGGATGGGTGGTCTTGATTTTGGCAGGTCGCTTCAAGCCCTCCGAGATTTGGCATGGATATGTCGATAATGGCCATATGCGGTGCCAACTTAGCTGATGTCAAGATCGTTAGTAGTTCAAGACCGTCGGCTGCCTCTCCAATCACATCCAGGTCACCCTTCTTATCAAGAACACTTTTGAGGCCATGGCGAAACATAGCGTGATCATCAGCCAGGACAACACGGTAAGGACATTCGATCATCATCTTCTCCCCACGCTCAGTTGGAATCGCAAAGAAGATTATTCGCTTTTCTTCTTTTCTATCGCGTTGAATGTCCTGAAACAATTCTCAGAAATAACCATTTTGAGATAGTCAGAACTATGTAGATTGACAATATTAGACCAGCCGGTTGAAGAGTTCAGGAATGAGAGGACTGGAAAAAAAGCGATACCATACCTATTTATGACATAAGGAAGCGCCATTATTTTCTTGAAAAATGAAAAGAGGTTGTGGTTATAATAGATTTTAGATTCAGTAAGCAGGGCTTGCAGGATGAATTGGAAAGTCGAATTGAAAAAATTGCAGAGGATTGTGATCCGATGCCGTAAGTGTCCTCGGCTGGTCTCCTATCTTCAAGAAGTATCCCAACATAAACCCAGAAGATACCGGGACTGGGATTACTGGTCAAAGCCCCTTCCCAGTTTCGGAGACCCGGACGCCCGGGTTCTGATCATCGGATTGGCTCCTGCTGCAAATGGTGGAAATCGGACGGGCCGAATGTTTACGGGAGATCGAAGTGGAGAGTGGCTATTTAACGCGCTCTATCAATTCGGTTTCGCCAATCAACCCAACTCCCTTCGAAGGGATGACGACTTCAAATTGGACGATTGCTATATTACCGCAACGATTCGATGTGCTCCGCCTAAAAATAAACCCCTGCCGGAGGAAATAGAAAACTGCCGGCCCTATTTTTTGGAAGAACTCGATCTTTTAAAGAAGGTGGAGGTCATCGTCCCACTCGGTCAGATCGCCTTTACACAAACCCTTAAATCTCTGAGACAAAAAGGGGTTGATATTCAATCTTTATCATTCGGTCACGGCAAAATGTATTCACTCCGAACTCCCCGCCTGCCAAGGTACCTGTACGGCGGGCAGGCGAACTCCCAACTCCGAACTTTAATTACCACTTACCATCCCAGCCAGCAAAACACTCAGACCGGAAAGCTGACGAGACCCATGTTTCACCGGGTTTTCAAAATGGTCCGAAAGAAGTTGAGAGATTAAATGTTGAGAATTTTGAGTTATGAGTTTTGAGTTAAGAAACTTTTGAACTTTGAGCTCTGAACTTCGAACTTTGAACTTGATTTTATGGTTATTCAGATTCCCATCGAGGATTGGATTGATCTTCACACTTTCTCCCCCAAGGAGATCCCTTCTCTCTTGGAGGACTATCTTCTCGAATGTCAGAAGAAAGGCTTCAAGGAGGTTCGAATAATCCATGGAAAAGGAAAAGGGGTCCAGATGAACATCGTCCATTCCTTTCTCGAAAAGAGTCCGCTTGTTGAATCATTTAAATTAGCTCCACCCGAGGCAGGCTCCTGGGGTGCTACGATCGCCTATTTAAAGAAACCCCAGGGATAAGAGAGTCAGAAGACTGAAACGAAGGATTGTAGAATTGAAGGAAAGGGGGTTTAAAAACATAGAATAATTCCATCTTGTATGTTATTTTAAATTCAATAAAGCTCAGAAACATATTTTAGAAGGAGGCCAAGGGATGAAGAAGGTTTTGGTTTCATATTTCAGCAGAACAGGAAAAACGCAGCAGATGGCAGAATATATTGCCGAAGGAATACGTATTACTGGAAACGAGGCACAGATAAAGAAAATATCTGACATAAAGAATGAAAAGGAATTGGCGGGATATGATGGATACGCTTGGGGCGCACCGACCTATCATAGGACGATGCCCGGGCTTGTTGAAACTTTCCTATTTTTAGCACAAAAAGCAAACCTCCAGGGAAAAGTCGGGGGAGCCTTCGGGTCCTATACGCACAGCGGTGATGCACCCAAGATGATTTTCGACACCATGGAGTTTGTGTTCAAAATGAACGTGGTGGACCTGGGTTCTTTTAATCTGTTGGAGCATCTGGTGGACACACAAGAGGGAATGAAATCCTGTCATGATTACGGAAAAGCCATCGGCGAAAAATTGGGCGCTTAACACAAGAGAAAATGGGTAAATTCTGGTTCCTCTCAGCGGGCATCTTTGGTTTTTTGAGTGTGGCCCTCGGAGCCTTCGGGGCTCACTCACTAAAAAATGTCTTGGATGATTACGGAAGGTCGATCTACGAAAAAGCGGTCCTCTACCAGATGTTTCATACCGCGGCTTTATTCGTTGTGGGGGTGATCCAGCATTTTGATAAAGAAACATCCTTTTCGATGGCAGGTTGGGGATTTTTTATCGGGATCATCCTCTTCTCAGGAAGTCTCTATCTACTGGCGATCACGGGGATAAGATGGCTCGGAGCCATCACGCCCATTGGCGGAGTGGCCTTTCTTTTTGGCTGGTTCTGGCTGGTCTGGGCAATCATCAAGGGACGCTTTTGATCCTCACTCCACGGAAATTGAGTATCAATACATTTTAATTTCTCTTTCTAAAAATGATAGGAGGTTGAAATGAAAGAACGACACGGATTGATCACGATGAAGGGAAATCCCCTGACCTTGATGGGAAACGAGGTCAAAGTGGGAGAGAGGGCACCGGACTTTATGGTTCTTGACAACGACCTTACCCCGGTCCAATTTTCATCATACCGGGGTAAAATCTGTATCCTCTCTTCTGTTCCATCTCTCGACACTCCGGTTTGTGATATAGAGACAAGGAAATTCAATGAAGAGGCAAGCCGGTTGGGCAAGGATATTCTGATTTTAACCATCAGCATGGATTTACCGTTCGCCCAGAAACGCTGGTGTGCCGCAGCCGGTGTCGATAAGGTCAAAACACTATCGGATCATCGGGATGCCTCCTTTGGCACGTCCTTTGGGGTCTTAATAAAGGAATTGAGGCTCCTGGCGAGAGCGGTGTTTCTTGTGGATCGACAGGGCACGATTCAATATATCCAATTCGTCAATGAGCTCACAAAAGAACCGGATTATGACGCCATCTTAAGTGCCCTTAAAAAATTGACCTAAAAGGAGATTGAGGAATGAAGAAACTTTTGGCGCCTTTAGCTGTCACGGTTCTCTTGTTTTCAATCCTCGTTTTTCCAGCCTTGGCCGCCAACAAGCCCCCCGGAAAAGGGGAGGGGCTGCCGGTGATCAATCTTCCCATCCCAAAAAATCCAGATGAAAAAAACTATCTGGGGCTTTCCGGAAGCGGTCTTTTCAAAATCCCCACAGATTAAGGCAAAAGCAGTGATTGTTGAAATCTTTAGCATGTACTGCCCTTACTGTCAGAAGGATGCACCCGGAGTCAATGAACTGTATCGCCTCATCGAAAACAATCCGGACATTAAAAACAAAGTTAAATTAATCGGGATTGGGGCAGGAAATTCCCCTTATGAAGTAGAAGTATTCAAGAAAACATATGATGTCCCCTTTCCACTTTTCCCGGACAAAGATTTCGAGATCCATCAGGCTTGTGGAGAGGTGAGAACGCCGTATTATATGGTTGTCAAAATAAATGAGGATGGGACTCACCAAATTGTACACACTCAGTTGGGAGATTATCCTGGAGCTGAAAAATTTTTAGAACTGGTACTGACCGTTTCCGGGTTGAAATGATGGTTCTCGCCACGGTTTAGTATTGCCCGACGCTAACGTTGGGGTTCTCTGCGGGAGGATCTGGCCATGGAAAGAAGAAGATTAATCAATCTCATCTTGATCGCTGGAGTCCTGTCAGTATTTGTCTTGGCCCCAATGGCCTTTGGCCTTTCAGATGCCTACAGGGGAAACATTTATCAGGTGGGGACGCTTAAACCGGTTGACAGCGTTCTAAAAGTGAAGATAGGCAATCACGCCCCCGATTTTACGCTCTCCTCCGTGTCCGGAGAAAAGGTTTCCCTGAGCCGATTTCGGGGAAAGAAGAATGTTGTCCTCTCCTTCGTTCCCGCGGCATGGACACCCGTTTGTTCGGATCAATGGCCTGGTTACAATATCGCAAAAGACATTTTTAGCCGATATGACGCCATCCTCCTTGGCATTACAGTAGATAACATCCCTACCCTTTTTGCATGGACCAACCAAATGGGTCAGTTATGGTTCCCGGTTCTTTCCGACTTCTGGCCCCACGGAGCCGTGGCTAAAAGATATGGTGTGTTGCGTTCCAACGGAGTATCCGAGAGGGCTCTGTTTGTCATCGATAAAAAGGGGATCATCCATTATATCGACGTCCACGATATCAACAAAAGACCTCCCCTGGAGGATCTGATGGGGGCCCTGGAAAAGATAAAATAGAACGATGAACGTTAAACGATGTACAATGGACGATGAACTATGTACAACGGACAATGAACATTTAAAGACGGGTTCCTTCCCTGCGGACTTTCTTGCCAAATGCGATCAGCTGTGCGCCTAATCCTTCAGCCTCTTTTAGATACGCTTCAAATTCATCTCTTGAAATATGACCATCTTCTAAAATTAAATCTAAACAACAAACCAGTTCTTCCAAAGAAGTTTCGGAAGTGTTCAGATATTTACTGAATTCAATATCTGATAACTTATTTGACCCTTCCGCTATATTCAAACAAATTGAATCTGCAGCTCGTGAAATCTGGTTTCTTAAAAGATACCTCTCGCTTCCAGGTAATTTTTTGGCCTGTTCCCTAATCTTCTTTCTAAAAGATTTTGCTGCCTGATAAACAGGCCAGTCCCTGAATCGAAAAAGTGCTTTCTTTTGGTTCATTGTTCATCGTCCATCGTTTAACGTTCAATGTATATCGTTCACAGTTCATTGTTATTTGTCCATCGTTCATCGTTCTTCGTTCTTATGTTCTTTGTTCATCGTTCATCGTATATCGTTCTCTCTATACCCTAATGATCTCTCCCTCGATCTTCTCTCCGAGATGGAGGATCCCAAGGGTGGCCCGGTGAATAAAAGAACGCGTGGGGGAGCCAGGGTTGAAGAAGTAGATATCTTTGACCTGATGATTCGCGGGGGCATGACTATGGCCGTAAACAATCGCATCGACCTTGTCAAATTCTCCCCGGATGCGTGATTCGATCCCAAACGGAGAACCCCCTCCATGGATGAGGCCGATCTTGAATCCCTTGACTTCAATGACCCTCTTCCGTGGAAAAGCCTTCTGAATATCCTGGGGATCCATATTGCCGCTAACGGCAATCAATTCTTTCTGGCTCGAAAGATACTCTGCGATGCTCCAATCCACAAAGTCTCCCGCGTGAAAGATCTTTTCCACGTCCTTGAAATGAGATTCAATCAGCTTCTTGAATTCAAGGTGAGGTTCCCTCAAGTGGGTATCTGAGATCACACCGATCTTCATCATCTCGGGTTCCGTGTCTCGTGCCTGCGCGCTGCAGCGCTACGGCGCGCAAGCGTGTTTCGTGTCCGCAAATCTAGCCAATTCTACAACAGAATAATAGACTCCAATAGCTACTCTTCTCATAAATTCGAAATTGAGCGTCTCCATTCGATCTGAAGGAAGATGGTAGTTCGGGTTTCTCAAAAAAGAGGTATCTGTCACCAAAAGCGCTGCAAATCCTTCATCCCAAAAGATGCTGTGGTCGCTCAGTCTCACTTCTTCCGTTTTCTCTCCATTCCCGGGCACCAGGAGAAATTCTAAGGGAAGCTCGGGGACATGGGTCTTGAAAGACTGACAGACTTTCTCCAATGACTTCTGCGACCTCTCGTTTCCAACGATGGCGATAAAATCTCCTACATTCGGATAATACTTAGGATCAAGATAGAGAGGATAATCCTGTCTTGAACCGGTAAATCCCACCATCTCCAATGAAATCATCCCGAGGATTTCTTCTTTTCCTTTTTTCAGGCTCTCGACATAATGGGCACTGCCGATATAGCCATATTCTTCGAGGGTGAAGGCGATCAATCTTACAGTACCCTCCAAAGAAACAGACTGAATATTTCTCGCGAACTCGAGAAGCACGGCGACGGCACTGGCATTGTCGTCCGCCCCCGGAGAGCCTGGAACGGTATCGTAATGGGCCCCTACGATGAAAACCCTTTCGGGAGAGGTCTTCCCCTTCTTTTCCGCCACAATATTTTTGTAAGTTTTCCCTTCCCATTGAAAAGAGTCTTCTTTGACGTCCAACCCCACCTTGAGAAACTCTCTCTCGATATACTGTGCTGCCTGTTCCAATTTGGGATAACCCTCATACGGACTCCGATCAAAGTGAATATTCTCCACATGCCTTTTCAGACTTTCTATGGATACCATCACCCTGTTCACGTAAATTTTTTCGTCTCCGATCAATCCAATCAATAAGAGAAAAAAAGATAAGAGAAGAAAAATTCGTCCGTTCATTTTCTGGCATTGAGTTTGTTCATGGTATTTGAAAACAGAGGATTTGTCAATCTTCGTAGGGTCTCGAGGGCCTCGCCCGCTCCTTCAAAGACATGGTCATCCAGGCTCCGGGCTGTAAAAATACTGCCTTTCCAAATGAGAAATACATGATTCGCCCTATTTAAATCTCTCCTGCGTTTTGATACCGTAAATTCAGGATAACCAATTTTTTCATCTTATCCTCCTTAGGCTGGGCCCCCCTCCCAGCCTTTTTTTTCGTCGAAGCAGGAATATTTAATCGGCCCCCTTCTCCCAAGAGACTGTGTCACAAGGTCATTGCGGAAGAAGCGCCTGTCCTGCGGTAGCTCAGGAAGCGACTGAAGCAATCTGCATATTGTCTAAGGCAAGCACTACGGCGTGCAGGCACGCTCTCGCGCTAAGACGGGATCGCTCGCAATGACAAAAAGGGATTGTGACACACCCCTCGAGGAGAGAGGATGAGGAGGTCATTTCATGGTTGTCACTGAAAAAAGACGCTTACACACTGAGACTTTCGTTTCCCTTTCTGAACCTGATTTAAGGTATAATGAACATAATGCCCATCGGTAGGAAGAAAAAGGCCATTGTTCACATCGCCAAAGAGGACCTCCATCTGGATGAGGAATCTTATCGACAGATTCTTAAGGGAGTGGCAGGAGTGGAAAGTGCAACCCAGTTGACCGAAGCAGGTTTTGAGAAGGTAATGAGACGGTTTCAAGAGATGGGATTTAAAGGCCTTCTCCCCGACCCCTATCAGCCCGTCCCCAAAGGGCGACTCATCCCCCCGGAGAGCGCCCAGGGTCGGGAAACGATTACCCCGAGCCAACTTAGTTTCATCTCTTACCTCTTAGAAAAAATGGGCTGGGAGGAAGGACATTACCGCGCCTTCTGCCGGCGAATCATTAAAAAACCCGATCCCTCGACCAAGCGGGACGGACAAAAGATGATCATCGGTTTGATGGCCATACTCAGACAAAGGACGATCCGAAAGAGGAGAAGCTCATGAGAAGATATTGGAAAATTGGCCTGGTCGTTGTCTTGTTCATCTCTTTGGTGCTCATCGCGATCAGTAAAGAGACACCTCCGCCCTTCGTTGAAATGGAGGTCAAGGGAGTGAGACTGGATGCCACCGGGAACAGCCCCGTCGTCCTTCTGGCAGACAAAGAAGGGAAGAAGGCCCTCCCCATCTGGGTCGGCCTTCTTGAAGCCAATGCGATCGATAAGGAACTCAGAAACAACACCTCCCCGAGGCCGATGACACATGATCTTCTCTACTCCATTCTTGCGCAAGCTCACGTCAAGGTGAAGGAGGTAAAAATCGTCGACCTAAAAAACAATACTTATTACGCAACACTCTTTCTAACCGTCAACAAAGGGGTGGTAGAGGTCGATGCTCGACCCAGCGACGCAATTGTCATTGCATTAAAATCCAAAACGCCCATCCTCGTCTCTGCCAAGATTTTCGAGGAACAGGGAATCACCCTGGCCCAAAAGAGCGCCTTGAGTGAACGACTTGGAATTCGCGTCCAGGAACTGACCCCTGCCTTGGCCTCCTACTTCAACTTCAAGAGTCAGAAGGGCGTATTGGTAGCGGAGGTCCTCCCGGGCAGTGTCTCAGAATCCTCTGGAATCAAAGCCGGTGACATTGTTACCAAAATCAACTCAAAAGAAGTGGGGAGCGTAAAAGAGTTTCAAGAAATCTTTGATTCGGTCCAAGCGGGCGATTCGGTTCGAGTCGGACTCTTCAGGGATGACCAATCGAAGGAAGTCAATCTTATCCTGAAACCCTGACCCTTCCATATCAGACTGTTGAAAAATGCCCATCTGCGTCGATTCCGGCGTCAGCCAGGCACGGCCTGCACGCCGTAGCTGTTCGGGCGCTCCCGCAAGCGGGATTTCGCAAGGCTCAACTTGCATCTACCTGCCGTGGCAAGTAGCCCGCTTCGTCGCGAGGCAGGGGACCTTCTTTGAACAGCCTGATTCAAAAATAACCAGTTTCAGACCTGATAGAAACAGTTTTCCTATTTCTCTACGGACAGGGCAACGGTCTTCTTTACCGAATATTCCCTCTTGCCAGGGAGGCGAAAACTCCCCCAAAACAGAGGACGGCAAAGAAGGTAAATGCCAATTTTGTGCATCTCAAGAAAAGCGGATAGGTTTCAGGCGTGATCTGGACTTTCCCGATGTAGATTGAAAATAGCATAAGAGCAATTCCCATGCTGAAGGCCATTCCGGTCACCCGCATGGTTGAAAGTGTTCCTGAGGCCACCCCGTAAAACCTATTTTCAACCGAGCTCATCACCGCACTGGCATTGGGAACCGAGAAAAGACCATAACCGAACCCAAGAAGAATCAGGTTTCCCACGATGAATACTAATGTTGTTTTTTCATTTAGAACGGTTAACAGACCCAGCCCGACTCCTGTCAAAGCCATTCCTATGGAAGCGACAATCCGTGGTTCAATCCTGTCCGAAAGCTTGCCGCTAAAGGGTGACCCGAGCGCTTGCACAATGGGTTGGGCGATCAAGATCAACCCTGCATTTTCAGGGGTCAGTTTTTTTATATATTGCAAGTAAAGACTTAAAAGGAATGTGACCCCGAAGGTCGCACTACAATGAATGAGCGTCGCCAGGTTGGAGAAAGTGAAAGCTCTATTATTCCTGAAGAGCTTGATCTCCAAAACAGGGCTTCTCACCTTCGCTTCCCGTTTAATGAATACGATAATTCCCAGGAATCCCGCCAGGACAAGCCCTGCGCCCTGCATCGTCGACAATTGAGAAAAACCATACATGATGAATAAAAGGAGGATACTGTAAAGAACGGAGCCCGAGAGATCAAATTTCTCCTCTTTGGCCTCGCGCCATTCTCCTTTCAATTTCCAAAGAATGAAAACAATGGCGATCAATCCCACAAGCACATTGACGAGAAAAATACTTCTCCACCCAAGGTGGCTCGTGAGAAGCCCGCCAAAAAATGGCCCCGACGAATACCCTAAATAGACAGAAGCCGTATTGATTCCTAAGACTTTACCCAGTTCTCGAGCAGGAAAGGTGGAGGTAAGAATAGCGGCTCCAATAGGATAAATGGCTGAAGCGCCGATCCCTTGCAAGATTCGGAAGCAAATCAGCATCGCGGCAGAGTTCGAGATGGCGGAGCCCGCGGACCCAAGAACAAATGTCATGATGCCGTAGGTGAACATTCTCTTTCTTCCATAGATATCTGCTATCTTTCCGAAGGGAACAAGAAACATGGCTGAAGTCAAAAGATACACCGTCGTCACCCAACTGAGCAAAATGGCATCCATTGAAAAGGCCTTCCCGATGGAGGGAAGCGCAATATTCACAGAAGATATTCCAAAGGGGGTGAGGAAAGAAGCCAATGTGGTAATGAACAGGGCGGGGCTTTTATTTACGGCATGATCAACATCTTCGGCGTTTGTCATGGTATGTTGGGTAGAGATAACCAAATAAGGTTCTCTTGTCAATCAGGGTTCGGAGTTGGGCCTTCCACAGGGCTCCGCAATCGGGGTTTATTAATACAAACTCGATGGGCTGATTGTCATTACGAGGAGCGACGCGGTTGCGAAGCGAAGCTGAACCAAACTCAGAGATTCCTCTCTTCGCTCGGAACTAGCTCCGTCATCTCATGAAAAAACGAGATTGCCGCGCTTGCGCGCCGGAGCGCTTCAGCGCGCAGGCGCGCCCTTTAGGCTCGCAATGACAAGTTCTTTAATGCGTTTGTATTAGTTTCCCGTTGAAATAGAGTGAAATTCTTCCTAAAATCATCTTATCATAGAGGGGCTGCGTAAAAAGGGCAGTCGAGATGAAAGGCATGAGATGCTGAAGGCCGAAACCGTTTCAAGAACTCCAACTCATTTCTCCGGTCCGTATATTGTCGAGGCGGAAAATTTATTGAAAAGATTTGGTGACCTGGTTGCGGTCAATCAGATCTCTTTTCAGGTAGCCACCGGCGAATGTTTCGGGATTCTGGGCCCGAATGGTGCCGGCAAGACAACCACGATCCGGATGGTCTATGCTTTCTCTCCCATGAGCGGGGGCAGTTTGAAGGTGTTCGGACTGGATATTTCGCGGGAGTGGCGCCGGATCAAATCCCGCATCGGTGTCTGCCAGCAGGAGAACAGCCTGGATCCGGACCTGACCGTACTCCAGAATCTGGAGGTCTTTGCCCGGTATTTCGATATGCCCAAAAAGGAGGCCCGTGAAAAGGCGATGGAGCTTCTCGAGTTCATCGCCCTCGGCCATCGCGCGAATGCGACCGTGACCGAACTCTCCGGCGGAATGATGCGCCGACTGGTCCTGGCCCGCTCGCTCATCAACCAACCGGATCTTTTGGTCCTGGACGAACCCACCACAGGCCTGGACCCCCAGTCGCGGCACCAGTTGTGGGCTCGGCTTGAAGAACTTCGGGAAAAAGGGATTTCCATTTTGCTGACTACCCATTATATGGAAGAAGCCTCGAGGTTGTGTGACCGGCTCATCATCATCGATCATGGTCTGATCCTGGTGGAAGGCAAACCCGAGGAACTGATACGGAAACATGTGGGCAGGAATGTGATCGAGATCGCCGGGCCGACGAATGATCTCAGGTCCTTTATCCAGTCGCGCCAATTTTCCTATGAGGATCTGGGCCACCGCCTGATCATCTATTGTGAAGACAGGGGTGAGCTCTATCAGAGGATTACCCGGGATTTTTGTAAAGAGGGCTGCGTGATGAGATCGGCGACTCTCGAAGATGTCTTTTTAAAGTTAACGGGCAGGGAGTTGAGAGAATGACGGAACGGCTACAGGTCAGGATCTCCAGGCGGTTCCTTCGGGTCTGGCAGCGGAACCTGAGGGTTTACAGGAAGAGCTGGAAGATCAGTTTCATCCCACCCTTTCTTGAGCCCCTCTTCTACCTGATCGCTTTTGGCGTCGGCATGAGCGGCCTGGTGGGGAACCTCCGTTATCAGGGCTCTGACATCTCCTACGTGAGTTTCATCGCTCCTGCCCTGATTGGAGTCAGCATCATGTACAATTCCTTTTTTGAGACCACCTATGCCTCTTTTGTGAGGATGTATTATCAGAAAACCTTTGATGCCATGCTGGCCACTCCCCTCTCCCTGGAAGAGGTCATCACCGGCGAAATTGTCTGGGGGGCGACCAAATCGCTGATCGCGGCTGCGATCATGATGGTGGTGATCGGCTTTTTCGGGCTCATCCGATTTCCGGAAGGTCTTCTCCTCCTGCCTCTGGCGGTGCTGGGCGGAATTGCCTTCGCATCCATCGGCATGTTCTTCACCGGAATCGTGGCCAATATTGAAATGTTCAATTTGCCTGTATTCCTATTTGTCACGCCCATGTTTCTCTTCAGCGGAACCTTTTTCCCACTTGAGAATCTTCCCCCTTGGGCTCAGCAATTTGCCCTCGTCTTCCCTCTCACCCATCTCACCAATCTTGCACGGGCCTTCAGCTTCGGACACGTCGATTTCTCCCAGCTTTGGGAAATCGGTTATCTTCTGCTTTTCAGTTTCGTCTTTTTTCCCCTGGCCATCCTTAAAATGCACCGGCGCTTAATCAAATAGTTAGGCAGCACTCACCCTTTGAGATGTTTGTTGAACCACGCTGCGCAGCGGCCCCAAGCGTCCTTGGCCGCCTCGGGCCGGTAACTGGGCCGGTAGTCCGCGAAGAAGGCGTGGGGCGCTCCGGGATATATCACGAACTCAGCCGTCTTGCCCGCCGCTTTGAGAGCAGCCTCCATCTCCTTGACATCGGACACGGGGATGCCGAGATCTTCCCCGCCATACAGACCCAGGACGGGACAGCTGATCTTCGCAGCGATGTCGAGCGGTCCGGCAGTCCGGACCCCGGGTGTTTTGGTCGGCCGGAGCTGGCCGTACCAGGAAACGCCGGCCCTCACTTCACGATTATGGGCTGCAAAAAGGAGGGTGTACATCCCGCCCCGGCAGAATCCTGTCACGCCGATCCGATCCGCTCCCCCCGCCGGATGTTGTTTAGCGTAGGCCATCAGGGCATCCAGGTCGCCCATGACCTGCTCGTCCGGAACCAGGTCGACTACCTTTCGAACGGATTCGATGTTGGGCAAGTGCAAGACGCCTCCCTCCCGCGCATAAGGCTCAAACGTAAGGCTCAGGAAGCCTTCCTTGGCAAAGCGGCGGGTAACATCCTTGATGTGCTCGTGCATCCCAAAGACTTCTGGAATGACCAGTACGATGGGATATTTTCCGGATGTTGCAGGACGTGCCTCATAGATCGGGACCTGAAAACCTCTGGAGATCACCTTACCGTCGGCAACGGCAAGGCCGTCGCTGGAAGTAGTAATGATCTCACCTGCCACCGGCTTCGCGGCGATCGCGAAGCCTGCGAGCACGGCACCCGCAGCGCCCATCTGGGCGAGAAACTGCCGACGGGACATTCCCTCGTATGCATTGGCAATCCAATCTTCGACCATATCTCCCTCCTTTAGATTACTTTCGCCTATTTTCCCTTAGAATATTTCCGGAATAAATAAGGTCAAATCCTTATTTCGAGCGGAAATACTCCGTATTTACCAACGACTGGGTCAACGGGTCGAAACTGCGGAAAACGAAGACTTAAGGTGTGGAAAGGCAGGACCATTTTGACCGCGCCCTTCCTCTCCTATGGTGAAACATATGATTCTATTCCAAGTCTTTTCGGATCTTCTTATTCGGCACCCCGGAAAATCGAAAAATCCATTAAATCAATATCGATGGACCCCAGCTTCTTGACGTCGCTTTGATCGAAAGGAGAAGGCACTTGATAAGAAGATGCGCGCTTAACCCCTGATTCAAGCATAATTGGGAAAGTGAACGCGTTGCTCTCATTTCCCAATTTATCCAAAACTGAGACCGTCAAGGTAATGGGTGTCCACTCGGATACATAGGGTGTTTTCGAACTAAAGGTATTCCATTGAAGGTACCCTTTAAAGTGCTTACGATCCGTTGACTTCAGATACACCCAACTGGTCGGATACCGGCCATAGCCGGCCTGGTCAACTACCGTGGCAATCTTCAGCATATCCCCCGGCGGGTCCTCTGCCTCGATATAAACCTTCAGGATGTCTCCATACATTATTTTTTCTACAGTAAAAGCATGTGTGATGACGGGTGCATTTGATCCTGACTGGCTTTGTGCCCATCCCTGCAGGTCCGAAAAAAGAACCAGGGCGACAATGACCCCTGACACCCAATATATCGATTTTTTGTTCATTTTTGCTCCTCCCTTTTCTCTTTTCAACCTTAACTAAATAAAGTCTAAATAGCCTCGTTTGGTTTGTCAAGGAAGACCGTCAGCCGCAACACCCTTCATCTCTTCAATCAGAGGGTGCTCCTTGAAGACATGTTAAGTTGTTTTCGAATCTTCGTCCCTGGTGGTTCCTTCTATGTCTCCAGCTCCCTTTCCAAGCCGTTGGAAAGGTTTCTTTACAAAGCTTCATGGTTATGTTAGACACACATCTGTTTCTCTCTTATTCAATGAAGGCTTGGGGAAATGAACTTGGATTTCGGTTTATGCAAGAGGATTACAGAAAACATCTCTCGTGTGATTGTGGGCAAAAAGGAGTCGATCGAGCTCCTTCTGGCAGCTCTGCTGGCGGATGGTCACGTTCTCATCGAAGATATTCCAGGATTGGGAAAGACCTTACTCGCCAAGTCTTTAGCCAAGAGTATTGCAGGCTCCTTTAGGAGGGTTCAATTTACACCAGACCTATTGCCCGCAGATATTACCGGTTTTAATGTCTATAACCAGCAAACAGGTCAATTTATCTTTCAGTCCGGACCCGTCATGGCCAATATTCTGTTGGCTGATGAAATTAACCGCACCATTCCCCGCACCCAGTCCAGTCTGCTTGAAGGCATGGAGGAACGGCAAGTCACCGTAGATGGCAAGACCTATCCCCTGCCCCATCCCTTCTTTGTCATGGCCACCCAGAATCCCATTGAGCTGGAAGGAACATTCTCTTTACCCGAAGCACAGCTCGACCGGTTTCTCCTCAAAATACGATTGGGGTATCCCGAAAAGGATGAAGAGATGGCCATCCTTGAACGTTTCCAGGAAAAAGATCCTTTGATCGAGTTAGAGGCGGTGGCAAACCCCGGGCAGGTTGCCGAACTCCAGCATGCCCGAAAGGGAATTCACGTTTCTCAGCCTGTCCGTGAATACATTACCAGTATTGTGAGAGCAACCCGCAACCACACTTCGTTGCGTCTCGGAGCGAGCCCGCGGGGCTCTCTCAATTTAATGCGCGCCGGTCAAGCATGGGCAGTACTGACCGAGCGGAATTATGTGTTGCCCGATGATATCAAGTCTTTAGCGGTCCCCGTCCTCGCTCACCGATTGATTCTTAAAGAGGAGGAACGACTGCGAGGAGAAACTCCGGAGCATCTCCTGGAGGAGATCGTCCACCGGATCACAGTGCCCGCTCTCGCCGGGTAAGGGATCCCTTCGGAGAAAACGTGTCCGTATCGCAAATCCGTAACTCACTTAATCTCTATCGTTCATCAGCCATGGATCAATAGTATGAAGCCGGAGGATCGCGGCATACCGTCGGTCTTCATCATCCCGCTTGCCCAGGTTATTTTAGGGGTGTTTCTCTTTGTTGCCCTGATTCATGGTGAGCGAAATCTAACCCTTTGGGCCCTCCTTGTCTTAGGCCTGGCGGCCGGGGCAAAGCTCTGGGCCGGGATAAGCCTTTCCGGAATAAGATGCCATTCATCGGTCGACAAGCAGAGGGCCTTCCCGGATGAAAAGCTGACCTTAAGAATCAGTGCAGAAAATCATAAATTCCTCCCGGTTTGGCTCCAAGTGAATGTTCCTGTGGGCAGCCTTTTGCATCCCTCTTCCTCCGAAGGAACACTCATGAAGGAAACCCGCCTCTTATGGTATCAAAGGGCACATCTTCAGTGGGAATTAACCGCTCACCGGAGAGGGGTTCATCAGATTGGGCCGTCCCGACTCTTGGCCGGTGACCTCTTTGCTTTCTTCTCCAAGGAAAAGAAATCAGAAGAGTCTCATTCGATCATCGTCTATCCACGACTGGTCTCATTAAAATCCTTTTCTTTTCCGAGACGCGATTTTTTCGGGGTTCCGGGAGCCAAGAGTCCCGTACAGGACCCGATTTACATTCTGGGGACCCGAGATTATCAACATGGGCAGCCGGCCAAGTATGTCCACTGGAAGGCGAGTGCGCGACATCACCGATTGCAGCAAAAGATTTTTGAGCCTACAGAAAAGGAAAAGATGTTGTTGGTTGTTGATGTGGATCAGTTTGCAAAGAATATGGCAGAAGAGGAATTCGAGCAGACCCTTGAAGTAGTAGCCTCTCTGGCTGTCAGGCTGGACAAAAGGGGTGATGCCGTAGGGTTGTTGACGAATGGTGCTGTCGTGGGCGACGGTCCGGCAGTGGTGCCTATTGCAAAAAGTAGCTCGCAGCTCCCTGCCATTCTGGAGGTCCTGGCGAGGCTTCAAATGAAGCCTGAAGGGGACTCCATCAACACCTTGCGGCGAGGATTAGAAGTCTCCTGGGGCATGAGTTGTGTTTACTTCTCCTATGACGTGGGAGAGACGGTCGCTGTTCTGAGAGAATATTTTAGACACCATAAAACACCTGTATCGTTTTTTGTGTGGCGGCCTTGTCTGACCTCAAGAGAAGAGAGGTATGAGATTTGGCAAAAGGTTCATCGCCTGGATGACCTCTACATGAAGGAGGCCCCGAGGGAATGAAAAGGGGAAATGGGGTTCCTTTATTCTTGATCAATGGAGGGATGGAACTGAGCTGGCTCTATGCCCTGGCCACCTTTCTCACGACGTTGACTTTTCATCAACCTTTTCCCTTCAAAGAGGCGATCGGACCATTTGTACTGGCCTCAGCACTCACTCTCATCTCAAAAGAAAGAGGATGGTTTGTCATCCAGATCCTCGGCCTTCATTTACTCGGTTTTATACTTGCTGCATTACGGATGGTCTACATTTTCAACGCTGGGTCGTATGCTTTTTGGGATAAGGCGTGGCTTATAGAATTCTCCAACAGTCCGCGACCTCCCCAGGAATGGTTATCTCTTTTGCTGCTTCTCCTCTTTGCCGTGATGTTTTGGCTCGGAGGCATGGCCTTGGCGAGGAGGTCAATGGTTTACACCACCCTCTGCTCCCGCTTCGATCTGGGGATCGCGGCCTTTCTCTTTCTCTTTCTGACAAAATTCCTGCTCTTGATAAAAGAGGGGATTAAGATAGAAGAATCCATGTCTCAACTCTTATTCTTTCAATTCTTCATACTCAGTCTTTTGGCCATTGGCCTAGCTCGGAATCGAGGACCTGCTCCAAAAGAGTTTCTTCCTGGATATCAAAGCATTGGAGTCATATTAAGTTTTGCGGCGGTCGTTCTTCTGTTTGGGGCAGGAGTCGTATTATTTTTCTTGCCTTATCTGAAATTGGCTGCTGAGATAGGGTACGACGTACTGAAAGTTGCGGCCAAACCCGTTGGCTATGTTTTGTTGCAAGTGCTTCGTTTTTTATATATGCCTAGAGGCAATCAACCTAAGCCACCTTCCCCAGAAGTGGGCTTAGGCGATTTAAAAACTTCTTCGGAAAGTGGTTGGCTGCCGGAAATTGTGGAAAAGATTTTGGGCTGGGGGCTGGGGAGCCTGTTGGGACTGGCGGTATTCGGTTTAACTTGTCTGATTTTGTTCTACCTCTTCCGGTGGCTTTTTTCGAGAACCTCCATCCGCCCAAAGAGACAAAATCCCGGCTTATGGTATGTGATTTCGTTGTGGGTTTTAAGATTTCAAACCTTTCTGGTTTTATGCTGGGGAGGGATAATACGCAGACTGAAAGGTTATCATAAGGCAGCCCAGCTCTATTCTGCTCTTCTGAGTTGGGGGCGCCACAGCGGCTTGTCCTGCTCGCCAAGCGAAACCCCGACGGAATACGGGTTGCGACTGAAGGTTCAATTCCCTTCGCTTAAAAGAGAGATAGGATGGATCATTGAAGCCTTCCATCAGGAAGTTTACGGAGAAATCAATCTTAACAGCGAACAGTTGGCCATTTCCCGATTCGCCTGGCGCAGACTGCGCAGTCCGTTGCATTGGCCTTCACGGCTGAAGGCTTGGTTCCATCACCCCTCTTTTCTCCCAAACCCATCGGGTAGATCCCTTGAACTTATCAGTTAGGAAGAAAAGCCTTTTACCGATGTCACGGCCTTTGATGCATTCGATCATCGTTTTTTGTAGCATGGACCTACACCCTTCCTCCTATTCTAACGATCTGTTTTGGCTTGACAGAGAACCTCACTTTTTTTTATATTGAACTGGTTCAAAAACGATCTCTTAATAGCCGCCTGCAGAAGAACTAATTCTCGTCAGGCTGCTCAAAAATACCCAGATGCAAGGAGCCCGAAATCCTGAGGAGTGAGGCGTACTTCGATGTACGCTGCAACGACGAAGGATGAGGGCAACGCCGCAGATGGGTGTTTTTCAGCAGCCTGATAAAAGGCCACGGGAGACAGACTTCATTATGAGGCGTTTAGAGGGCATCATGGCCCTCACCTATACACCATTGAAGGAGGACTACAGTTTAAACGAGGATGCGGTTCGTCGAGAAATCGATTGGGTCATCGAGAGGGGGGCGACCGGCATATGGCCGGGAGGATACGCGGGACAATGGCCGGAAATGGACGAGGAGGTCCGGAAAAGGCATCTCAAGGTTTGCATCGACCACGCCAAGAATAGGGTCTTTTGCGCCGCCGGATGCCACGCCACCAACACCCTCCAAACCGTCCGGCTGGCGAATTATGCCGAAGAGATCGGCTATGATTGTGCCTGGATCTCTCCGACGATGCCTCGAAAGGCAACGGAGGATGAGATTGTCGAACACCACAGAGGGGTCCTCGATCATACGACGATTCCCATCGCCTTATACGATTCAAGCCCTGCCGGTTCTTACATGAGCCCGGAACTCATCGCGCGGATCGTGGCAATGAGTCAGCGGATTATCGCGATGAAGGCCATTGTCGGGGACATCGTACACATCGCTTCTCTGTACCATTTAGGGGTGGATAAGAAAATCAGCATCCTGGGCGTTGAATGGAATATGCTGCCGCACTTGCAGCTGGGTGCGCCCGGTGCGATGGGTGGCTCGGATTGGATCCCGGTCATGTGGGCTGCTTACGACGCGTTTAAGACCGGGAACATGAATAGGGCCTGGGAATTGCAGAAAGCGATCGCGGCCCAATCCCCCCTCCTCATTCCTCGAACCGCATCTTCGACAATGGGAAGCAAGATTGACCACTCCGGGATAGGATACTTGAAGGCCAGATTTTCGCTGATGAGTGGCATAGACATGGGTCCCCCCATGCCGCCCTACCGCCCAGCTTCAGAGGCGGAGGTCGAAAAAGCAAAGAAAGGAATTCGGTCATTGGAGGCGTTGATCGCCCAGCCAGCGTAGTGTCGTGAATGATTGATTCGTTCATTAATGAGGGTGGGCATAATCCCACGTAGGCCCATCAAGAGTAAAAAAGATGAAATGGCTCCAATTCTAAAATCTTACAAAAGGAGGAGATTTATGAAACGTCACATTTTTATCACTATTTTAGTCGTGTTTGGACTCTGCGCAGGAGTTCCGACGATTCAGGCCCAGCCTTACCCGAATCGACCCGTTCAGTTCATCTTGCCAGGGACTCCCGGGTCGATCATCGATATCACCGGGAGAGTGTTAGCGGAGGATCTGGGAAAGTTGCTTGGGGCTCAATTTATTCCCATCGACAAACCCGGTGCAGGATTCACCCTGGGCACGGATTTTGTCGTCAGGAGTAAAAAGGATGGCTATACCCTCTCCTATACCAACAACCCGGCCATTGTCTATTCCAGGATCCTGAGTCCGGATACGGTCCCTTATAATCCGGATAAAGATTTAGACCCTTTGGGGCTTCACTTATTTTTTCCCCATGCCCTTGCGGTGCAAGCCAGCGCCCCATGGAAAACATTCGGGGAGTTAGTCGACTATGCCAAGAAGAATCCGGATCAAGTTCGCTGTAGCACCCCTGGGATAGGGACCACAACTCACTTCCACTTAGAAATCCTCCAATCCTTGACTGGCGCTAAATTCAATCACGTTCCTTTCAAGTCAGGAGAAGCTGTGATCACTGCCCTTTTGGGGGGACATGTGGAAATGACCTTCGATGCGGTCAGTAAGATCGCCCCCCATGTCGAATCAGGAAAGATGAGGATGCTCCTGGTGACGATGAAGTCTCCCCTCTTTCCCAATGTTCCGACGCTCAGAGATTTGGGTTATAAACAAGATTTGGCAGTTTCCTGGTTTGCTATGTATGGCCCGATGGGAATGCCGGAGGACGTGAAGAAAGTTTTGATCCCTGCGATTGAGAAAGCCGCGAAAAATCCGGAATCAAAGGCCAGGCTCGAGAAAATGCATTTTATTGTTGATTATAGACCCCCTGCGGAACAGAAGAAGCTGGCTGCCGAAGAGTATGAGACAGCGCTTGAGATCGCCAAGAAAATTGGATTATACAAAAAATAACCTGAATGACTTGAGTTTCAAGGTCTTTTACAACTCCGGCCCCGACATCAAATAGCCTTCCAACAGGAAGGCTATTTTTTTGTCAGGCAAACCCGGAACTTTCACTTCCAAAAAATCTGAGAATTGTGTATATAAAGTAACGGCCATATCAAGAACGGCCAAAGAAGCTCTTTCCGTTAGCGACTGATATGAAAAAGGTAAGAAAGATTTTTCTTCTCGCCCTCGTTCTTCTGACTTTGGCAACTGCTTTGAGCTGTTACCCTTTCCGGAAAAAAGAGGCGCGGGAGCCCGAGGAGGCTCTCAGGCAGGTCCGCCTCTTCTTCCCCAAATTCAGCGATGACATGGATCGTGATTCCCTGATCCAGAGCGTCAGGAGAAACATCGAGTACCTGGATCGCCTCGCTCCTGAAACCGTATTTCACTATGGGCCTCATGATTTCACATGCCAGCAGGTGCGTGAAAGCCAGGAGGCTTTCTTGGATCTCCTGGCAGGAGGGCTCGATGCAGATCAATTGGGCAGAGAGATCAGAAAGAAGTTTCGGGTTTACCGGGCCACCGGTCGGAAGGGAAGCGGGCGGGTGCTCTTCACCGGGTACTACGAGCCCATTTATGAAGGGAGACTGGCTCGTGATGAAGTCTTCAGGTACCCGCTCTACCGTCTGCCCAACGATCTGACCAGAATCGATCTGTCCCCTTTCGGCGAGAAATTCAAGGGAGAAACCATTGTCGCAAGAATGGAGGGCAAAAAGGTCCAGCCTTACTTCTCCAGGCTTCAGATTGAGGGAGAAAAGGTGCTGGAGGGAAAGGGCCTTGAGATTGCGTGGCTAAGAGATCCCCTCGACGTATTTTTTCTCCACATCCAGGGATCAGGCAGGGTGAGGCTCCCTGAGGGGAAAGATTTTTTAGTCCACTACCAGGCCTCCAATGGCAGGCCCTACCGGAGCATCGGACAGTACATGATCGAGAGAGGGTTTCTCGCGCGTGAAGAGATGTCCATGCAGGCGATGCGAAAGTACTTGACCGAGCATCCGGAGGTTCGCGACGAGGTTCTCAATCAAAACCCCTCCTACATTTTCTTCCGCCAGGTAGAGACGGGGCCCTGGGGCAGTCTCGGCGTCCTCTTGACCCCCGGAAGGTCGATCGCCCTGGATCCCAAACTTTTTCCAAAGGGTGCCCTCGGGTTCATTTCAAGCCAGAAACCCCTCGTCAACGATCAGGGAGAGATCACAGGGTGGATCGAATTCTCCCGTTTTGTCTTACACCAGGACTCAGGTGGGGCGATCAAGGGGGCCGGAAGGGCGGATATCTTTTGGGGAAGCGGCCCTTACGCCGAGGTGACCGCAGGGCACCTTCAACATGAGGGCGACCTGTACGTCTTGATCAAGAAGTAACTCTGGAGGTCGCTCCTGAAGTCATGCTCCGATTTCCAGAGCCTCGTGAAAAGCTATCCAAAAATATTTTAAACTTCCCCTCTCCCTCCACCTGTCCCCTCCCCTGTCCATAATCATTGAATATCAAATCGTATCCGAGTATCATATAAAGATAGGGGAACGGGGTGGTTCACGTCTTGGCGAGACCTTCATTTGATTCGATGAAATCCTGAATCGAGCACTCAAAGGAGCAGGAGATATGCATCAAGAAGATACGAGTAAGAAGATAGATGAGAGCAAGACGAAATATCCGAAGAAGTTTGCGCCGGAGGAGAAAATATTCCGTCAAATTCGGCGAGGCGACAGGATATTCGTTGGTACGGGTTGTGGCGGACCCCAATATCTTATCCGGGCCCTCATCAATTACGTTGAGGCCAATCCCCTGGCCCTTTGCGATGCTGAAATACTCCAGGTGTGGACCCTTGGGGTGGCTCCCTACATCGATGAAAAATTCAGCCGTAATTTTCGGCATAACGGTTTCTTTGTAGGAACCAACACTCGGGAAGCAGTGAACAAGGGCGCGGCGGATTATACCCCCATCTTTCTATCGCAAGTTCCGGATCTCTTCTACCAAAGGGTCATCCCGATCGATGTCGCCTTGATACAGACATCGCCTCCCGATGATCACGGCTATTTGAGATTGGGGGTGAGTGTGGATATTGTCAAAGCAGCCGTGGAGAATGCCTCGTTGGTGATCGCTCAGGTCAACTCAAATGTGCCCCATGTTCAAGGAGATGGGTTTATCCGCATGGATGACGTTGATTTCATGATCCCCCATGATGAACCCCTGCTGGAATATGAGGGAGATGCGGATAGTGCGATTGCCCAGCAAATTGGAAAGTACGTTTCGCGCCTGGTTCAGGATGGAGATACGATTCAGGTTGGATATGGGAGCATACCCAACGCGATTATCGCTAATCTTGACAACAAAAACCATCTCGGCGTACACACAGAGCTTCTGAGCGATGGTGTCGTAGACTTGATGAGAAAAGGGATGGTTGACAACACAAAGAAAAACATCGACCGCGGAAAAACGGTCGCTTCATTTTGCATGGGAAAAAAAGAGACCTACGAATATATCCATCATAACCCTGCCGTAGAATTCAGGACGATTGATTATACGAACAATCCCTTAGTGATCGCTCAACAGAATAACATGGTGGCCATCAATAGCGCTCTCGAGATCGATTTAACCGGACAGGCAACCGCAGAATCGATTGGAAAGCTGTTTTACAGTGGAATAGGGGGTCAGACCGATTTTATGAGAAGTGCCGTTTTGTCCCGTCATGGCAAATCGATCCTTGCCCTCCCCTCCACGGCGGAGAATGGAAAAGTTTCAAGAATCGTTCCTTTTCTCAAAGAAGGAGCAGGGGTCACCCTGAATCGGGGCGACGTCCATTATGTCGTCACAGAGTTTGGTATTGCTTATCTAAAGGGAAGGAACCTTCGCGAGCGCGCCATGGAATTGATATCGATTGCTCATCCAACCTTTCGTCCCTGGCTGATCGAAGAGGCAAAACATTCATCCCTCATCTATAAAGATCAGGCCTTTATCGCGGGAAAGGAAGGGGAGTATCCTGAGAATCTGGAAACCTATCGGACCACAAAGGCCGGATTGGAGATCTTTTTGAGGCCCGTGAAAATAAGCGATGAGCCATTAGTGAAAGACTTCTTCCATCGTTTTTCGAGTGATAGTCTCTATCGACGATTTTTTTCCAGATGGCCGGATCTTCCGCACGATTTCTTGCAGAAATTTGTGATTATTGACTACACGAAGAAGATGGTGATTCTTGCGGTGGTCCGACAAAAGGAGAAAGAAGAAGTGATAGGAATTGGACAGTATTGGATAGAGGAGGCCGCCCACACCGCAGATGTTGCACTCGCAGTAAGAGATGACTATCAAAACAAGGGAATAGGGTTTCAATTATTCTCTTACATCACCTATCTGGCAAAGAGACGGGGTCTTCTCGGTTTCACAGCAAGCATCCTGATGGAGAATGATCCGATGCTTCGTCTCTCCCGAAAAATGGGCTTTTACATCGAGAAGACGGGGAGCGCGGGCGTGTATGATCTGAAAATGATGTTCAGGGCAGACACCCCTCCGGGAACCATTGACAAAAGAGCCGCTTTAGGAGAATGAAAAGGCGGGCAGTGGATCACCCCAAAATCTTTGACCTTCCGAAACTACGTAACCGAATCCGGGTATTTCGGGATCGGACCTCGGCCGGAAAGGTGCTCGCCGGCATGCTCGAGGAATTCCGGAGCAGCCATGCCATGGTGATGGGTATTCCGGCCGGAGGCATTGCCGTGGCTGTTGAGATCGCAAGAGAGTTACATCTTCCTTTGGAAATTGCTGTCGTCAGTAAAATCACCCTGCCCTGGAACTCAGAAGCCGGTTATGGGGCCGTTGCTTTTGACGGGACGGTGATATTGAATGAAGAGTTTTTATCGCGTTTGAATCTCAGCGACCAGGAAATCCAAACAGGAATTAAAAAGACCGAACAAAAGGTCTCCAGGCGAGTGACGATGTTTAGGGGTAATCGTCCATTTCCTGATTTCAAGCGCCCAATCATTCTGGTGGACGATGGGCTTGCTTCCGGATTCACGCTCCGTGTCGCTATCAAAGCCTTACGCCGGAACGGTGTCACGAACCTTATCCTCGCGGTCCCCACCGCCCATTCGGAATCCGTACAAATGATTTTGGAAGAGGTTGAAGCGATCTACTGTCCCAATCTAAGAAGTGGCCTCTCTTTTGCTGTGGCCGACGCCTATGAACGGTGGAGCGATTTGGACGAAGAGGAAGTCAAAAGAATCCTCCAGGGATTTAAATCTGACAACTAACGGCTTTAAGGACAGAAGGCAAGGCCTTCCGAAAAGAATCCCTGAATCCCCGCCCCTATTGAGGTTTAAGAAAGAGTGTGATAATACTACCCTATGTTCCTTTATAAAAATCAGGATTGTAATCATTCAATCTCGCTGGCCCATCATTCCGAATCTTGAAGACGGAAATTATGCTAAGAACGAAATTCCATGACATTTTTCAAACAAGATTGCCTATTATCCAGGCTGGAATGGGACCTTATGATACCACTCAGCTTGCAGGTGCGGTTGCCAAAGCAGGCGGAATAGGGCTCATATCGACCATCGGCATGGGTTCCTTTGACATCTCCGGCCTAGGACAGTTTCACTACTCGGCCATTTTTGGCGAAGGCACTCCTGAAGAGCGCTTGGGACGCTCTATAAACCATTTGCTGGCTGCAATTGAAGACGTCCCTTGGGCTCGGTTTGGTGTCAATATCCCGGTTTCAGAAGAGTTCGTCCCCACCGCTTCCAGATTAATCCGTTATATCATTAGCAGAGCTAAAAGCGACCCAGCCGCCAAAGAAAAAATGAAAGTGATTGTGACTTCTGCGGGTGATCCCTTACCGTGGTCAAAGTTCCCGGATCTAAAGAGACTCGCAGAATCCATCGCGATTAAGGATGAGATTCCTGAAATGGTGTGGGTCCACGTCGTGCCATCGGTCAGGGCAGCCTTGCGGTGTGTCAAAGCCGGTGTCGATGTGATCGTGGCGTCGGGCCGTGAGGGAGGCGCCCATTGCAGTTGGCGAGATACGAGTACAATGGTTCTTCTTCCTGAAGTCGTTAAGCGCGTCTCCCCAACCCCGGTGGTTGCGGCGGGCGGGTTTGCCGATGGAGTCTCATTGGCTGCAGCCCTTGCGATGGGAGCCATCGGAGTCCAGATGGGGACTCGGTTTATCGCAACAAAAGAAAGCGATTTTGAGCAAGGTTGGAAGGAATTGGTCGTAAAAAGTACGGAAGAGGATGCCTTGGTGGCCCGGGGATTTTTCGGACCGATGCGGTTCTTAAGAAATCGTCGTGCCTTAGAACTCGTCGATGCCACCATACGCGGAACTCCAGACCTCTATAAGGGCAACCCGTGTGGGTCGACCGAGGAACTCCTCGATTTAGAAATTGGCGGGTTATCCAATTTATTCCAGGGCAAGATCGATGAGGCTGCTGTTTTAGGGGGGACGGTGGCCGGGCGAGTTCACGACATTCCTACGGTCCAGGAACTCTGTGACAGGATCATGGAAGAAGCCGAGGCCACTATCAGAAACCTCGAATCCTTAATAGTCCAAGGGTAATGAATTCCATTCTTGACTGGGGCATCCATTTCATCGCCGGGCTGCAAGCCAGCGCCCCCTGGCTCGAAGCTCCATCTCGGTTCTTCAGCTTCCTGGGCACTGAAGAGTTTTACCTGTTCATTCTGCCCTTCCTCTACTGGTGTGTGGATGTCCGTCTCGGCCTGCGTATCGCTGTCATCTTGAGCGTGTCCGACAGCCTCAACCGCTTGCTTAAATTCGTCTTTCACCAGCCCCGGCCCTACTGGGTGAGCGATAAAGTGCGGGTGATCCAGGCCGAAGTTTCATACGGCCTTCCGTCCGGCCACGCTCAACACGCCGTGACTGTCTGGGGAACAGTGGCCGCACGGGGCAAGGGCTGGCTGCGCTGGCTGATGGCGGCCCTCATCTTTCTCATCGGCTTTTCGCGCATCGTGCTGGCTGTTCACTTTCCAACGGATGTGCTGGCCGGTTGGTTGATCGGCGGCGCAATCCTGTGGGCCTTTTTGAAATGGGAAGCGCGCTGTGATGGCCTGGTTCAATCGCTTCACGCTCGCACAGAAAATCGGCCTGGCCTTTGCTGCCTCGATGCTGCTGCTCATCATCTCGCTGGTTGGGCTGGCCTTTGTGCCGCCTGTTGACCCGCCCCAATGGGAAATCACTGCCGCACGCGCCTTTTCACCTGCACCGGGCAAATCAGCCATCCATCCGCGCGTCACGACAGGCATGGTCGGCGTCGCGGGGACTTTTTTTGGTCTTGTCGCCGGAGCCATCCTGATCTTTCAGCGAGGCGGATTTGACGCGCGCGGCACGTGGTCGAAACGCGCTCTGCGCTTTGCGCTGGGCATGATCGCCGTAGTGATCCTGTGGTTGGGACTCCGCATGCTGTTCCCCCGTGATGCGTCGCTCGTTTCCCAGGTGCTGCGTTACTTCCGCTCTGCCCTCACCGGCTTCTGGGTCGCTTATGCCGCCCCATGGATGTTTATCAAATTAGGACTTCAAGACACTGCCAAAGTTCTTGAGCGGGCCGCGCCAAGGTAAGAAAACAGCTTGCCACAGGGCCGAACCTGTCCGTAGGGACGTTCAGGACGTCTGTGCAGAACGTGCTAGATTAATCCTTCAATCAACAATCCTTTACAACAACATACAGAGTCTTTCCCGCCCTCCCGATTCAATCTTGAGATGAGAATGCGATTTATTTGATATTCTCGCTTCCAAAAAGTCTGGGCGTGGTGTAAAATACAACCCACTTCTCCTTTTGCCTGTGTCCATGGCTAGCTGAGAGAGGCTCTAAGAGAAGTGAACGCTTAGGCGAGAAGAAAGATTGGAATACAGTAAATTACCCCGCAGCAGAGCTGCGGGGCATTAAGATTCAAAACCTATTTCCATGTCGTCATTCCTGCGCAAGCAGGAATCCAGTTTATGTTGGTCCCCTGTTTTCCAAGGAACAAGCCTGGATTCCCACTTTCGTGGGAATGACAGATGAGGTAACCCTGTACCAAGCTACATGGAATTATCAATTTAAAATTCTAAAACATTTCGTCTTCGGCGAACCTGTTTTCATCCGCCCAGCAGAGCTGGGCGGTATTCAACAGGTGTCTTTTATAAATGGAGGGGGACGATGGGACAGAAGGCCTTCACTCTTATTGAAGTCGTCATTATCCTGGTGATCGCGGGATTACTGGCAACATTTGCAGTTGTCAAGTACCTCGATTTTCTTTCGCCAACCTACAGAGCTGCTGAGCTTCATGCGGTGGGTGCCATAAGAACGGGGATAAGCCTTTATGGCGCCGAGTCGACAACGAAGAACAGGACGCCCCGTTTTCCTGCAGTACTTGACCCTGCCGCCAACGGGGATGTTTCTCCGAGCAGCCCCTTTTTCTCCAACGTTCTTTCTCAACCCGTCAGAAGTAATTGGTCTAAATCGGGGCTTTCTTATCTTGGCCCCACGGGGACCATCTACACGTATAATCCGGGAACAGGATTGTTTGACGCGAACGTCGGATTGCTGTCTAACTGGAATATGAATGAGGGGAGCGGTACGACGACCGGACAGGGGGCCTATCAGGGCCAGATTATAGGCAACGCTGTTTGGACGAACGGAAAAGTGGGAGAGGCATTGCATTTTGACGGGGTCGACAGCCGGGTGAGCATACCGGATTCGCCTACCCTCGACCTGACCACCGCGGGTACTGTTGGGGCATGGGTTTACATGGACTCGATCACACCTTTCGGCGGTATCGTCCATAAGGGTGACAGGACGGACTTCTCCGATGAAGCTTACACGCTTCAGTTTTGGACTGGCAACACGATCATCCTGGGCATAACAGATAGTTCCAATAACCTGCACATGGTGCAAACAAATACAGTCTTCGTTCCAAACACGTGGTACTATGTTGCAGGGACATGGGATTCGACAGGCATGCGTATTTATGTCAACGGCAACCTGGATAGATCGGGAATAGATACAGGTGTGGCAAGAAACTCTGCGGGTAGTTTAAATATCGGTGCTCAGACGAGCACTTATTATGACGGAACATACCATAATTTTCCTTTTCAAGGTGTGATTGACGAAGCGAGTATCTCTAACAGGGCGCTTTCTTCCGACGAGATTAAACTTTATTACAATTCTACAAAATGACAGCTCTTTCAGCATTCACCCTATTTTGTGGATTTGGCGTCATCGTCACGGACAAGATGGCGGCCGAAATGATACCGATCCTCGGAGCCGTCGGCGGCGCATCGATCAACTTACTTTTTATCAGTCACTTTCAGGCTGCCGCCCGGGGGCATTTCACCGTTCGACGGCTGGAGAGAAAGTACGGAGAAGAACTTGTAAAAAGAGAATATGAAAAAGTGCTGGGAGAGCTGGGACATGGGGTCAAGCAATGAAAGAACCGAGAGAAGACTCGACCCCAAATACTCGCCTTAGTTCTCCTTGCTAAAGCCAAGCCGAGCTTGGGCATCCGCCGAAACCATGTATAGCACATACGAAATAGGGATGGCGATTTCGGCAAGCAGTTCCCCTTCTTCCGGGAACCTCAACTTCATGTTGAGAAAAAAGCCGTCCTGTGAAATGGAATCGCAGTTGAAGTACTGTCCGTCCTTGAGAAACAACTGAATCGGTTCACTTCGTAATGCCTTTCGGGCTTCTGCCGTAAGCACCACACCTATTCTCGTCTTATTGGGCTTGCTCGCCATTTCCGTTTCCTTTCTTCCAGACACAATCTAACACGGCAGGACTCAACGAGCATCCCCTCCGTCCTCATTTAAATAGCATCTCTACCCCGTTCACCTGTCCGAATCCGAATGACTTCTTCCACGGGGAATACGAAGATCTTCCCGTCTCCGATTTTTCCGGTCTTGGCAACCCGCTCAATGGTTTCGATCACCTGAGGAACGATTTCGTCGGTGGTGATCAATTCAATCTTCACCTTGGCGACGAAGTCGATCTTGTATTCAGCCGATCGATAGACCTCGGTATGACCTTTCTGCCTTCCGAAGCCCTTCACTTCGCTGACGGTCATTCCTTTGACACCGATTTTGGATAAGGCCTCCTTCACTTCATCCAATTTGAATGGCTTAATAATGGCTTCGATCTTCTTCATTGATTACCCTCCTTTGCTAGTTGTAAGTTCGTAGTTCACAGTGGAGAGATTTAAGCTTATGAAAATACCTTCGATATTTTATTTTGATTTATCCTCCGAACCCCGAACTCATCACTCCGAACTTCTTTCAAAAAGAATATCCTGCTTCGCCATGCTGACTGGTATCCAGACCGGTGATCTCATGCTCTTCGCTCACTCTCAAACCCATGGTCCAATCAAGGACCTTCAATATGATGAATGTGACCACAAAGGAATAAACCCAAACTGAAACGATGCTGAGTGCCTGAATCCCAATCAGCGAGGGATTTCCAAAGAGTAAGCCATTATTTCCTGCTGAATTAATTGCCTTTGTCGCAAACACCCCTGTAGCCAATACTCCCCAGGTGCTTCCTACTCCATGAACGCCGACGACATCGAGAGAATCATCGTATCTGAATTTGTTCTTCAGGTTAATGGCATAATAGCATAATACACCGGCAACCAATCCAATAATGATCGCTGAAATCGGACCCACGAATCCTGAGGCAGGTGTGATGGTAGCCAGTCCTGCAATGGCACCCGATGCTGCGCCAAGAACGGTTGGGTTGCCCTTGCATACCCATTCAGCAATCATCCATGAAAGAGCTGCGGAGGCTGCGGAGAATTGAGTCACGACAAAAGCCGAGGTGGCAAGCGAACCCGATGCGACTGCACTCCCCCCATTGAAACCAAACCAGCCAAACCAGAGAATACCCGCACCCAGAAGGGTCATCGTCATATTATGAGGAGGCATGAGTCCGTTACCATAACCCCTTCTCTTTCCCACGACCAGGGCAGCCGCCAGGGCAGAAACTCCAGAGCTGATATGAACGACCAGCCCCCCTGCGAAATCAAGCCCGCCAAGATTCCTGATCCAGCCCCCTACTCCCCAGACCCAATGTGCAATGGGATCATAGACAAATGTTGACCAGAGGATGAGGAAGACAAGATAAGTCTTGAATTTAAATCTTTCAGCAAATGCACCGGTAATCAATGCGGGTGTGATCACGGCGAACATCATCTGAAAGATCATAAAAGCCTGATGGGGGACGGTGGCAGAATAGTCAGGGAATGGATCAAGTCCCACACCTCTGAGTCCTGCCCAATCAAGACTTCCAATCACATGACCAATATCCGGTCCAAACGCGAGACTGTATCCGTAGAAAGCCCACTGGATGGGGATCACCCCCAGTGCAATAAAGCTTTGCATGCTCGTCCCCAGGACATTTTTTGTTCTCACCATGCCTCCATAGAAAAGGGCAAGCCCGGGGGTCATCAACATCACCAGGGCGGCGGAGATGAGAAGCCAGGAGGTATCTCCTGAATCCGTTTTGGGGAGTACGGCTGCCGGTTCTCCGGCAAAAGCAAACCCTGCTATGAACAGGCCCGCCAACAACGATAGGAATAGGATTTTTTTCATCACACACCTCCGCTGAAAAATGTGGTTGGGCTACACTATCCGCATGAATAAAAAACAATCTCTATATAAGTGACAAAAGCCTATTCCTCTTGGAACGGGCTTATATTTTTAAAGGATGAATCTATGAAACCATTTCACTCCCACCCATTAACGTGAGGCCCACTATACCAAAAAAGGATTGCAATAGCAATCGTCCGAACTGTCAAGAATAGGGATAAGAGTTCTTACGGGACGTCGCTTTGGTTCCAGAGGTTTGATGTGTTACATTATTTTTTTAGACTGACCTTTGGAAAGGAATCGCACCTTGTCGGCACAACTCTGTTGGAAGACGGCTATCTATCTTTTGATCGTTCTCATCTGCTGGAGTTGGGCGACAATGGAGCTACCTCGGTCTTATGCGGATCCACCGCCCCACCATACCCCAAAAGGGTTCAGGAATCTTTACGACCCTTCGGAGCGCGGCCTTGGAGACCTCTTACGATGGCAACTGGGCCTGGGTCCGAGTGAGTCTCCCTTCGTTTCGCCCGATCAACTTCCACCTTATAAACCCGACGTGGTTGAGCCGGATCTCCCTCGAATCAAAAATCCCGATCCAGATCAGATTCAGATCACCTGGATAGGCCATTCCACCTTCCTCATTCAAACGGACGGCGTTAATATTCTAACGGATCCAATCTTCAACGACCGCTCCTCACCTTTTTCTATCGGAGGCATCAGACGTCTGGTACCCCCCGGCCTCAAGCTGGAAGACCTCCCTCCCATTCATGTGGTTATGATCAGCCATAATCACTACGACCACCTGGATAAGCATACGGTCGAAGGCCTGGGAAATAAGCCGACCTATTTCGTTCCTCTGGGCCTTGCCCAATGGCTTAAGAACAGAAAAATAGAAAATGTCGTCGAGCTCGATTGGTGGCAAGCGTCTTCATCGGCAGCGTTGAAATTCCATTCCGTGCCGGTTCAGCATTTCTCTGGAAGGACGCCCTTTGATCGGAACGAGACCCTCTGGTCGGGCTGGATCATCGAAGGGAAAATGGAAAAGATTTTCTTTGCCGGAGATACAGGTTATTCACCTGTATTCAGAGAGATCGGAGAGCGCTTCGGGCCCATAAGAGTCTCACTGATTCCCATCGGAGCCTATAGGCCGCGGTGGTTCATGAAGACAGTTCACGTCGATCCTCCGGAGGCAGTTAGGATTTACCAGGACACGAATTCCCGGCAAGCCATCGCCTCACACTGGGGAACCTTTAAATTGTCGGACGAGCCCATCGGGGAGCCGCCGCGCTATCTGGAAAAAGCTCTAAAGGAGGCAGGCCTTGACGAAAAGAAATTTATCATCATGAGGTTCGGGGAGACCCTCTCCTTTCGTTGATTGGCTTCTTGTTCAACTATCGGTCAGTCCACAGTTGACGATAAGGAACCCCGCCCACAGGGCCGGGTCTTAAAACCCAAATTCTTAAACCCGAAAACGAGATTCCGAATTCGATAGATCGTGAATTACTAAGGAGTCCATAATTAAAATGACATATTATTCTGAAAATCTCCCCTAACCCCTTTGCCGCCGGGCCCTCTTGGGTCGGCGGCCAAAGAGGGGTAATTCCTCCCTTTTGTAACGGAATGGGAGGAGGGATTTGGGACGTGGTTTTCAGGTGCAGTCTTAATAAAATCAAAAATTGGGGTATGGATCGGAAGGATGGACTTTAGTTCAGGAGACGTTTGATGATGGGAACCTTGAGAAATTGGACACCTTCTTCTTTGAGGATGACCTCCTCTTCTGTCGTGGCCGTTCCTTTGATATTCCTCTTTTCAGCCTCTCCGTAATGAATCTTGAGGGCCTCTTTGTAAAACTCAGCCCCCACATCCTCAAAGTGCTTTTCTAAAATTTCGCTAACCAACTGGAGGGCTTGGTGGGGATCGATCTCCTCCTTCACCCCTTCCCCTCCTCTTTTGATTCCAAAAGGGGAAAAGGCTTTTTCTATCTGATCGTCGTCACATATCGGGCACGTAAGGATGCCGGCAGACTTCTGCTCCTCGAAGGAGGCACCGTCCTTGAACCAGCACTCAAATTTATGGCCATTCGAACAGAAAAGATCAAACGCAATCATAGAAAATGAATAACATGTTACGGTTCTTTTGGCAAGGAGAAGAAAAATAGAATTAGCCCTTGTACGTCAGCACCCGGCCCCAAAGGCTCTTCGTCCCCCAGATGCCCGAGCGCAGACACTCCAGCTGCACGATCTGGCTGTGATCAACGAAGAGATTCACTTCCGGGCCATAGTTCTTAATATACCAGGCAAAGACCTCTGGCTCAGCGGCTTCAAACATCACTTTATCGAGCCCCAGCGCGTTGGCAAGCTTGGCCGGCACATCCGTGCGCCATACTTTCACATTCTCAGTAATCCCCTCCGATTCGATCATGATCATATAGGCCCCTGCTTCGATAAGGCGCTTCGCCTGGAGGACGGCCCATTCCGGATCCCGTGTTCCTTCGGCCTCCAATTCTTCGACCGCGCTTGCGCCACCGGCGCCAAATTGGATGCCCACCTCTGGTTTAGGTTTCAATCCCGCTCTCTTCACCTTCTCGACCAGCCGCAGCCAGTCATCTATGGGAATCGTAATAAACCCGGAGGAGATCTCAATGATGTCGAATCCAAGGTTCTTACACTCTTCGATATACCGATCGACAGCCTCCCGGCCTTGTGTGAGCACATATTCCATGAAGCCTCCTGTGTCAACCAGGACATCATACTGATGGCAGAGATCGATCAGCTCTTTCACCGCCTGGCGGGGCATCAGGCTGAAGGACCCGCCCGCAAACTTGAGCGAATCCACATAGGCCCCCATCGTTTCCAGGACGTCCTGTAGATACCGCTTACCCATCGGGGTATAATAGGGACCGCGGATCTCGGTCACTCCACGTGATCGCGGTTTTGGGGGTCGCTCATTCACCTTTATAAAAGAGAACGCTCTGTCTTTAGGCTTTTCCATTTTTTAACCCTCCTCGTCTTCAAAAAATCTTGCTCCCACCCCCACCAGACTGTGTCATAAAAGGGGAAAAGTGAAAAATGTCTTGCTAAACCTTGGACTGATGAAGATCAGGCTTGTTTCAGCATCTAAAAGAATCAAACGCTTAAGAGACCCTAAAATGAATTCAGGGTGACAAAACAGTAATTACGCCACGCCCTCCACATGGAAAGGATAAGAGGGCTAAGCCCGGACCTTTCCCAATAATTCTGTTAAGTCAGAAACTTGTATTGACTCCAGGTGTAAGACCGCACGGATGATCCCCTGACACAGCGATCGGTCCGTATAGGGCGCCACCAGTTTCTCAAACTTCTCGACCGCCGTTTCCCACGACATAGGGCGGGTTCGAAAGCCTTCGTAATCTTGCTTCTCTTCCGCCACCCTTCGGCCATCACGAAGGGTCAGAGTGATGCGGCAGGGCATCTCATCCGGAAATCTTCGGCTATAGTCCGCAGAGGGTTTGACGGTGACTTTTCTCAGAAGGGACTGAACATCCTGACTCCGAATGCGATCCGACTGGTACTGCTCGGGCATCACCTGACCATCCAGGAGGGCGACAGCGACCAGGTAAGGCAGACTGTGATCCGCCTCCTCTTTGGTTCGGACAAGGGTCTTATCCCCTTCTTCTCCTCCACCGATGATGTGATAGGCGACGTCGAAGATCTCAATATCGACCTGTGCCACCTCTTCCCCGCTCAAGGCATATTCCTTTTTAAGTTCAAGAATACCTTCCAAAACAGACTGAGAGTGGACCTCAGCATTGTATCTCTTCAGGCTCGTCATTGTCACTTGATCAAGACCTTCTTCCAGCCAGTTGATCTTGAACTCCCCGGCAATGACATCCATGAAACCCTTATTGCCCTCAAACACCTCCAGAGGACCGGTGATGCCCTGCATGGCCAGAAAGGTTGCATGGGTGCAGCTAAAAGCCGTATTGGGATAGGCCAAACCTTTCCAGTTCGAAAGTGCGCCGGTTCTCGTGACCCGCAAGGCATTAAAGGCCGTCCCACAAATGGCAATTGCATTCGCCGTCCGGGCTTCATCCAAACCCAACGCCTTGGACACGCCTGCAGCGACTGCATAAGAACCCTGGGTCGTATGGTCAAAGCCTTTTGCCCGAACGGGCGCCACATCGCTCAGACGACACTGAACCTGGTAGGCCACGGCCAAAGCGGTCAGAAGGTTCCGACCGCTTTGCTTGGCGTACTCCGAAGCAGCCAGTATGGAGCCAATGTTATCACTGGGATGACAAGTCTCACCTCTGGCCAAATAGCTGTCATTAAAGTCAAGGTAGCGCACTAAGGCAGTGTTATAAAGGGCTGCACGGTCGGGTGCCGCCTTTCCCCCCCCGATCAGGGTACAGTGCCGAGCGCCGTCAAACTCTTGGATCTGGTCCTTAAGCAGGCGGATAGGATTCCCTTTCAGAGCCCCAACACCACAACCCAATCCGTCTAATATCCGGATTTTGAGCTGATGACCGGCTTCCTCCGAGAGGCCGTCATAGGAAGCCCGTACCACGAATGCAGCGAGTTGTTCAGCGTGCGTCATATCAATCTCACTCTACTATATGGCATGATAAATCACAAGGCACAAGAAATTGCTTGTAAAGGTCGAGCCAGCTTCCAGAACGACCAGGAAAGGAATTCAATTTGCTTCGATCCTCCAGAAAGAGCGCATCCCTCTGGCAAGCATAAGCGGTCTCTTTCCCTCAAGACACGTCCCGTCTTTCTCTCAAATATTGAACCTTACCGAAGGCAGGAAAGTAAATCAGGCCAGGCTTGTATTTTCCGGGATAAAATACAGTATTTGAGGGAAACGGAAGCCATTGAATTCTTCGATGAATCAGAGGGTGGAATGGGGAGAAGGACTGGAGACGACTGAGCTTCAAGGACAATGTTCAAAAATGTTCAAAAACGATTGACTGGCTTTGGAGTCTGTGTTAAGAGAATTGAATCTCGCTTCAAGAGGAGGGACAGTGAAGTCGAAGCCCTTGAAATTCTTGCTCATCCTTTTTTCCAGCGGACTGTTAGTCTGCGTCATGAAGTGCTCCTTGACGAAGGTCTGGGAGAATTTCCTCAAAAAAATTCATATATCTCCCTAAATGCGTCCAGAGATGTGGAGCCCCGCGGGCAAAGACGTGGCACCTGGCTAACGCCCGAGCGGGGCACGTACCCATCCGCGGACCCGGTCGGCCAAAAGTTGGCGCATTCATCCTCTCTCTCTTCAGAAAGAGGTCGGCTTTATCCAGCCTGCTCGGGGCGGGAAATACAGAGATTCTTCTATTTTAGACGGTGAAACAGTGTATTTCAAGGATTTTAGGGGGGATGTTGGAAAATACATCATTTCGGCTTTAAAAATACACGGTTCACCTTATTTATCTTCCACACCCATGATTATAAGCTCTTGCTTAATAAACTCTGGAATTTTTTTCGACCTTATGAGAATATAGAACAATGGAATCGATGCCGAGCATCCATTCTCTCTCCCCTTGGGAACCTGGCATTCTGGCCCTGGGCGTTTTCGCTCTAATGAGTCTGGTCTTGATCATCGCCTTCCTTTTCCTTGCAAGCTGGCTCGGTGAGAAGAAACCGAACCCTGAAAAGCTGAGACCCTACGAGTGTGGCATCATTCCAACGGGTACGGCTCGATTTCCCTATCCTGTGGCGTTTTATCTCATCGCCGTATTTTTTCTCATTTTTGATGTGGAGGCCGCTTATATTTTTTCCTGGGCCATTGCCTTCGACCGCCTCGGATGGTCGGGTTGGCTGCAGATTTCCTTCTTCATCGTCATACTGCTTGTCAGTCTATTCTATATTTGGAAAAAGGGAGGCCTGGAGTGGGGACCGACAGCCCGGAAAAACCCCGTTTCCCCGGAAACATCATCCTTGCCAAGCTCGATGAACTGATTAATTGGAGCCGTCAGTACAGTCTCTGGCCTCTTTTCTTTGGGACATCGTGCTGTTTTATCGAGATGGCAGCCGTTTTTACACCCCGTTTTGACTTGGCCCGATTTGGAGCCGAAGTCCTGCGGGGATCTCCCCGGCAGGCCGACCTCTTGATCGTCGCAGGCACGGTCTTCAAGAAGATAGCTCCTGTCATCTTAAGACTCTATGAACAGATGGCCGAGCCCAAATGGGTGATCTCCATGGGGTCCTGCTGCAACTCCGGCGGGATGTATGACGTTTACAGCGTTGTACAGGGCTTGAATCAAATCATCCCGGTGGACGTCCACGTCACAGGCTGCCCGCCTCGACCCGAGGCCCTTGAGCATGCGTTGACCATTCTGCAGAAGAAGATCGTTTCAGAAGAAAAACCGGCGCGCTCTGTCTTACATCTGCGGGGTGGCACCCAGGGAACAACCAATCCCATCTTAGTAGACGGAGAGACCAAATCCAGGGACACACGGGGTCCCGGAATGGAAGGGATCCCCATTCGTGGGACATCTGTGACACCGCCCTTGTTCTGGGACAGTCGCTCCGACCTGATGTGGACTCCACCCCCTCATCGGATCGAGTTGAAGGAACAGGATAAGTCTCTATCTCAATGCCTTAAGGAAAGGTTTGGGGATGCCATCCGGCAAACACCACAAACATCAGATATGTTGACCTTTCATGTGGACGAAAATCGTTCAAAGGAGATTCTGAGATTCCTAAAAACAGAGGCGACCCCGAAGTTCCTTCGCCTCGATGATTTGACCGCCATCGATGAGTCTGCACGACGCGATCAGCAGCCCTTGCCCTGTTATGATGGGACGGCTGCAAACGAGATCGGGGAAAAAGGCAAATCCTTGAGTCCGGATAAAGGCATTTACCCGGATTATACGTTGGTCTACCATCTGCTCTCTTTCGATCCTCCGGGTCGTCTCCGGTTGAAAGTAGGGTTGACGGGCAAAGAACCGATGACTCAGACCATCACCGACCTGTGGCCTTCTTCAAGCTGGTACGAACGAGAGACTTACGAGATGTTCGGAATTCGCTTCGAAGGCCATCCTGATCTGCGGCGACTGATCTTACCCCACGATTGGGAAGGGTATCCGCTGCGCAAAAGTTATCCCGGGCGCGCCACAGAGATGGCTCCCTACACGCATGCCTCTGCGATCAAGCATCAGCCTTTGGATGCAGGAGCTTTTGTGAAACAGAGGGAAGGGGATCAGGAGCTTCTCGTGTTGAATATAGGCCCACAGCATGTGGGCACCCATGGGGTGATGCGGTTCGTTGTCGCCCTGGATGGAGAAAGGATAGCCGATATCAACCTCGATATCGGCTATCATCACAGAGGGGTTGAAAAGATCGGCGAACGCCAGTCGTGGCATCAATTCATCCCCTATACGGACCGAGTGGACTATATGGGAGGAGTCGCCAACAACCTCTCGTATCTCAATTCCGTCGAAACCCTCGCCGGGATCAAGGTTCCGGAGCGAGCCCAGTTCATCCGCGTGATGCTCAGTGAGTTTTTCCGGATCAACAACCACCTCGTCTGGTTTGGCACCTGCTGCCATGACGTCGGGGCCATGACCCCAACCTTTTATACCTTCCGTGAGAGAGAACAACTGATGGACATTGTCGAACTCATCACGGGTGGGCGTCTTCACCCGTCCTGGTTTCGTATCGGAGGGGTAGCCATGGACCTCCCCGAAGGTTGGAAAGAAGCGGTGGATTCGTTTGTCAAAGTCCTTCGGGATCGTATCAGAGATTATGAGGCATTGATCACCAAGAACCCGATATTTAAAGCACGGACCCAGGGGGTGGGTATCCTTTCCCTGAAGGATGCAATGGAATGGGGCGTGACAGGCCCCAATCTTAGGGCCTGCGGTTTGGAATGGGACGTGAGGAAAAAATTCCCTTATTCGGGCTACGAGAATTTCAAATTTGACGTCCCTACAGCCACGGGGGGCGATTGTTATGCCCGTTATCTCGTACGTGTGGAGGAAATACGTCAGAGCCTGAGGATTATCGAACAAGCGGCCAACCAGATGCCGGGCGGCAGGGTTGTGACCGACGACTACCGTTACGCAGTCCCCGATAAAAAAGATACGCTCAAGGATATTGAAAGCCTCATCCATCATTTCATCAATGTGACTCGGGGACCCAAGATCCCCAAGGGTGAGGCATATACGGCCACGGAGATCTCGCGGGGAGAGCAGGGCTATTATGTGGTCAGTGACGGACTCAACATGGCTTACCGAATGCGAATCAGGGCTCCGGGTTTTGCCAACGTCCAGGTCATGCCGTTGATGGCGAAAGACGGGCTCCTTTCGGATCTTCTGGCCATCATCGGATCGATTGATTACATCTTGCCGGATATTGACCGATAATTAGGAAGAATTCGAAATGCCGAAGCACGAAATCCCAAACAAATCCGAATGCCCAAAATTCAAAATTTCAAACACCGCACTTTTCGGCATTTGAACATTGGAATTTTGGAATTTGTCTCGAGATTTCGAATTCGGATTTCGGATTTGAGGATTTTAAGTATGTTGCCTAAAGAATTACTCGAAACATTGCAAGCAAAGATTGCCAGCGTGGATCATCCCCGGGAATTGGCCGTGGATATCATGCTGGCTTCGCAAAACCACTACGGTTATCTGAGCGATGAAGCCCTCGAAGAAGCGGCTCGGCTTCTCGATATGACGCCCCTTGAATTGGAGGAACTCGCTACCTTTTACGATTTTATCTACCGCGAACCGGTGGGGAAATTCGTGATCCACGTTTGCGACGGGGTCGTCTGCTGGATGAACGGGTATGATTCGGTGCTGGATTATCTCCTTAGGAAACTTGGAATTAAACCCGGAGAAACAACAGAGGATGGGTTGTTTACCATACTGCCCACTGCCTGTATCGGCTACTGCGATCTGTCTCCGGCCATGTTGATCAACGGAAGGGCGTACGGTCCTCTGACTCCTGAAAAAATCGATGATGTTCTCAATCGGTTGAGAGCTGAACCACCCCAACCAAGGATGGCAAGGTGAGCTGAATGGTTCCGCAAGTGATCTTCCAGAATCGTAAACCAAACCGGATTGCCACGATAGACGAGTATCGCCAAAGTGGCGGCTACGAGGCTCTCACGGTGGCCCTTCAGAAATACTCTCCAAAAGAAGTCCAACAGATCGTTGTCGATGCAAACCTTCAGGGTCGCGGGGGGGCCGGCTTTCCCGCGGGACTGAAATGGAAATCCGTTGCGGACAACTTTCCCTTTCCAAGGTACATCATCAGCAACATCGATGAATACGAGCCCGGCACGTTTAAAGATCGCGTGATGACTCATACGGATCCGCATATGATCGTCGAAGGCATGATCCTCTCAGGATATGCCGTCTCAGCGGAAACGGGCATCATTTTCGTTCGGCCTTCGTATGAAAACAGCGCTGTGATCCTCGAAAGAGAACTAAAGATTGCCAAAGAGGCCGGCTACCTGGGCAAAAATATTCTCGGCAGCAACTTCTCTTTTGATATCGTCGTTCATCGGAGTGGTGGACGATATATCTGCGGCGAAGGCACAGCCCAGATAAACGCCATCCAGGGAAAGAGACCCCATCCCGTTCAGTCCCCCATACGTTCGACCGAGAAGGGACTGTGGGATAAACCCACTGTCCTAAATAATATGGAAACCCTGGTCAATGTTCCACACATCGTGAGGCATGGGGCAGAGTGGTTCAAAAATTTGGCGAAGACCAAAACCAGTTCTGGGACGAAACTCTATTGCGTCAGTGGGAAGGTGAATCGGCCCGGTTGTTTTGAACTCCCAATGGGAACCCGGTTAAACGAAATCATTGATGAGTATGCTGGCGGGTTGCTGCCAGGACATGAATTTAAAACCTGTCTGCCGGGAGGAGCTTCCACCTTATATCTTCCGAAGAAATATTACGACGTCGAAATGGACTTCGATTCGGTCAAGAAGGTTGGGAACCGTCTTGGTACAGGGGCCATCATTGTCTTTGATCAGAAGACCTGTCTGGTTGCGGCAACGTTGAATTTGATCGAATTCTTTGTCCGGGAGTCGTGTGGCTGGTGCACCCCCTGCCGCGAGGCGTTGCCTTTCATCAGAGATCTGCTCTGGCGGATCGAAGCCGGAGAAGGCAAAGAAGAATTCATTCCGATGCTCCGGCGCATGAGCCAACACACGTGGAAATCCTATTGCGCTTTTGCTCCTGGGGCAACCATGCCTGTAACAAGTTTGTTGGACCATTTTCCGGAGGAGGTCCACGAGCACATCAGCCAGAAGAAATGTCCTTATCAGAGGATAATTCTGGAATAATGGAACGATGGAATAATGGAATATTGGGTTTACAGACTTTGATTGTTTTCCCATTACTCCAATATTCCACTCTTCCAATATTCCGTATGTCAAAAGCTTATGCCCAAGTTAAAGATTGACGGTACAGAAATAGAAGTTCCGAGCAAGGAATGAAGGTCATCGAGGCCGCAGCACGGTTGGGCATCATCATCCCGAGGTTTTGCTACCATGCGGGACTTGGGTCGGTCGGCGCCTGTCGGATGTGTGCGGTGAAGTTTGTGGAAGGCCCTGTCAAAGGAATACAGATGAGCTGTATGACGGACGCCCAGGAGGGTATGGTGGTTTCAACAACCGATGAAGAGGCCGTCGATTTTCGCAGGCACGTGATCGAATGGCTCATGATGAACCATCCCCACGACTGTCCGGTCTGCGACGAAGGCGGCCATTGTTTGCTCCAGGACATGACGGTAGCTGGAGGCCATGGGATCAGGCGCTATCTTGGAGAAAAGCGGACTTATCGTGATCAATACCTGGGCGTCTTTGTCCAGCATGAGATGAATCGTTGCATCCACTGCTGGCGATGTCGCCGTTTCTATCAGGATTTTGCCGGCTATCGCGACCTGGGAGCCATGCAGATTGCCAACCACACCTACTTCGGTCGCTTCCAAGATGGGTCGTTGGAAAGCCCCTTTTCCGGGAACATCATCGATATCTGCCCGACAGGTGTCTATACGGATAAACCGGCTCGTTTTACCGGGCGGCGATGGGATTTCGAACGCGCTCCCTCCCTCTGCATCCACTGTTCCCTCGGATGTCACACCATTACGAGTACCCGCTATCGTGAAATGGCTCGGATCGAAGCCCGTTTCAGCGAATCGGTCAACGGTTATTTCATCTGCGACCGGGGCAGGTACGGCTTTTACTACACCAACCACCCTGAACGACCAAGGCGCCCGAGGGTCGGGACGGAAGAGGTTTCCTGGGAAATGGCAATCCGGAGGGCGGCGGAAAAGCTGTCGGAGATCACACAAAAGAACGGGGCCCAATCCGTCGCTTGCCTCGGTTCAACCAGGAGCAGCCTTGAGAATCAGGCGATGCTGATGCGCTTCTGCAAGCTTCAGGGGTGGCGCGAGCCCAAATATTTTGTGGATTCTTCCATCGAGCAAAAAGTTAGAAAAGCGGTTTCGAGGCTGGACAAGAGACTGACCATCTCCATGCGCGAGATCGAGCGAGCCGATTTCATTATCGCTGTCGGGGCGGACCCTGTGAATGAAGCGCCCATGCTGACTCTGGCAATGAGGCAAGCTTACAGGGAGGGTGCAACGATCGTGATCATCGATCCCCGGCCCATTTTTCTGCCTTTTGAATTTCATCACTTCCCGGTTACCCCGGAGGATATTGACCCCTGCCTAAACTTCCTAATCAAAGAGGCTGTGGATAGATCCGTTGCAGAGACCCTTGGAAAGGCTGCTCTGGACTTCTATGATGCCGTCTTGACAGAACAGCCTTTCGATGGATCGTCTAAAGACCGCTTGACAGCGTTAGGACAGAAGCTTCGACAGAGTAAGAACCCTGTCATCGTTTGCGGCACAGAGATTGTTTCCGAGACCACACCCGGTCTTGCCGCCGACCACGCCTTACTGCTCCACGCAGCAAAAAATCGAGCTGGCCTTTTCTATCTGATGACCGGCCCGAATGCCTTCGGAGCGGCACTCCTATCCTCTGAAGATGGCTCCCTGACGGAAGTGATGGATGCCATTGAAAGCGGGACGGTAAGGGCCTTGCTGCTGGTGGAGAGTGACCCCTTCCGGGCTTTCCCGGATCAAGAGAGATTGAAGCGGGCCGTCGAGAAACTGGAACTGCTGCTGGTCATGGATTACCTTCCTTCCGAGGCCGTTCGCCTTGCACAAATTCTGCTGCCGACACGGACCTTATTCGAGATGGAGACCAGTTTCGTAAACCAGGAAGGCCGGGTTCAGTTCGCCCCATCGGCCCATCGCGGTGGCATTCCGATTTCTCAGATCAGCGCGGGTAGCCATCCGCCACGCCTTTTTCGAAGCGACATCCCGGGAGGTGAACCGGAGCCTGCCTGGGTGATACTGGCCAAACTCGCCAATGCCATCTCCTTGCCGGGCCGGCAGAGGCTGCCCCTCTCCAGAAGTGAAGTCTGGGCATGGATCGTTAAAGAGTTTCCGGTCTTTGCCGATGTTCAATTTGCCGATGAACAGTCTGATAGCATTCGGATCGATCTCGGGCAGGGAAAAGAAAAGCCTTTCCCCTCCGATGGGCGAATCTCATCTGAAAAAGGGCGTCGAGGAGAGAGTGAATTAGAACTTCTGGTTGCCGATTGGACTTTCGGAACCGAAGAGCTTTCGACCTACTCCAAATACATTCAGCAAGTTGAAAAAGAGCCATGCCTCTTTATGCATCCGAAAGACGCCTCGAGAACAGGGGTTAAGAATAAAGAGAGAATCACGCTTCATCTTGATAGAGGTCCGTTGGTGGTGGAATTGCGTGTCGTTGAAAATGTGGCTCCGGGCGTGATCATTCTGCCGCAGCATCGACAACTCCCATGGCAAAAGATGGAGAGGCGGCCACTGAAAGTCGGTCTTGACCGGATAAAAAAATAGGGAATAGAATGCTTTTAGAATGGGTCTTTGGATTCATTTTCTTAATCGTTAGGCTGAGCGTCGTTCTGATCCTTCTGCTTACATGTGCAGCCTACCTGGTTTGGGTCGAACGCAAGCTTCTGGGAAGAATGCAGGCACGGTACGGTCCGAACAGGGCCGGGCGTTACGGACTCCTTCAGCCCATGGTTGATGTGATCAAATTGATCACCAAAGAAGATACGGTGCCCAAAGGCGCAAGCAAGGTCATTTTTCTTCTTGCCCCGGGCGTGGTCGGCTTCATGACGTTACTCATTTTTGCCGTCGTCCCTTTTGGAAGGAATATCACGGTCTGGGGCAGACCTGTCCCCCTCGTCATCACCGACCTGAATATCGGATTGCTCTTCGTCCTCGCTCTCTCTTCCATCAGTGTTTATGGAATCGCCCTGGGCGGATGGGCCTCCAACTCGAAATACAGCCTTCTCGGCGGCATTCGCGGCGCCGCTCAAATGATCAGTTACGAAATCCCTCTGGGACTCTCCCTCGTTCCGGTGGTCATGCTCGCCCGTTCCTTCAGCCTGGTGGAGATCACCCATGCGCAGAGCGGATATCCTTTCATCCTCGTCCAGCCGGTTTCTTTCATCATCTTTCTGATCGCAGCCGTTGCCGAAATCAAGAGGATCCCTTTCGATTTGCCGGAAGCTGAAAATGAGCTTGGGGCAGGTTACCACACCGAGTACAGCGGCATGCGTTTTGGTCTCTTTTTTCTCGGCGAGTATATCACCATGATCATCTTGGGTTCACTGGTGGCCATCTTTTTTCTGGGGGGATGGCATGGTCCTTTTCTTCCACCCATCCTCTGGTTCCTTGTAAAGGTGGGGGTCATCGTTTTTGTACTCATCTGGTTTCGCGCAACCTTCCCCAGAATCCGATACGATCAGCTCATGAATACCGGCTGGAAAGTGCTCATTCCGGCTGCCCTGTTAAACATCATCGTTACGGGCGCATTCATTTTGGCGAAGTCATAGGGAGGAAAGTGTCATGGAAGGAGTAAGAGCGTTGGTGAAAGGGCTGGCAACGACCTTGAAGATTCTTTTTCGAAAGCCCGTCACCGAGCAGTATCCGGAGTATAAACGCCCCCTGCCCGCAAGGTCCCGGGCAGTCATCATCCTCACCCGTGACCCGGACGGAGAAGAGCGCTGCGTGGCCTGCTATCTTTGTTCCGCGGTCTGCCCCGTCAGCTGCATCTCCATGCAGTCAGCCCAGCGTGAGGACGGACGCCGCTATCCCCGATGGTTCCGAATCAACTTTGCCCGCTGTATTTACTGCGGCCTCTGTGAGGAGGCGTGTCCTACGCTTGCCATTCAATTGACTCCCCATTTCGAGACGAGCCAACGTGATATTTTGAAGCTTGTCTATGAGAAGGAGGACCTTCTGGTCAATCACGGCGGAAAGAACCGCGATTATAATTTTTACCGCCACGCGGGTGTCACCATGGTGGGGGACAAGGGAATCCATATTGACGAACAAAAACCGATTGATTTGAAGAGCAATTTGCCTAGCATAATGAAATAATGAAAGGATTCAAGGGGTCAAGTGAAATGTTGGGAATTATCACGGAAGGCCTTATTTATCTCAAAAAAGCCACTTGAACCCAAGAACCCTTGAACCCTTTTTTGGTAATACTGGAGGAAGAATGACTCTCTATGGTGCCATCTTTTATTTGCTTGGCATCGCCATCTTGACGGCAACGGGTCTCGCCGTAACCCGACGGGAGCCGGTTCATGCCGTGCTCTACCTGATCGTCGCCTTCTTGGGCACAGCAGCCCTCTTCTTCCTGCTCGGGGCACCGCTCTTGGCCGCTTTCATGGTTATCATCTATGCAGGGGCGATCATGGTCCTCGTCCTATTTGTGATTATGCTGCTTCAGCGGTCTCCCCGGGAGCTCAAACTCCTTTCTGAGTGGGGGCCTGCCTCGCTTTTGGGAGTCGTCTTTCTCGCTGTCGCCGTTGCAATGGTCTTCAAGGACCCCGGCAGCGGGATCGTCCTCCAAGGCGCTGTCGCCCAACCCCGTGATTTCGGTCGCTTCCTCTTCGACAAATACTGGCTGGCTGTTGAGATCGTCTCCCTCTTGTTCCTCGTTGCCCTGGTGGCTATCATTCAGTTAGCTAAGAAAAGGGAAGCGGGCGACGACGAAGCCGAAAGACGAGCAAACCCCGTTGGAAGTTCCAGCGGGGCACTAAACCCTGCCGCAGAGCAGCGGTCCATTAATTCTAACGGAGTAAAGGAGGGGCATCGATGATCGTTCCCTTGGGGCATGTCTTCCTTCTGGCGGGGCTCGTCTTCGCCATGGGCCTCGTCTGTCTCGTGGCCCACCGAAACCTGATTATGACCCTCATCGGTGTGGAAGTGATGATGAATGCGGCGGCCATTGCCTTCGTGGCGGCGTCCTTGCGCTGGCACCTGATGGAGGGACAAGCCTTTGTGCTCTTCATCCTCGCGGTGTCGGCGGCCGAGATCTCCTTAGGATTAGCGCTGGTCGTGAGCCTGTATCGACGAACCGGCTCTATCGATCCGGACCGTTACGACATCTTGAAGTGGTAATTAAAGAAACTGGAATAATGGAACGCGGAATGTTGGAATATTGGAAGATTGGAATATTCGACAAAGATTAGAGGCCAACTTTTGGGATTCGATTGCACCCATTATTCCATTATTCCACTGGATTCCGGATCTACGGTGAATAGGTCGGTACTTACGGAACGATGTACCGAGGCAGATTAACGATGACTTCCTGGCTACAAGATCCGAGTTTGATGGCGGCGATACTGACCACGTGGCTGCCTTTCATCTCTTTCCTGCTCATCATGGTATTCACCAGAAATCATCGCCGCCTCTCGAGCGGGATCGCCGTCGCAGCGGTAACAGGCTCGCTCGCCGGGGCCATCTTCCTGCTGACGCGACACTGGGGGGCTGGCCATCCCATGCACTACTCCGCCAGATGGCTCATTGCGGGCGATGTATCCATCCCCTTCGGATTTCTGCTTGACCCGGTGAGCCTGCTCATGCTTCTGCTGGTGGCGGCCATCAGTTTTCTCGTCCAGGTGTATTCCCTCGGCTACATGGCCGCCGACCCGGGGTTCTCCCGCTACTATGCCTTTCAATCCTTGTTCGCCTGGGCCATGATGACCTTGACCATCTCCTCGGCCATGCTTCAGCTATACGTCTTCTGGGAGCTGGTCGGGCTTTCGTCGTATCTGCTCATCGGTTTCTGGTACGAGAAATTCAGCGCCACCCAGGCGGGAAAGAAAGCCTTTGTCATGACCCGTGTGGGTGACGTTGCGTTTTTCATCGGCCTTCTCCTGGTACTGCTTCACCTGGGGAACGTGGAGATCTTGGAGATGAACAGTTTCGAGGCAGCGGCCCGTATGGACTCCGGCCTTCTAACCCTGGCAGCCCTGTTGATCTTCGGTGGAATCGTCGGGAAGAGCGCTCAGTTTCCGCTGATGACGTGGCTTCCAGACGCCATGGAGGGCCCCACACCGGTCAGCGCCCTGCTCCACTCCGCCACCATGGTAGCCGCAGGGGTCTACCTGTTCGCCCGCCTATTCCCCTTCTTCAGCCATTCGCCGGACGCCATGACCGTGTTTCTGGCAATCGGCACCATCTCCATGCTCCTGGCCTCCACCATGGCCCTAGTCAGCCGGGACATCAAACGGGTCTGGGCGTATTCCACCATCAGCCAGCTGGGCTTCATGATCATGGGGCTCGCCGCGGGAAGCCTCTTCGCGGGGACCTTCCATCTGACCACCCATGCGGGTTTCAAAGCGCTGCTCTTTCTTTGTTCCGGAGTATGGGTTCATGTGTACGAGACGAACGATGTGTACGAGATCTCCGGGCGTGGAGGTCGACGGCTGAAGACCCCGATGGTGTGTCTGATCATCGCCGCAGCAGCCCTGTCCGGACTGCCGCCGCTGTCAGGCTTCTTCAGTAAAGAGGCCATCCTTGCGGCGCTGGCCGGACTGGAGAACCCCGTCTGGCTGGCGGCTGGGCTGTTCGGTGTTTTTCTCACCGCTTACTACGCCTTTCGAGTGATTTTCATCATCCTCTTCCCGCGGGAAGAAGTCCGGAAAGAGCCTACGCAACATAGGATGGGGGGGACGGGGGGCATGAGCGCCGTCTATTGGGCCATGGGTTTGCCGCTTCTCATACTGGCCGGCGTGACCGTGGTGCTCGGATTCTTAGAGACACCGCTTCGCGAGTTCCTGTCGGCGGGAGCGGTCATCCACCCGTATGGGGATCATGCATGGCTTCCCTATATCAGCGCAGGGTTGGCGGTCTTGGGGGTTGGCGTCGCCTGGTTTGAGTTCGGCCGCCGCGCTGCCCCTCAAGTCGGTTTCGTCGAGAGGATCCCGCCACTCAGGGAGCTCTTCGCCCAACGCTGGTATCTGGACCATATGTACCGGAGGTTTGTGGACACCGTGATCGACGGTTTTCTTTCCAAGGCATGCACCAAGAACGAAGACAGGGTCATCAACGACAGCATCGATGGGTTCTGCGACTTCACATTGGATAGCGGTCACTTGTTGTCCTTTCTGCAGTCGGGGAAACTAAGGTACAATATTATCGTCATGTTCGGCGCCTTGGCTTTGGTCGCACTCTATTTTCTATTCGCATAGAAAATACGAATTGAACGAATGGCACCGAATGATCGAATATTTCATGGAAGTCCAGTATCATTTGCTGTTCACCAGATTCGGTTTCATTCGAGGTATTCGCTATCATTTGCGTAATTCGATCAGGAAGTTTCATAGGGTAGACAAATGAGCATGGAACTCGCCCATTTTCCGTATCTTTCCGCCATTCTTCTCAGTTGTGTGGTGGGCCTTCTGATCATCCTTTTCATTCCGCGAGAGCGAGAGGCTCTGGTCAAGGGGGTGAGCCTGGTGTTTTCCGGGATCGCTCTGGCGCTTTCCATCTATGTCTTTTGCGCATATGACAGGGGGCTTGGGGGCTTGCAGTTCGTAGAGAAACTGCTTTGGGTGGAACCGCTGGGAATTCATTACTTCAACGGCGCGGACGGCTTCAACCTTCCCCTGATCCTGCTCACCGGGATTGTGCACTTCACCGGCGTTCTCACCATGTGGGAGCTGCGGGGAAGGGTCAAGGAGTTTTTTGCCTTTGCCTTCGTGCTCGTGCTCGGCGTCTTCGGCTTCTTCATGAGCATGGATCTCTTCTTTCTCTTTGTCTGGTACGACGTTTCGCTCTTCCCCATGTATCCGCTCATCGCCATCTGGGGAACGACACGGAAGGAGTATGGCGCACTCAAGCTCTTTCTCTACCTTCTGGCGGGAAGCGCCCTGGTCCTTCCCGGCATCGTCTATCTTGCGGTGGTCTCGGGGTTGCACACCTTCGACATCGTGGCCCTCATGCAGCCGGGGGCCTTGACGCCCGGGCAGCAGAGGTTTGCCTTCGTCCTCTTTTACCTCGGCTTCGGGATCCTCGCGGGCGTCTGGCCTTTTCATACCTGGTCGCCCGTAGGCCATGTCGCCGCACCCACATCCGTGAGCATGATTCACGCCGGCGTCCTGATGAAGGTGGGCGCCTTCGGAATTTTGCGGGTGGCGATCTTTCTCTGCCCGATCGGTTGGGAGTTCTGGGCACCCGTGATGGCCGTTTTGGCGACCATCGGCATCGTCTATGGGATCTTTGTGGGGCTGAGACAGACCGACCTCAAGTATGTGGTTGCTTTTTCCAGCGTCTCCCACATGGGGATCGTGGGGCTGGGGCTTTCCACGGTCACGGCGGAGGGACTCAACGGGGCCGTCTTCCAGATGTTTGCCCACGGCATCATGACCGCCCTTCTCTTCTCATCCCTGGGCTACATCTACGATAAGACGCACACCAAACTGATTCCGGACCTTGGCGGAATGAGCAGGGTCATGCCCGTGGCCTCGGGGTACTTCATCGTGGCGGCGCTGGCGGGGATGGGGGTGCCCGGATTCGCCAGTTTCTGGGCGGAGGTAACGGTCTTCATCTCTGCCCTTAAGGTCTACCCCGTCCTGGGCGTGCTGGCCATCTGCGCCCTGGTCCTGAGCGCCCTCTACATGCTGCGAGTGGTGCAGAGGACCTTCTACGGGCAAAGGAACGAACGCTTCGCCCATCTGCCAGACGTCTCCTTTGGTCTCGGCCTGCCCAGGATGATTCTGGTTGCGGTCATGGTCCTCTTCGGTCTATTCCCCAGACTGATGCTCGATCTGATCCAAACGGCTGTGATTCCGTTCATGGGAGGGGGAGGGTTGCCCAGATGAAGTGGTTGATCTTCGGGCCGGAGATTTACTTCCTCGCAGTGGCCGCCGTATTCCTCATCCTCTCCATGACACGGCCCAACAGGAGGCGTGATTTCTCGGCGGCCTTGTTCCTCGCCTCCCTTGGGGTGGCGGTTACCCTAGCGACCGTCCGGCTGGAAGGATCCCTTATCCATGGAGCTTATCGAGTCGATCTCTTCTCCCAACTCTTCAAGGGCCTGCTGTCCATGGGATTCTTCCTCGTGGTCTGTCTCTGCTCAAGCCTGAACGGGATTCACGAGGCGAGGCACTCGGAGTTCTATCTTCTGCTTGCGACCTGTACCCTGGGCATGATGCTGTTGGTCAGTAGCCTCGAACTACTGACCATGTATGTCGCACTGGAGCTGGCCAGTTACTCGCTCTATGCCCTGGTCCCGTTGAGAAGCGGCGGCGGCCAGCAGATGGAGGCGGGGATCAAGTACTTTCTTAGCGGGATCGCCACCTCGGCCCTGATGCTTTTCGGCTTAGCCTCTCTCTTCGCGGCGACGCAGACCACCTTGATCAGCGAGCTGACTCTGAAGCTGCCCGCCTTGCTCAACACCCCCATGGCCTTCATCGGGCTGCTGCTCACCCTGTGCGGCTTCTTCTTCAAGCTGGCCCTCTTTCCATTCCACATCTGGGCACCCAGCGTGTACCAGGGAGCCGCGAACCAGGTGACGGCGTTTGTGGCCACTGCCACAAAGGTAACGGCCATGGCCATGCTCGTCCGCTTGGTGTCCATGAGTGACGGCAACACATCCCTGGCCCATGTGCTCATCGCGCTCGCCATCGTCTCCATGACCTACGGGAACCTGGTCGCGCTGGTTCAGAAGGACTTCAAGCGCCTGCTGGCTTATTCGGCCATCGCCCATGCGGGCTACTCCCTCATCGGCATCCTCAGCATGAATCCAACCGGCTACGCCGCCGCGGTCTTCTATGCTTTGGCCTACCTCGCCATGACCTTCACCTGTTTTCTGGTCGTGGTGAAGATAGCATCGGACGGCCGCGACGTCCCGATCGTCCAGTTGGCGGGGCTTCACCGACGCTCGCCGCTCCTGGCCATGGCGCTCATGGTGGGCGTGTTCAGTTTGGGGGGTATCCCGCCGACGATCGGATTCACCGGGAAGTTCCTGGTCTTTAATGCGGCGATGGAGAGAGGATACTTTCTGTTGGTTCTCATCGCCATGATCAACGTGGTCGTCTCTCTCTACTTTTACATCCAGGTGGTGAAAGCGGCTTTCCTCCTGGAGCCGGACGAGGAGCTGCCGCCCATCCACCTCTCTGTCCCCGCGACCATCCTCACTGTGGTGATGATCGTCTTTATCGTCGTAGGGGGCATTTGGCCGAGCCACCTCTTCGAGTTGGCTCGGGCCGCCGTGCAAACACTCCGGTAGCAGGTGAGTAGAGCGCGTTCACGAGTCCACCGAGGTATCTATTCAACATTTCAATCTGAAAGAGCTAAGGACAACTTCATGAAATTGGATCTCAAAGAAGCCTATTGATAGCACTTCAACCGTACTGCCCCTTCTCTTCCAAGGGTGACATATGCTATAATGTCTTTAAATCAACAGCAGAAAGGAGGTCATCATGAGAATAAAAGCATTTTACGGATGGGTATTTTTACCCTTGCTTCTACTTTTTTCTTCTTCTTCTTTCTAACGCGGAGGCTGCGAAAAAAGTAGAGTTGGTTGGTCGAGAGACACTCAATTTTACCCTGCCATCCACGCAGGACCGTTGATTAACTATGCTGATGAGTATTACGGAAAATATTATCTAATTATCACATTCTTCCCGGCGGCTTTCACCCCTGTCTGAACGGGCGAGATGGAGGGTCATCAGAGGAATCTTTACCTCTATGACCGCTTCAACGCCCGGGTCGTGGGCGTCAGTCGAGATGATGTGACCACATTAAAATATTGGGGCAAGGATTTGGGTGTTACCTTTCCTCTTCTTTCCAACATCACGGGTTTCTTAGGTGTTTCTTTCGACACTCTCATCGAAGGGAAACCCATCTTTCGAAGGCGAACGGTGATTATCGATAAAACCGGAATCATTCGTTATGCGAGGGACGGTTCACCCGACTTCAAGGACATTCTCCTCTTTCTCAAAAAATTGAACCAGGAAGGAGGAAAACCATGATGAGAAAAGGATTGACGATTCTATGCTCTCTGTTAGTAGTCGCCTGGCTTTCCGGATGTGCCACGATGGAAACTCCCAAGGAGAAACCCTATAAGGTGACCCCTCAGGGAATGGTGATCTGGGAAGATGAACTCGAGTTTAAGATCCCTCCGCCGGATTGGAAATTACTTCGAGTGGAAACAGGAGAGAATGACATCAATTTTGGATTTATGAGATCAGACCCTGGGCCATTCCCCTCTGTCACCACGTTTGCATATGATGAGGAGCCTTTTGGGTGTTCAGCAGCCTCGTTCGAGGGAAGGGAAAGGGAATTCTTCAAGAGGTTTCTTTTCAATGCGATTCTCCAGTTTCAAATTTTGGAGAGGAAAAAGGTTCAGGTGGTCGGAGGAGAAGGGCTTCAAGTAGATGTGGAAGGAAAGGACCCGGTCAAAGGAGAGAAAGTCCGGGCCCGGGTCGTTTTCGGCAAACGAGGTGATCGGATTATAGGATTCTATATTACCCAATGGAGGCCCATGGCTGGAACTTATGATCTTTCAGCCTTTGATGTCTTTGAGAAATTTGTAAATTCCTTCAAATTCCTGAAGAAGTCTTTTTACGAGACCCTTTAAAAGGGCTGGCGAGTTATTGAGTTAATAGGTTATTGAGTTATTCTGGAGAAGGGTGGGAGAAATCCTCTCACCCTTCTTATTTATAACCGTCAGGATGAGACAGAGAAAAAAACCTGTCAGGGAAACAATAAGGGTTAATTGAAAAGAACCTGTCAAATCCTTTAGATACCCACCAGAGATCGTCCCCAAGAATTGTCCGATGCCGTGAATCAAGGTGACCAATCCATAGACTGAAGCCCTTCTTTCACCTATCCGGTCTCCAACGGACGCCGCTACCACAGTGACCGTTCCTAAAAAAGTCCCCCCAAAAAGAAACGCAGAAAAACCCATGAAGAAAGGCTGATGGAGCAGAAGAGGGAGAAGAACGGAAAGCGAGATGATCCCGTTGTTCCAGAGCAACGCCTTTCGCCTACCCAAACGGTCCGAAAGGAATCCCCAAATCAATCCACTCCCCGTACACATCCAGCCAAAAATGGCCCAAATATCCCCTGCCGTTTTCGCTGTAAGTCGAATCTCCTCTATCATATAAGCGACAAAATAAGTCGCATAGATGTTATAAGAGAATCCAAAGATGAAATAGATGATGAAGATTGCCTTCAGGGTGAGTTCATTACTCTCTCTTTTAGAGAGGTAGGAACTTTTTATCTCCGTCAAGACCGGGAGGGAGGAAGGCGATCTGATTCGGTTTCTCTCTCAATAATATCCATCCGATGACAGCAACTAAAAAGGTGATCAAAGCCAGAAGGAACCAGCATTGTCTCCACGCTTCCTTCCCCAATTGAAAAAGAAGATAGGGAAGCAGGAGACCCGTGACAATAATGCCGAGGCCTGTCCCGCCTGTGACGACACCAACGGCTCTGCCCAGTCTCCGCTCTTCAAACCATACCATGGGTAAGGTGGTGATGGAAATGTGAGACCCGGCAGCCCCCGCTCCCATGGCGAAGCTGAAGAACAGAAGAGAAGAGAATCCTGATAATCTGCTGATGAAGAACATGGAAAGTGCTCCGCACAGGAGAGAGGCGATCACAATCCTCTTGGGTCCGAATCGCGTTGCTAACATTCCGCCAATGAGAGAGAAGAGAAGGTAACCCAGCATGATGGCTCCGCTCAAAAGCCCCATCTCGCTATAATTGAATCCAAGGGATCCTCTCATATTGGGCAAGAGCATGGGATAAGCAAACCGGCCAAACCCCAAGCCTGTCATCTTAACGAGGACCCCGACTCCTACAATCACCCAACCGTAGTGGATCGCTTTCATCGCTTCCAGCCTTAGCTCAAATCCCCCTCACCCTTCCCCTCTCCCCTCAGGGGAGAAGGAGGGGGGAGGGGGGCAAAGCAAGAATGTTAGAAAACAATCTCAGATTTAAACTGTTAGAATCTAACTCCATGGTATTGACGATGTCAATCGTTTTTGGTATGGATAGGCAAGACTTCAATGGGGAGGTGGCCGCATATGAAAGTCAACATTCATCAATCGACGTTGGAAGTCGTGCAAGGCGATATCACTCAACAGGACACCGAGGCCATTGGTAATGCTGCTAATTCTGCGTTGGCAGGAGGGGGTGGCGTGGACGGTGCCATCCACAGGGCGGGCGGCCCTTCTATTATGTCGGAATTAAGAAGCAAATATAAAGGGTGCCCTACAGGATCGGCTGTGATTACCAGCGGAGGGAATCTCAAGGCCAAATATGTGATCCACGCCGTTGGCCCGAGATATTCAGGATCGCCCAAAGATCCCGAACATTTATCGGGGGCCTATCGAAAGAGTCTGGAACTGTGCACCCAGAATAAGATCTCTTCCATCGCTTTCCCTTCGATCAGCACCGGAATCTATGGGTACCCCGTGGAGGAGGCTTCCCGAGTTGCGTTGAAGACAGTGATAGACTATCTGAAGAACCACCCCGAAATCAAACTCGTCCGGTTTGTGCTCTTCGATTCAAAGACGTTTGCCGTTTATAAAGAAGCGTTGAATGAAATGGCCACCCCTTGGTGAGATCAATTCTCTTTTTTTGAGGAAAGAAAGATGCTTGCAAACGACGAACTCATACTATTAATCAAGTCCAAATACCCGGTCATATTTGTGGAATCGATTGATGAAGAGTATGCTTGTAGAACAAGCTCGGCACACAGAAATAGTGTATATTTTATGGTGGGAGGCGGGCATATGAAAAATTAAAGATTATATATGGAGCCAGAAAAGATGGTTACACGGCGATTGTTCCTTCCTTGCCGGGTTGCATCGATTATTTGTTTTTAAAGATTTTGATAAGCACCTGGAAAACTCCATCATTCTGAGGCTATTTAAGGATTTAGTGAATCTGATCAAGAACACAAAAAATACGATTGTCATTCTCGGTCCGGAGTATAAACTTCCAAAGGATATCGAGCCGATGCAGCTCACATCGTTGGGGGTATCCGATGACAGGAAATCGCTTCTGTACTGAAAGGGATATTTATGATTCAGCGAAGGGAACAGTAGAGAAGAGGCACAAAAGATCATTAAATCTCTAAAAGGGTTATCCGTCCAACAGATCAAGAATATACGAGAGGCTATTGAACTATACCTGGAACCTATCGAAGATGATCAGGTCTTCGCCCCAAACGCTGAAATGATCGAGCTGGCAGTATGACCAAAATTCCAAGCCTGCCATATGATCAAGTCATCAGAGCACTGCAACGGAACGGATGGGTTGTTGTAAGACAAAAAGGGAGCCATATTCGGCTTCAAAAGCACACTTCCATGGAAACACTTAAATTAACTGTCCCCGCTCACCGCCCGATCAAACGTTCCACTCTTTCTCATATATTGAAACAGGCAAAATTAACAATGGAAGAATTTGATAAGTTGTTATGAACAAGCCAAGGTGCTGCATGGGTGGGGGTGGAGCTGGTATGTTCCCCCTCACCCCCGCCCTCTCCCGCCAGGGGAGAGGGAGTAATCAGCTTATTTTCTGAGCAATTACCCCAGGATCTTCTTCAGGGCTTCGTCGACTTTCTTCCCTCTGGGTCCTTCACCCGGAAGGTAAAGCATCACCCCTTTGCCACTCCTTAGGGGGATGATTTCAACCTTCCCTTCTGAGACCATCTTGCTTGTGAACTCGATCGGGTCTTTGTTGAAATGCTTTCGGAAGGCATCATTGAATCCACTGAAGACGCTGTGGATTCCTCGATAAGGTTCTTTCCGCAACTTTTTTATCCCCTCGGTGACGAACTCTTCTTCAGAAAGGGACGGGCTCCCGGATCCCAATATCAATTGGATGATCTCTTCGGCGGATGGCCTTTTCGGAGCCTCTCCGGGGAGAAAGAGCATGACCCCTCCTTTAAAAGGCCTTGTCTCCATCTTTCCCTGAGCAGCCAATCTAGTAGTGACCTCGACTGGATTGGTGCCGAAATATTTTCTGAAGGCCTCATTAAAACCGCTGTAGACGCTGTGGATCCCCCGGAATGGTTCTTTTCTCAATCTCTTGATCGCCTGAAGGACAAATTCTTCTTCCGTTAGCTTCCTTTCCTCTTCCATAGGCCACCTCCATTCCAACAACCCTCTCCCAAGGGGTAAAATCTGGGTCTGCCTGCCCGGCAAACAGGGGTAAGAGATTAGAAAGTCTTAATCCTATTTTAATCTTCCTTTAATGTTGATCGTGTATAGTGGTAAGCAAGAATAGAAAAAACTCTTTCCTCCTCATTAACCCTTTTCCTCAAAAATCCATCGAGCCCATTGAGCTCGATGGATTTTTTATTGGCCCTTTCCCTTAAGAACCTTCGGGACGCGGGACAATATCAAACTCTGCTCACCTTAACCCGGAAGCCACGCCCTTCGGGGGGAAGGTTTCACAGGAGTTTTTTGAAATCAAATTCCTCCTCTAAGATGAGACTCTTGTAGTCCTTCACATCCACCTTTTTTTCTATGGCGCTGAGTATCTCTGGACTTCCTTTGACATTCCCAAGGAGGATGCAGCCGACGATTTTATCTTCTTTGAAAGCCACCTTTCGGTAGACGCTATTTTCTCGATCCTGTCTCACCACACACTCCAGCTTTCTCTCGGCATCGATCTCCCCTGAAGCCGTCAAGCTTATCCCCACCACCTTCAGGGTATTCGAGAGCACTGTTCCTTCATAAAGGGCATTTCCTCCTGCCATATTGATCCCAGCCGTTTCCCCTTGTCTTTGCGAGGCCGGCCAGATTCCGTAGCAACGGCCGCGATGTTCTGCAACATCTCCGGCTGCGAAAACACTCTCCGTCTTCGTCTCCAATCGATCATTGACCAAAATTCCATTCTTTATTTCCAGACCCATGGCTTGTGCCAGTTTAATATTCGGCTTCACCCCGGCTGAGACAACCACCATCTGGCCTTCAACCGTCCTCCGGTCTTTAAGACGCACTCCCTCCACTGTATTCTCCCCAAGGATTTCCTCGGATTGGCCATTGAGGAAAAACGAGAATCCCATCGACTCCATTTTCCCTTGCAGGATTCGAGCCCCCTCGGAATCCATCTGCCTGGGAAGGATTCTTGGGTTATGCTCAATCACAGCTACTTTTATGCCGCTCCTCAACAGAGCCCCTCCTGTTTCCAACCCCACAAACCCTCCGCCGACAAGAATTGCCTTCTTCACCCCTCCTAAGAATTCCTTCATACCGATTGCATCCTTCATTGTCCGAAGGGTAAAGACACCTTTCTTCTCGGTCCCTTTAATCGGCGGTAGAAAGGCATGGCCGCCGGTGGCTATGAGCAGAAAGTCATAAGCATAGGTTTTCCCTTTCTGACTGGTCACCTCCTTTTTTTGGACATTCACTTCTGTGATGGGTTCCTCTAAATGGATGGATATTCCCTTGCTTTGATACCACTCCGGGGTGTGAATGGTGAGGTTCTGAATGGTTAATTCTCCTGCGACGTACTCTGGAAATCGAACCCGGTAGTAAAACGGATAGGCCTCCTCTGTAAAAATATGGGTGTCCCCTTTCGGATCGGTTTCCCTAATCTTGACCGCTGCCCTCGCACCCGCTACGCCATTCCCCACAATAAGATATCGCTTCATCCACATTCTCGTCTTCACCCACACCCTCCCCCATCAAGGGGGAGGGAATAGGTTGATCATTAAGAAACCTTTAAAGCATCCCGAAGCTCCCGAGTGAGAAGTTCTACGGTCCCCCGGGTCCCTCCTGCCAACTTCCTCCGCCACTCTCCCTCTGTCTCGAATCGGCCCTCTCCAATTCTCTCACCCCAGGGTTTGATCGCCTCTCGAATGCCAAAATAGTCGAAGGAGTCATTTTTTAATTCCTTCGATCGCGCCATGACATCCGGGGTCAGGCGAATAAAGGCGCGAAGCGCTGCTCCTGTCTTAATACTATATTTCCGGCCTGACCAGGCCTTTGGGAAGAGTGCCAAAACGGCCTTGAGATAGTTGAGAAAAAATCGCTTTCCATTCTCCTCAAATCCCTTGAATCGCTCCTTCCCCCCGAGTTTCTCAATGTTACTAAAAAGTTCCACCATTTCGTCGGCCAAAGAGGCCTGGGAAACGCTGCCCTTCCCGACACCCAATATTTTCACCTCTCCCCTCAAGGGAGAGCTTTCCTCTTCATTGAGCTCACGAATGATGTCATGAGCCAATGCCTGATACCGGTCTGCGTAAAGCCTTCGTCCCGCCAGAGAAATAAGATGGGAGGGATTGAGCCGGGTGTGCTTGGCATTAATCGTGACAAAAAGCTCGACGGTCTGGCGAGGATCCAGGCTGTCGAAGAGGATTGCAGGGACATCAATTTCTACCTCTTTTTCAGTTTGGGCGCTGAGGGCCAATAATCGGTGCTGACCGTCCAGGCAGCGAAGGATTCCGGTTTCTTCTGGAATCTCCAGCATCCCCAGGTTGGGATTCTTCCCGACGGGTGAAAATCGAAGCCGTTTTTCTGTAATCATGATCACGGCACCCGGGATGGCAGGTAAATTTCTGGCCTCCTGGCAATCCATGTAGTACCGGACCAATTCACGAATCTTCTTCTGAATCATCGGCCTCTGAAAGGCGGCCTCGCTCCTCCCGATCCTTTTTTCCAGCAATTCCCAGTTGATGGCTGAGGTTTTCCCGGCTTTTCGTCGCTTCTCCTCCTCGCCAACGGCTGGATAATTTAATACCTCAAATTTCACCAACTTCTGGATATCGCCGGATGTAAAAGAGGTTTGATAGAACTCCACTCCAAACTGTCTCACCTTATGAGCTGGAACGGTAATCATAACCCACCCCCTCCTTCTTTCTTGAAAGTGGAAAGTTGAATGTGGGTAGTGGATTTGGAAGAGGAAAACCACCCTCCACTCTCCATCTTCCACCCTCCAATATATTATAGATACCAAAATTTTTAAACCTAAACAAGCAATTTTTGTCTCCTTCCATATTGATTTTCTTGCCCTTCGTCTGTTAGATTGAAAATAGATATACTCGTCCTTTTTAAGGAATGAGGGGATTTAGGTGAGGAGGAATAGAATGAAAAAGAGATTATTGATTATCACATTAGTCATTTTCTCGGTGTTGGGGATACTGACAACATTTGCCAAATCTGCGGACGTTCCCAGGATGACAAAAGATGAACTCAAGGCAATGCTGGACAACCCTGATTTGGTCATCCTTGATGTGCGTGCCAAAAAAGACTGGACAGATGGGGATTCGAAAATCAAGGGAGCTATTCGAGAAGATCCGGAATCCGTTAAGTCCTGGGCGAGTAGGGTTCCCAAGGATAAGAGCATCATCCTCTATTGTGCCTGAGCCCAGGAAGGAACAAGCGCCCGTGTGGCGCAAGAGCTGATGGACATGGGATTCACGAAGGTTTATGCCCTCAAAGGTGGCTGGAAGGAATGGCTTAGGGCCAACTACCCAACCGAAAAAAAGTGAGCCTTTATTCCCCGTCTATCCGTGGTTCTCGGGAGCCACAAAGATATAAGAGCCTCACAAAGGGATTACAACTATTTCATCTTCTCACCCCTTGGGAACGGATTCAAAAGCTAATCAAGAACCCATGCCAACCTTACGGCTGGAATCTAAAACAGTAAGAAAACAGAGGGGCCACTCAATGAAAAGAATCTGTTCAATCTTGATGTTTCTGGTTTTCTTTCTAACGCTACCATTATCTCAGACTTTTTCACAAGAAGTTCGATACAAACAATTCTCATCTGAGGAGGTCAAAAAGATGTCCGAACAACAAGCGATCATCCGCACAACATTAGGAGATATTACTTTAAAGTTCTTCCCTGAAGTGGCGCCCAATCATGTAAATAACTTCATCGAGCTTGCCAAGAAAGGCTTTTACAATGGAACGATTTTCCACAGAGTCGTGCCGAAGTTTGTCATTCAAGGGGGAGACCCTAACTCGAAAAATCCTGACCGCTCGAAGCACGGCACAGGAGGTCCCGGTTACAATGTCAAAGCAGAATTTAGCAGTAACCCTCATAAACGGGGGACGCTCTCCATGGCAAGGTCTGCCCATCCGGATAGCGCCGGATCCCAGTTCTTCATCTGTGTTGCGGCGGCATCTTTTCTGGATGGAAAATATACCGTTTTTGGTGAAGTGGTGAAGGGAATCGAGGTCGTCGATAAGATCGTATCGCAGCCCAGAGATGGTAACGATAATCCAAATGATCGAATTGAAATGACGGTGGACATCGTCACCGAATGAATATGAGCCAAAAACAGAAGAAAATGCCTTTTGAGGATGAATGGGGCCGTGACCCCTCGGTTCAAAGTATGCGACGCGTCTTTTCATCCGTCGAGGCGGCTCAGCAGGAATTATTGTTGTGTTCGAATATTTCTTTTTTGGACCCGAGACTCCGGCGCAGTCGCGAACAAGCTCTGGAACTATTCGAGCGGGCCTGGCATCTGGCCGTCAGAAGGGGAGTGATGAATGAGAAAGACGCCGCTCTCCTGTATGTTCACTGTCTGGCACGGACGTTGCGTTTAGCCGGGGTTGAAGTTCCCGAGGAATTGTTGCCCAGGGATGAAAAGGTCATCCGCTTTCTACAAAAGGAACTGCCATGATCCGTCTCCGTTTGTTTGGCCGCTGCCGTATCTATCACGATCCTGTAAGCCCTGTGCTTCTTGCCCCGGCACAAATCGGATGGAAAGCGTGGTTTCGTAGCATTGATTTGGTTACTCCGCAAAACCTCCAGGGGGAAGAATTACTTCAACGCACACGCGGATGGTGGACCGTTGAGCCAAAGGATGTGGCCGAGGTGGTTAAAAAACACGGCCGGCTGATTGTGGGAGAAGAAGGAGAACTCATGGCAGAGTTTAACGACCAGAGTGCGGCGGAGGCCCTATCCGCCGAATTGACAGAACGCTTCGGAGACCAGGTTCTGCTTTCTCCGTGATGATCGAAAAAGCGCATAGGGCATAGCGCATAGCGTAACAAAATAGAATCAGGAGTTTTTTTCGAGATACTTTTTATGAAAAATAGACCTTATCGAATTCATCATAAGCGACCGCCACAAAAGACAGGAGACTATCAATCCATTGAGGAGGCTCTCAAGAAGTTAAAAAAAACGGATCCGCCTTGGAGTGATTATCGAGAACGCTCCCTCAAGATCCATGGTCTGATCTGCGCCAAGTGCGGAAGAGAATTTGATGAAAAGACCAGGCATCTTTTGACCGTCCACCACAAAGACGGCAATCACCTGAACAACCCTCCCGATGGATCAAACTGGGAAAACCTGTGTGTTTATTGCCACGATGACGAACACAGCCGGGAGATTCTTGGAAAGTATCTGAGTGAAGGGAAGGAGTGAACGGTGGGGATCTTTCTGGGACGGAACTTTATAATTCAACGCGGTTGAGGAGGATGATGCCGGAATAATAGCAGCAACAGGCGCTGTCGAAGTTATTATCAAAGACCCTCTGTTTGCCATCCTTAAAAAGGATTCGAGCATAACACATCCCCCCGGGTAAATCGGAGGCCCATGTCTCCATCACCATCCCACCTCCCCAGGATTTAAACTTCTTATGAAACACCTTGTCTCCAACATGGAGGTAAGTGTGCTGCTCACGCTTCGGCTTTCTTGTTGCGGAGATCTCACTTCTTCTCTGAGGAAGGTTTTTCATCGCGGAGAAACCCTCTTCTTCCTCTCCCATCTTCGATGCACCCAGAACCATTGATCAGGGTACCGGCGAATCATGGATTCAAGCGTATGATTAAAAAGTTGGGTATTGGCTTCCACATCTTTCTTGATATCTCCGGTATGGACCAACTCAAGCGGCTCCTGAATGACGAGCCGATGCTTTCCAAACCCATCTCGAACCATAAAAACCGGCACAACAGGAGCACCGGTCTTCATCGCCAAGACGGCTAAACCAGGAGTCGTCGGCGCCTTTTTTCCAAAAAAGTCAGCCCATATCCCTTCGCTTCGCTTCGCCCTCTGATCAATTAAGATCCCGACCACCCGATTCTGAGAAAGCGCTTTGATCACGATCCGGCTCGCTTTGATACTTGAGATAACTTCAAGACCGGCCGCGTTTCTGATCTTTGTAATGAATTGATCTATCCGTTTATTCTTTTTCATCGGCTTGGCAATCACCATGATCGAGTCCCCGATCAGTTTGGACATGATTCCCATCATCTCCCAATTCCCGAAATGAGATAGAAGAAGGAGCGCCCCCTTCCCCTTCCCAAGAAGCCTCAGGGCCTCCTCCAACCCTTCTATTGTAACCTTCTTCTTGAACGTTTCCACATCCATTTTCGGGATCCGGAAGAACTCAACGGCCATCATCCCCAAATTCTGAAAGGCCCTTCGGGCAATCGCAAGGCGTTCCCTTTCAGTTTTTTCATCACCGAAAGCGACTTGAAGATTCTCAAGCGCCACCTTCCGACGCTCCCAATCCAGATGAAAAAACATGCTCCCCAATCGCTCCCCCCACCAAAGCGCAAAACCCTCTGGCAGAAGGTTAACAAAGAGGCTGAACCCTTTCAGCAGTAAATACTGGAGGTAACCAAACAACGCATTTCCTTTCTAAATCCCAAATCACAAATTCCCTGCCTACCGGCAGGCAGGCAAATCCCAAATAAGCTCCAAATTTCAATTTCCAAATGACCGAAATAGTTTCGTTTGGAATTTTGGTGATTGGAATTTACTGGGATTGGTATTTCGAATTTGGTGCTTATCCTACTCTTCCCCTTGATAGGGAAGAGCTTCATCAATCAACATGACGGGGATATCCTCTTTAATGGGATAGAGCAAATGACAGGCCTTGCAGATCAAGCCATCTCCCTTACGATTCAGGAAAATGTCTCCTTTACATTTCGGACAAGCCAAAATCTCCAAAAGCTCTTTACTGATCGGCATCTTCATTCTCCTTTTCTTTCATCCGGCGGTTGCGATTCCTGCTGAAGAATCCACTGAACAGCCTCAAACAGGTCCTCCGCCACATAATCAGGCTTGACCTTCCACTGGTCCCTGTAATATTCCCATTCCCCTCTCCCATAACCCGTGAGGACCAAAATCGCTTTGGCTCCAACGCGACGGGCAAACTCGATATCTGCACCCCGGTCCCCTACCATGTAACTCCGCGAAGAGTCAAGATCCAGCTCCTTCACCGCTTCTTCGATCAATCCGGTTTCCGGTTTTCGACATCGGCACTTCTGCCGATACGGAGGAATCCCGATATCCGGATGATGGGGACAGTAATAGATCCCGTCGAGATGAGCGCCCTCCTTCTTCAAGAGATCCTGCATCTTTTGGTGAATCTGATGAATCAGGGATTCTGGAAAATACCCTCTCGCCACACCCGACTGATTCGTAATCACCACCGCTTTCCATTCATTTTGGTTCAACAATCGAATCGCCTGACCCGCACGGGGAAGAAGATGAAACCGTTCGATATGGTTTACGTATCCCACCTCTTCGTTGAGGGTCCCGTCCCGATCAAGAAAGACCGCCCTGTGTGCCATACCCGTTTACTCTACAGCTTTTTGAAAAATCCGAAATCCGAATCTCGGGCGAAGCGTCCGTCTCGGACCAACTCGAAACAAATCCCAAATCCAAATATCAAAATTCAAAACGATTTTGTTTAACTCATTTGTATTTTGGACATTCGTGCTTGTTTCGAATTTACGATTTCGTGCTTAGAATTTAAAATCCCCCCTATCCCCCCATCACCTTATCTCCCCGTCGCCGGTTCGGAATACCGTTCCAATTGAAACCGCCCGGGTGGGGAATACCTCAAAAAGGACCGGTGAACCACCCAATCCCCCACATTGTAATAAAGACATCTCCTCCCATCAATCCACTCCTCAACCTCCTCTGGAAAATGGGAGTGGCCGAGGATGACGATCTCAAACCCCTCCAAAAACTTCTGATGGGCAAAGGCCCTGAAGGATGGAGGGGGAGTGGGCTGCGCTTCGTCATGATATTTTTGATAACTCATGTCGCTTAATTTTTGGGCAACTTGTCGAGAAATCCGCGGACCGACAAGATGGATGAGACGATAGGTCAGCGAGTTCTTAAGAATTCTTCGGAACGTCCGATAAGTCCACTGTTTTGCATTCGACAAATCTCCATGGGCGATGAAAGCCCTATTTCCTTCCAACCTTTCTTCACACCCGTCGGGATAGACCTCGACCTCCATCCCGAATTGTTCTGAAAAAAAAGAATGGAGAAAGAAATCGTGATTCCCCTCGAAATATTTAATTTGGACCCCCTCGCGATACAGGCTTTGAAGCTTATTGAGGACAGGAAGGTAATCGGAGAACGCGGAGAGTTTCTCGGATGACGAATCATTTCTAAAACCAAAGAAGAATTCGAAAAGGTCACCCAGGATCACCAAATGGCCAATCCGCTTTTTCTCTGAATCTAAGAATCTGAGAAACACCTCCATGGACTCAGGGTCTCGTCCGGTGAAATGGGCATCGGAAATAAAGATCCAGTCTTTTTCGGAACAAGCCAATACCAACCCTCACCTTCCAACGCCACAATAATCAAACCCTAATTGCTTCATGTGATCCGGATCATAGACATTTCTCAGATCAATGAAGACCGGAGCTCTCAGCAACCCTTTGATACGTTGAAGATCCAAACGCCGGAATTGATTCCACTCTGTCGCCAGGACCAATGCATCCGCTCCCCTGGCCACATCGTAGGCATCTTTCCCAAGCTCAACCCCGGGGAGAACCGCTTTGGCCTCCTCCATGGCCGCTGGATCGAAAGCCTTCACTTTGGCCCCCAGGTCCAGAAGTCCCTGGATGATCACCATCGAGGAAGATTCCCGGATATCGTTCGTATTGGGCTTGAAGGAAAGGCCCAAAATCCCTATGGCCTTGCCCTTCAGATCTCCCACCTTCTCCTTAATCTTACCGATCATCCTCCTCTTTTGTTCTTCATTGACTTGGATGACCGCTTCGAGGATTTTGAACGAATACCCCTTTTCCTGTGCGATCTTTGACAAGGCCCGGGTGTCCTTCGGAAAACAAGAGCCTCCATAGCCAGGACCCGGGTGGAGAAATTTTTTCCCTATCCTCCCGTCCAGGCCCATCGCCCTCGCCACATCGTGAACATCTGCCCCCACCCTCTCGCAGAGGTTGGCAATCTCATTGATGAAGCTTATCTTGGTGGCTAAAAAGGAATTGGACGCATATTTGATCATCTCAGCCGTTTCTAACGAAGTAATGACGAAGGGGGTCTCAATCAGGTAGAGGGCACTGTAAATGTCCTTCATGATGGCAGCAGCCTGCTCGCTTTCGGCACCCAGGGTGACCCGGTCTGGCCGCATGAAATCCTCTACGGCGGAGCCCTCCCTTTGAAATTCAGGATTGGAAACGACATCAAAGGGAGTGGGCTTGGTCTGATGATCTTTGATCAGTTGTTTCACACGACGACAGGTCCCCACCGGAACCGTGGATTTCACTACCACCACCTTATAGCCATCCATGGTCCGGGCAATCTCCTTCGCCACCTCTTCTACATATTTAAGGTCGGCCGAACCATCGTCGCCGGAAGGCGTTCCCACGGCGATGAAGATGACCAAACTCGATTTCACACCCTCTTCGATGCTTGTTGAAAAGGAAAGCCTTCCTTCCCTCATATTCTTCACCACGAGGTCCTCAAGCCCAGGTTCATGAATGGTCACCTTCCCCTGCCGGAGGAGGTCAATCTTGGAGCGATCGTTATCCACACAGATCAGGTTCATTCCAAACTCCGCTAAACAGGCCCCTGTAACCAATCCGACATAACCTGTGCCAACGATACAGATATTCATAGCCAAATTCCTCCTCCCTACCTCATCTGTCCACCGGGTCAGCTGAGAGGCTGATGATAAGTTGAAAGGTAATCCTTCAATGCCTCGGACCACGGTCGCATCGTCAATCCTGTCTCTTTTTCGAACTTTTGACAATTGAGGACAGAATAAGAAGGTCGGGCTGCCGGACGGCCGAGCTCCTTCGAAGAAATGGGAACGACCTTCACTCGATTTACCCCCGAAAGTTTCAAAATGGCCCGGCCGAAGGTATACCAGGTACAGAGATCACTGTTCGCCACATGGAAGATCCCTCGGGCATCCAACCGAATCAGCCCGGAAATGGCTTTGGCCAAGTCAGCGGTGTACGTAGGCGACCCGATCTGGTCATTGACAATCGAAAGCGCGCCCTTCTCTCTTGCCTGTCGTAGAATCGAGTCCACAAAGTTTTTTCCGAATGGGCCATAGAGCCATTGGGTCCGAATGATCAAAGAATCTTTCACCCATTCTTGAACATACTGTTCCCCCTTTAACTTGGAATGGCCATAGACATTCAGGGGACGGGGAGAGTCATTCTCTAAATAGGGTTCTCTTTTCTCTCCATCGAAGACATAGTCCGTGCTCAAGTAGACCATTTTCGCATGGCATTTCGAGGCGGCCAGGGCCACGTGCCGCGTCCCCTCTGCATTCACGGCAAAAGCCTTTTCCTTATCCGATTCACACCCATCGACATCGGTGTAGGCAGCGATATGAATCACGATCTCCGGCCGGAGGTTCTCAATTTTCGTGACGGACTCATCTTCTTTTTGGATATCCATTTCTTCGATATCCCATCCGATGATCTCATCCTTGGAAAAAGAGGAATGCAGAATACCCGTCAGATCTCTTCCCAGCATTCCTTTCGCCCCGACCACCAATATCCGTCTCATCTTTGGAGTAAATCCTCTTCTCCCCTGAGTAGCATCTTCGCGTAAGGTGCCATCCTAGCGCTTAAAATCCGAAGCGCGAAATTCGAAATACGGAACAATTTCAAAATACCAAATTCAAATGCTCCAAACTTATATTGAAATTTGTGTCATTAGATATTCGGATTTGTTTCGAATTTCGATATTCGAGCTTCGTGCTTACAAAAAGTGCACACTTTACCGATTTTCATACATTCGTTTGTAGTAGTTTAGGTATTCCCCGGTTTTGATCTTTTTCCACCATTCCGGATGGGCTTGGTACCATTCCACGGTAAGGCGGATCCCCTCTTCAAAGGAGACGGAAGGCTTCCATCCCAGCTCTCTTTCGATCTTAGAGAAATCAATGGCATATCGACGATCGTGACCCGGCCGATCGGTGACAAATCGGATCAGGGAATGGGATTTCCCCAATCGATCCAATATCGTTTTTGCTACCGTCAGGTTTGGCTTTTCGCCTCGGCCTCCGATATTGTAAACCCCTCCTTCTTTGCCCTGGTGCAACACCACATCCAATGCCCGGCAATGATCTTCGACATAGATCCAATCCCGCACATGCATCCCATCACCATAAATGGGTAGTTCTTTATCTTCGATGGCATTCGAGATCATCAGCGGAATCAGTTTTTCGGGAAATTGGTAAGGCCCATAATTATTCGAACATCGGGTGATGAGCGCAGGAATTCCATAGGTACGATGATAAGCCCTGACGAGCATGTCCGCTGCCGTTTTACTCGCTGAATAAGGACTATTCGGCGCGAGGGGGGTTTCCTCAGTGAAAGCTCCGGTTTGGCCCAGGGAGCCGTAGACCTCGTCGGTGGAGATATGAAGGAACCGGATCCGTTGTTTGGGGTAAACCTTCCGTACGGCTTCGAGCAAGACGAAGGTCCCGAAGACATTGGTCTTCATGAAGGCACCGGGGTCTTCAATGGATCGGTCCACATGGGATTCGGCGGCGAAGTTAACGATGGCCTCCACCCCTTTGCCGATCAATTCCTCTATTCGAGGGGCATCCACAATGTCCCCTCGGATGAAATGGTAACGGGGGGAACGGGAGAGATCGGAAAGGTTTTCTAGATTTCCAGCATAGGTCAATTTATCGACATTGATCAGAGAATAATCCGGATAGGTTTTTAAAAAATGACGAATAAAGTTGCTCCCGATAAACCCACAACCCCCTGTCACCAGTATTTTCATTTCCCCCTAGTCCTTTCTAATTCTCCACTCAGTCGCCAGTACCAACGGAGCGCTCAAAATTCGAAATCCGAATATCGAAATCCGAAATTGTTTAAACTCTAAACACTAAACTCTAAATCTTCACCCTGTTAAGTAATTCTGCACGAAATTGATGACCTCACTCTTCCGCGAGAGTGATGAGAACCAAACCAGAAACAACTCATCCTGTGCTTAACAGGGCGAGCAAATCCAAAATATAAAACTCAAAAAGGAATTTCGGCCTCTCAACAGGTGAACCCAATATTTCCTAAGTCATACGGTTTTGACTTTTGTGCTTTATACATTTGAGTTTGTTTCGAGTTTAGGGTTTTGAGTTTACGATTTAACATCTTTGTTTCGAATTTCGGATTTCGTGCTTCGAGTTTGAAATTCTTGTTACCCGTCTTTTCTCGCCCAATCATAAGGGACCTCTTTCCCGTGCGGTGGCAGACGGTACTCATCGGGCGCGCCATAAACATAGACCTCCGTTGGGATGTTGATAATGATGGCTTCTTCCTCGCCGATGCATTTCCATCCATGATAGATCCCTTTGGGCACCTGAACTAACAGAGGGTTGTGAACCCCGATGAAGAACTCATTCGTCTCCCCCTTTGTCGGAGAGTCTTCGCGCGGATCATACAGGACCAGTTTGATCATTCCCTGGATGGCACAGATGTGATCGGTTTGGACCTTATGATAGTGCCAGGCCTTCACCACTTGGGGATAAGTGGTGGTGATATACACCTGACCGAACTTCAGAAACAGGTCATCATCCGCCCTGAGGATCTCCATCAGCCTTCCCCGGTCGTCCGGAATCGCCCTCAATAATTTCGTCCTCACCCCGTGTATCATCGCTCCTCCACATCCAAGTCATGTTTGAGGTTGGAGGTTAAAGGCCTTAGGCCATTGATTTTCCCTTCGCCCTCAAGCCTCAACCCTACCGCCAAGGTTTAACAGTTAACCCGTCAAACCTTGTTGGCTCCCGTTTGGGCCACCAGCTGATTTGCACGAAGCAGGGATTCAAAAGTCCCTGCGTCGGTCCACCACCCCTCTAAAATATCCCATGTCATCAGCCCTTTTTCAATATACCGATTGTTCACATCGGTAATCTCCAGCTCCCCTCGGTCAGAGGGCTTGAGAGTCTTGATGGTGTCAAAGACCTGCTGATCAAAGAGATAGATTCCGATCACGGCATATTGGGATTTGGGTTCCTTCGGCTTTTCTTCGATTCGGGCGATCCGATCACCTTTCAGCTCGGCAACTCCAAACCGTTGCGGATCGGGCACTTCTTTCAACAGGATCTTCGCCCCTTCCCTTTGTTTTCGAAAGTTCTCTACCGCCTTTCGGATGTTTTTCTCGATGACATTATCTCCCAACACCACACAGATCTTCTCTCCGGAGGCGAAGAACTCCGCCAGCCGGAGGGCTTCCGCAATTCCCCCTTCTCCCTCTTGATAGGTGTAGTTCATATGTTTGAGCCCGAATTCCTTTCCGTTTCCCAACAGCTTCAAAAAATCTCCGGCATTGTTTCCGCCCGTAACGATCAAGATGTCATCGATCCCCGCATTGATCAGGGTCTGAATCGGGTAGTAAATCATCGGTTTATCGTAGACGGGAAGCAGGTGTTTGTTGGTCACCTTGGTCAAAGGATGAAGCCGGGTCCCCAAACCTCCTGCCAAAATCACTCCTTTCATCTTTCTTTCCTCCTAAACCATCGATTATAGATTCATAAAATAAGGCCGACTTCCTCCTGAGCCGATATTCAGAAGAGTGAAATAGAATGAGAACTTCCATTCTCTCCTTTGAGTTCCATCAGGAGACCGGTTCTTATCTGTCACGTAACAGCCCACGGACCAGCACTGGGACTGGTATTCTGCCCCATAGATCGTTTGGACCCTCGTTCGTTCCAGGAGATTGTAGTAGAACCCTCCATAGAGGTAGAGCGGATTGATCGTCTTGATTCGGCCGTTAACATTAATCTGCTTATCATTTCCCCGGGTGTTTCGATACTGGACTTGAACGACATCGTCTCTTCGGTCCTTGGCTTGAATGAGAACGTTAAATATATCGACACTCCACCGATACGGGTTGAGTTCTACATCCGAGTGAGCGGATAAATAGGGATTGAAATTCCACCATAGTTCTCCTTGAATATTTGAAAAATCTCCTCCATTTCCTTTTGAATTTATCGCGATCGGGTCTCCCAGGCTGTAGCTTTGGGATATTTTCAACTTCCCATACTCATACGGTCCGGAGCTCACTCCTTCCTTCTCCGGTTTTCCTATCAAGCGTTGCGTAAAACCATAGGTGATTTGACTGGTAAAGGGAATTCGGTCTATATCATCGAAGACAGGGATCTCGTCCTGATTCACCCGGGGACTGTATTGGTAACGAACGGTCGGTTCGATGGTGTGCATCCATTTGGATATCTTAAAAAGATCGGAAATCTTCGAGACGATCTCTCCGTCATAGACCCGGTAAAACTCCGTGGACATTTCCATCCCGGCCACGAAGGTCTGTCGGGACTCCCGTCCATGATAAATGCCGGTCCGATCGTTATCGGATTTATAGAAGGTCTCTCGCCCCCCGATGTCCGATTCAAACTTCAAGACATCAAAGAGTCTTATGGGAAATACAACTCTTGGGAAGAGATCCCATCGCTGTGCCTTAACGTTCTCCTCTCGCCAGAAGTTGCTGTAGGAAGAAGCTAAGTCAAAGAAAAGAGGAATGCCAAAAAAAGATTGAGGATGGACATAAAAACTGATCTGAGGAAGTTTTTGAACCGTCGCGTCATTGCTTGTTTGGGTCAGATCGTCGTAAACGGCCGTCTGGGCCAGAAAGCTGAACCTATCCCAGTTTTTGCCTCCGAAAAGAACGGATCGCAACTGTCTTGCGCTCCACGAATCAATGCTGGCTCTTTCTGGAATGTCCCGATCAAAATCTTGAACATACATGTGGTCGCTGACGCGGTTGATATCTCCTTTAAGATAAGAATCTCCAGGAAGCTTTTGCTCGTGTTCGACAAAGAAAGCATACCGGTTATGGTGAATGGTTTGGCCGTTGATGACAGGGACATCCGCATCGTTCGGGACGCTCTTATCACTGATAAAGTAGAAATTGGCTTTTCCTTTTGTCTCCTGCGTCAAAGCATAGCGATACTCCAGCCCTTCTTTGAATCCTCTGCTTCCCACCCAATCGAAATTAAAGGTTGCGTCCATATTCTTTGCAAAGGCCCAGTAAAAACCGACCCCCGCATGGGGGCCATCTTTGCTGGAATATCCGGCTTGAGGAGTGAGGAAACCGCTTTGCCTTTCCTGTCTCACAGGAAAGGCCCCCCAGGGGGAATAGAGAACCGGGATATCTTCAAAGTAGAAAATGGGCCCTTTGGCTGTCCCCCATCCTCCTAACGCCATTTCTTTTACTTCCAATTCCTTCACACTGAATTTCCAGGGCGGCCGCTTCGCATCGCAGGTCGTCAACGTGCCATCTCGGATGCGATAGTGATTTTCCCCCAATTTCTCCGCCTCTTGGCCAGTAATATAAAAATTCTGATCCTTCAGGAAGAGCTTGGCTTGATGAATCCTTCCCAATCGGGTGTCCAGATTGACCTCCAGACGTTGACATTCAATCACATCTTCTCCCTCTCGCAATAGAACGCTTCCCCAAGCCACCATTTCTTTAGTCGCCATATTCAATCGAGCATGATCTGCCTTGAGGGAGAGATCTCCTCGACTCACTTCCACTTGCCCATGAGCCTCATAGGTTTGGGTCTCCCTTTCATAGGTGAGCTCATCCGCCTCAATGTCCACAGGTCCTTCCGCTTTGATCACGCTCAGCTCCCCTATGATCGCATGGGCAGGGGGAGAAGAGGTGACGATTAAGAGAAGAAGAAAAAAGGCCAGAAGGAGCGGGTGAGATCTCATGATTCCCCCGCGGGAAGCAGATAGGCTCTGGCTTCCCCGACGGTATAAAGGGATCCAGTAATGCAGAGGAGGTCCTCTTTTCGGGTCAGGGCAAGACCCCTCTCAATCGCCCCTTTGAGATCCTCCGTAATCTCTGCTTTCTTCCCATTCTGGTCCAATGACTTTTTGAGCAAGGCGGGAGGAGAGGCACGGTCCGTATGAGGTCGGGTGAGAATGATGTGATCCGCCAGGGGGGCCAGAAGATGAAGCATGGACTGGGCATCTTTGTCCTTCATGATTCCAACGAGAAGGATGAGGTGGTGATATTGGAACTCTTTCTCCAAAGACTCCTTTAAGACAAGGGCTCCTGCCGGATTGTGAGCGCCGTCGAGGACGACTCTGGGAGAGGAAGAAACCAACTCTAATCTTCCCGGCCATTCGACCTCCCTCAACCCATCGATCATTGCACCCGTGGAGACCGGATACCCCAGATCTTCTAAAACCTCCATGGCACCCAGTGCTGTCGTCGCATTGAGGATCTGGTGAGCCCCCTTGAGATTGAGATGAATACTCCACAATTTTCGATTGAGACCCTCATAATCGAAATCTCCACCTTCTCCCCGGACGTATCGAAATTCTTTCCCCACCCGAAAAAAAGGAGATCCCTTTTCCTGACAAATTTTCGAGAAGAGTCGAAGCACCTGCGGTTGCGCGGCAGCGGTGATCAAGGGCCTCCCCTTCTTAACAATCCCCCCCTTCTCCCTGGCAATCTTCAGGATCGATTTGCCCAGATAGGCCTCATGGTCTTTCGCAATATTGGTGATCATGGAGATCAGCGGATCAACCACATTGGTCGAATCGAGTCTTCCTCCCAGCCCAACCTCCAGAATCGCCAGATCCACCCGTTTCTGGTTAAAATAGGAAAGGGCCATGGCAGTGGTAAAATCAAAAAAGGTGAAGGGAGGGGCGACGCCCGCCGCCTCGATTTCCTTTCTTATCGATTCTGCCAAGGCGGCCACCTCGGCTTCCTCCATCTCCTTCCCGTTCACCTTGATCCGTTCGGTAAATCGAATGAGATGAGGGGAAGTGTACAGCCCCACCCGGTAGCCCTCTTTCTGCAGGATCGAACTCATCATCGCCGCTGTGGACCCTTTCCCGTTTGTCCCTCCGATATGGATAGCCTGGATTTCTCTGTGGGGATTTCCAATGGCGTTGAGGATTCGCTCCACCTGGGTCAGTCCAAAGATCATTCCGAACTTTTCGAGACTGTAAAGATAGTCCAGCGACTTTTGATAGGCGTCTCGGCCCATGGATTGAGTCTCTCTTTTAGCTTTTGGGTTTAAGCATTTCTAATATAGAGGCGAGCGTATGTCGGAGGTCCTTCCGTTCCACGATCAGGTCAACCATCCCATGTTCGAGAAGATATTCCGCTCGCTGGAATCCCTCCGGGAGTTCAGCCCGGATCGTCTCCTTAATCACCCTGGGACCTGCAAACCCGATCATCGCCTTGGGTTCTGCAAGGATGATATCGCCCAACATGGCGATGCTGGCGGAAACCCCGCCTGTCGTGGGATCGGTCAATACCGAAATATAGGGGATTCTCGCCTCCTGGAGCTTCGCCAAGGCCGCGCTGGTTTTTGCCATCTGCATTAAAGAGAGGATCCCTTCCTGCATCCTGGCTCCGCCTGAGGCACAGAAGATGATCACGCTGACTTTCTTTTCGATGGCTCGTTCGATCAAGCGAGTGATCTTCTCTCCCACCACCGACCCCAAACTTCCCCCCATAAAATTAAATTCGAAAATGCCAATCATCGCGGGTTGGCCTTCAATCCTCGCTTCCCCGCAGATGATGGCATCTTTGTGTCCGGTCTTTTCCTGGGATTCTTTGATGCGAGAGGGATATCGCTTTGAATCCTTGAACTCCAAAGGATCGGTAGAGACGAGATCCGCATCCTGTTCGACGAAGGTCCCGGGGTCCGCGACGGAATCGATTCTCTTCCGAGCAGGGATCTGAAAATGGTAGTTGCACTTGGGACAAACTTGAAAATTCCGCTCAATGACCTTCCGATAGATGATCTCATTACAAGAGTTGCATTTCGTCCATAGCTGGTCAGAGGGCTTCAGCTCATCTCGTCTCTCTTTCCCTTCTTCTTCACTTTTCTTGAACCAGGTCATCCTCTTCGGTCGTCCTTTCTATCCAAGTGATTTAACGTAACAAAATCATGACGAGATGTCAATTTATTCATGCCCCTTCTGCCCCTTCCCTGCAATGCAGACACTGGAACCTCAACTGCCAAAAAACTTGTTCGCGAGTAGGTCAGACGTTTGACATGAGACTCTTCTAATATAAGGAATTACCTCTCTATTTTACTTCTTCGAAATTCTTTCGTACATAACAAGGGCCCCAACTCCTCTGACAGCTGATAGGTCCTCATTTTTATGTCATTTCAGGCCATTTCCCCTCTTCAGTCTAATGTCTGAGGTCTGTCGTCTTACTGTCCGAATCACAACCCCCTTCCCTCTCTGAATCCATTGAATATCCTTACTCTCCATGCTATTTTTATCCATGATGACGAAAGTTCGGGTCCGTATTGAATCCGTAGCGTATAAGGGGTATGGCGTGGCTCGAATCGACGGCAAAGTGGTGTTCGTCCCCTACACCATGACCGGCGATGAGGCATGGGTCGAGATTACCGAAGAGAAGAAAAGATACTCCATGGCGAGACTCATCCAGATTATCGAACCCTCTCCCGGGAGAGTGAACCCTCCCTGCCCGTACTTCGGGACTTGTGGCGGTTGCCAGTGGCAACATATCGACTATTCGATTCAAGGGGAGCTAAAAAAAGAGATCTTAGGAGAGACCCTTAAGAGATTGGGGAAGCTGAACGAAATCCCTCCCATCAGCGTAGTCCCTTCGCCTAAACCTTATGACTATCGGGTCAGGGTTCAGCTGAAGGTGAAGGGGAAAAAGATGGGCTACTACCACGAGAAATCCCATCAGATTGTGGATGTCGCCCACTGTCCCATCTCACATCCTTTGGTCAATCAGATCATCGAGGAACTTCGCGAGGATTTAGACGCCCTGGTACGCATGGAAGAGATCGAGATCAATGTCTCTCCAGAGGAAAGGAGCGGAGTCCTTTTATTTCACGCTCATTCCTACGATCAACGGGCCGAGTATTTCATGGAAGAGCTTCTCCGGAGTCAGGCGATCCTCCGCGGTATCGCCATAACCCAAAAAGATGGGTTCCGCTTTTTTGGTGACCCTGCTCTCAATTTCACCATTCCTTTGAGTCAAGAGAGAGATAAAAGAGAACTCAAGCTTCGAATCTCACCCGGGAGTTTTTCTCAGGTCAATCCGGAGCAGAATCAAAGATTAGTTCAAACGGTTCTTCAATTCTCAAAGGTGGATCAGGAGGATAGGGTAATCGACCTCTATGCCGGTGCAGGAAATCTGACTCTCCCATTGGCCACGGGAGCGAGTGAAGCCTTAGGGATTGAAGAAAATAGAATGGCCTTCGAGGATGCGCAGTTCAATGCGGAAAGAAACGGGGTTGAGAATTGTCACTTCATTCAAGGAAGGGTAGAAGATGTTTTTTTGGATTGGAAGAAAGAAACACCGGATCTCATCGTCCTCGACCCTCCGAGGACAGGGTGCAAGACGGTCCTGGATCAAGTGGTCAAATTGAAACCTAAAAAAATCGTCTATGTCTCTTGCGAACCCACTACCTTTGCGCGGGATCTCGGTCTCTTCTCCGAGAGGGGGTACTCTCTGCAAAGGCTCAGCCTCATCGATATGTTCCCACAGACCTATCACATGGAAATGGTAGGACTGCTGCAGCCGTCCTAAAATTCCAAATTCCAAACTCCCTGCCTACCGGCAGGCAGGCAAATCCCAAATAATTTCCAAAACCAAAATCCAAAATTCCAAAGCTATTTTCATCGTGATTTTCGCGTCACCCTATCCCCCTACCACCCTATCACCCCATCCGACTTCCACTTAGATCACCTTGTTGAGCGGATATTCGATGATCCCCACGGCTCCTCGCTTCAGCAGCTGCGGGATGAGTTCTCTCACCACCTTCTCCGAAACCATGACTTCTATCGCAAACCAATCGCTCTGAAAAAGGTTTGAAATCGTCGGAGCGGTGATGCTGGGAAGGATCTCCATCACACTCTTAAGATCATTTGCCGATACGTTCATCTTCAGTCCCACCATTCCCTCCGCCCGCAGGGCTGCTTGAAGAAGAAGCGAGATCTGTTCGATCTTTTCCTTTTTCCACGGGTCCTGATAAGATGCATGATTGGCAATCAGTTGGGTATTGGTTTGAAGGAGCTCTTCAACGATGCGAAGGTTATTGGCTCTCAACGTACTTCCGGTCTCTGTCACCTCGACAATGGCATCGCACAATCCTTCAATGATCTTCCCCTCGGTCGCTCCCCATGAGAACTCTACCTGGACGTTGATCTTTCGCTCGGCAAAGTATCGTTTGGTGAAATTGACGAGTTCGGTAAAGATCTTTTTCCCTTCCAAATCCTTCAATTGACGGATGGGAGAATCCTCGGCCACGACCAAAACCCATCGGGCAGAAGAGGTGCTGGTTTTGGAGTAGACTAAATTCTGAACGGCCACGACATCCGAACCATTTTCCAGAATCCAATCCTTCCCGGTCAGCCCCACATCCAGGGTACCCATTTCCACAAACCTCGACATCTCCTGGGCCCTGACCAGGGTGCAGCGGATCTCATCATCATCCACGATGGGAAAGTAACTTCGGGAACTGACTGAAATCTTCCAACCCGACTTCCTGAAGAGCTCAATGGTAGCGTTCTCAAGACTTCCTTTTGGGATTCCAACCTTCAGAATTTTCACTTTCCGTACACCTCCTTCGGGTCAAAGACTCGCGTTCCCTTAACCTTCCACTCCCCTTTTTCAAACCGCTGGTGGAAGCAACTCCGAAAACCGGTATGGCAGGCCGCCCCTCCTTTCTGATCTACTTTAAGCAGGAGGGTATCTCCATCACAATCGAGATAGATCTCCTTAATTTCCTGAAAATTCCCTGACGTCTCTCCTTTGACCCAGATTTTCTTCCGAGACCTTGACCAGAAGGACGCCTTCTTCGTCTCCAGCGTCTTTTCCCACGATTCTCGATTCATGTACCCCAACATCAGGACTTCATCGGTGGAGGCGTCCTGGATGATGACCGGGATGAGCCCATCCCCTTTCTTGAAATCGATCTCGATCACGAAAACTCCTCCCTTCGGCTGATGGCCGATAGCCGATGGCCAGTGGTTAACAGTTATTTTTCAGTTGCTATTAGCTATATGCCATCTGCCATTAGCTATGCAGATTCTTCTATCAGCAGCTTCGCCATCTGAGCAGCGTTCTTAGCCGCAGAGCCCGAGTAACAGTTATTAAAAAAGATCAGGGTCTTCCCTGTTCTCTTGGAAATATCCTTGATCCCTGGAACGAATTCCTTCAATTCTTCCTCGCTGTAAAGGTAATCATACCGCACCTTCGCTGGAACATTGAACCAATTAGGATTTCTGCCATGAAATCGGAAATAACCAATTCCCGAAGTCGCCCTCGGATGATAGGGCATCAATTGGGGCAATTTGGGTTCGTCCACCACGCAGAACCCAATCTCCCTTTTCTCCAGGAGTTGGAAGGTATCTTCCTTGAACCAGGATTTGTTCCGGAACTCAACAACCAGCGGAATATCCCCCATCTCCTCCTTGAATTCTTGAAGATAACTCGAGTTCTCCCGGTTGGGAAAGAATCCGTAAGGAAACTGCGCCAGGACACAGGCGAGTTTCCTCTCTTCAATCAACGGAACAAGACCATATTTGAATTTCTTAAAGGTCTCCTGATGATCGATCCTGGTACGGGTCTCTTTATCCCACGTTTCATGGGTCATTCCCTTAAAAGACTTCACCACAAATTCAAAACCCTCGGATGTCTTTTGGGCCATTCCCGCCAGACTCTTCTGAGAGGGGAGCGTATAATAGGTGAAATTGACCTCCAGGACATTGAAGCCCAGCTCCTTTTCATAGAAGGGCAACATGTCCTTTTCTCGAATGCCTTCGGGATAAACGATTCCCTTCCAATCCGGAAAGGAGAACCCGCTCGTACCGACCTTGATCATCTCTCTCCTATGGAGCCCCATGATCAGGTACAGGATACTGCATTTTATTAATCAGTCCTCCTATGGGGCAGACAGTCCCGGCCCTTACAAGGGAGGAACGCTATGTTTCTTGCCGGGATAAAGGAATCGGGCCCGAAGGCCCGGTGTCTTAAAAGATAGAACGAATGGGAGGAAGTTGTCAACCCTGATGTTGCCCTGATGTTGCCTCCCCCCAATTGTCCCCTCCCTCAAGGGGAGGGGAGGATTCACCCTGTTAGATGGAAGAATTATTCTGACGTGGGTATAGGATTGAGTTTTATCTAACAGGGCTGAAGGTGAGGGGGATTGAAGAGCAGGGCTGCTTCAGGTTAAAAAAGATGCATGAATAGATATAGATGGAAAATGATTTTGAAGTTATTAATCTATGTTCTTCTCTTTTCCTGCTGGACCATTGAATCAGTACAGGGTCAAGAAATACGAACAAAAGAACAGATCATCGCAAAATTCTCCGGCCGGGTCCCCCGCGAATGGGGAGAGGTCGTGAAGGGTGTGAAAACCAGATTAAACACCGACCAGAAAGTTTTGGCATTGACCTTCGACGCCTGTGGCGGCCCCAAAGGATCAGACTATGACGAGAAATTGATCCGATATCTGGAAGACGAAAAAATCCCTACCACCTTATTCGTCAGCGGCAAGTGGATCGATAGAAACCCCGGCATTCTTCCGACGCTGTCAAGAAGTTCTCTATTTGAAATTGAAAATCACGGGTTGAACCACAAGCCATGCTCAACGATAGGGCGCTCGGCCTATGGAATAAAAGGGACAAAAAACACACGGGAGATTTTTGATGAAATAGAATTGAATGGCTTAAAGCTGCTGAATTTGACCGGTCGCAAATCAAAATATTACCGGCCTGGCACAGCCTTTTCCGATGAGATCTGTGTAGAGATAGCGAATGCCTTAGGGTATGAAGTGGTTAATTTTAATGTTCGGGGGGATGCAGGCGCCACTTACTCTAAGAAACAGGTCAAAGAAGCGTTGCTTAGTTCTGCTCCCGCTTCGATCGTTCTCATGCACATGAACCATCCCGAAGGACAAACGGCAGTGGGTGTGATGGGAGCCATTCCGGAATTAAGAAAGCGTGGCTTCAGATTTGTTAAGGTGTCAGAATTCGGATTGAGATAAATATAGAGATTCTATTTCAAACAAGAAGTTACTAAAGAGTCCATAATAAAGAAGACATATGCTTCAGAAAATCTCCCCTCGCCCCTCTTTGCCAAAGAGGGGTAATTCCTCCCTTTTGCAAGAGGCCTGCCCGAGGGTAAGGGGGGAAGGAGGGATTTAGTCTTCGGTGTCCATATAATTATGGACTGATTAATACGTGCGTATGGAATAGACTTTCGTCTATTCCGGCCTTCGTCAACGGCGTCTGCTGCACCACCCCATCATATGGTTTGCGGGCAGAGGCTTGGGTGGGTCTTGTGCCAGGCAGAAAGGTTAATAGAGCAGATATTTCGACCGGAGCATGCAGAATTGTTCCAGTGCCCCCTGCCAGTCCTGCGCAATGGTGGCGGGATCCTGACCGGCCTTAATGGCCTGCAGAACCTTACGTGAACCAATAAGCCCCAGTGTCTTGTCAAGCTGGAAGTCCTTCGGATAGAGTCGGTAAAGGGCGCTGATGATTTCTATTCCAAGAGCGGGAGAGTCCAGGATCTGCCGATTGAGGAGGACGATCTGGACGCCATGACACAATTGATTCTTGAAACGGCTACTTTTGGGTTTGAAATCCACCGGGATGAATCGGACACCCTGAAAATTACGGTTATTCAGGTAGGACGCGAGTTCTTCTCCATTCATCCAGGGGGCCCCGAAAAGTTCAAAGGGTGTCATCGTCCCCCTACCCACGCTTACGTTTGCACCTTCCACCATGGCCACTCCGGGATAAAGGATAGCCTCTGTGAGAGATTGCAGGTTGGGGGATGGACTCAGCCACAATAAGCCGGTCTCGTCATACCAGCGGCTGCGTTCATAACCCCGCATCTTGATGACGTGCAATTTGGCGCCCATCTTCTTTTCGACATTGAACATCTTAGCCAGCTCACCCACGGTCATACCGTGTCGGACCGGCAGAGGAAAATATCCAGTGAATGACTTCAGGTTACTGTCCAGGATAGGCCCCTGAACCAGTAAACCATTGATCGGATTTGGCCTGTCGAGAACATAGAAAGGAATTCCCTTCTTAGCACACGCCTCCATCGCATAACCCATGGTAGTGATGTAAGTGTAGAAACGAGCGCCTGCATCCTGGATGTCGAAGACGAGGGCGTCCAGGCCGGCAAGCATCCTTTGGGTGGGGGACAAGACCTCTCCGTAAAGACTGTACACGGGCAGGCCCGTCAAAGACTCTTTCGTCGAGGAGATCTTTCCTTCTGCCTTTCCGGAGAAACCGTGCTCCGGGCTGAAAATCACCGCAAGCCTTACGCCTGGAGCCTTATGGAGAAGGTCTACCGTCCGTCTCCCTGTAGAATCGATTCCCGAATGATTGGTAATGAGTCCCAAACGCAATCCAGCCAGGGGGCCAAATTTCTCAGCGGCCAGAATATCGATTCCTGTCTGCACCTTTTCATTATTGCCCTCCCCTTGTTCAACCTGGCTGGGTAAAGGCCTGCTGGCTAGACCGCGCTCCACCGAAACCGGTCCAATCGCTTCATTAACAAAAGAGAGTATCTTGGCTCGCAACGGCTCCACTTTTCCTTTGCCATATGGGTGGACCCGATTGGTCAGGATAATAACATAGGTATTGGAAACCGGATCAATCCAGATTCCGGTTCCGGTGAAGCCCTTGTGTCCGTAGGAGCTCTCGGAGGCGAGGGACGAGTCGATGTTCCAACCCAATCCCCTTAAAGGTATTTTATCGGGCGGGGATTGCGGGGTGGTCATCTTCTTGACCATGAGAGGGCTGAGAATCTGTACGCCTTTTCTGCTGCCCCCGTCGAGGACCATCTGGGCGAAGATGGCAAGATCATCGGCCGTTGAGAAAAGCCCGGCGTGTCCGGCCACCCCCCCCATGTTGCAGGCGATCGGATCATGAACTTCTCCCCAGAGCATTTTCCCTGTGGGCCCGTGTTGGTACTCGGTGGGGGCGATGCGGGGTCGGAAATCAGAGGAAGGGTTGAAACCCGTATCATCCATTTCCAAGGGCTTGAAAATATGCTCGGCGCAGTAGGTGTTAAGGGGCTCCCCAGAGAGGCGCCAAACAAGCTCGCCCAGTATAATAAAATTGATGTCACTATAGATGAAATTTGTCCCGGGAGGGGAAAGAGGTTTCTCTTCTTCAATCATTCTCAGGGCGGTGACGTAACCTTTCCAATTTGGCTTCTGGTCCAGAGAGGGTCGAAGGCCGGAATAGTGCGTCAGGAGATCGCGCACGGTGATCTCTTCTTTGCCGCTACCTTTAAACTCAGGCCAATATTTGGCAACCGGGTCTTCGAGATTCAATTTCCCCATCTCCACCAGCTGCATCACCGCAGTGGATGTCGCGATGACCTTCGTCAGGGAAGCGACATCAAAGATCGTGTTGATGGTCATGGATAACTTTTTGGGTTTGAGTGCGCTCAGGCCAAAAACCTTGCGGTAGACAACTTTCCCCTCATGACCAATCAGAATGACAGCCCCCGGAATTTTACCGGCTTGAATCGCCTTTTTGGCTATCTCTGAAAGGGGTGCCATTTGCTCTTCCCGAAGCGCCTGAGAGGATGCTGAGGTAACGATGACAATAGACAATATCAGCGGGAAGAGAATTCTCCACACCTTCAAAGTCTTCTGTTCCTTTAAAATGATCATCTAAAATTTTTTGAAAAGGAATCGAACGAGACTCAGCCCAGGGGCTTTTCTTTTTTCAGACCCGCTGAGGAATAAGAGTTCCTTGGATTCCAGAGCATCCAGCCGTGGGAACCAAATCCTTCAGCCGCCCTGATCTCTCCCATGATCTCCTTATCGTTGAAGTACCTTCCGTCAAAGGCATAATCTCTGAATGCCTGTAGCCACGGTCTGAAACGATGGGATGGGAGATTGGTCCGTTCCTGGGCCCTTTTGAGGGAAAGATAAATGATTTCATAGGGGTTTGCAACAGGATTTCTGTAACCGGGTATTCCATACTGAAATCCGGATGGGTAAAGCATCGGACAGAGATAGTCCAGGTGGGTGACAAGGTCTTCAAGCCTCTGTCCAATCTTGGTATCGTTGAGATTCCAGCAGACGTAACCAAAGATATCCGCCGAGAGAAAAACATTGTAAGGAGTCAGCTTCCTCCTTGCTTCCATGAGAAACCCGGAAATGGCTTGGACCCGATTCTCCTCTGTATTGGCCATTGAAAATCGAGGGCCCGAGGAATCCGGAAACCGAACATAGTCGAACTGGATCTCATCAAATCCATATTGAGCCGCTTCCACGGCGATATTGATATTATAATCCCATACCTCCTTATTAAATGGATCCATCCAGGCCAGGTTTTCCCTGTCACGCCACATCTCCCCGCTCTGAGTCTTTATCGCCCAATCAGGCCGTGCCAGGGCGAGGGGATTGTCTTTAAACACAACGATCCGTGCAATGGTATAGATCCCTTTTTCCTTCAGGGATCTCATCAGAGGAGCCATTTCTTTCACTGTGGTAATTCGTTGAGCACCCACTTCAGCGGCAAGGGGGATGGAGCTCTTATACGGGATCATGCCTTTGTCCCCTTTCACATCGATGACGAGGGTATTGAGCTCGGTCTCCTCAATGAGTTTGACTGCAGATTCCCGCAGGCCCCTATCCCCTATTCCATAAAAGGAGAGGTAAAGGGCTTTGGGTGTGAAAGGCATGAGCTTGATCTCCTGGGGCGTACTGTCCAAAGCGACGATGGTCTGCTCGGTTCTACCGTATCCAGGCGCTCTGACTGCCAATTTACTCAACGCGGTATTTACCGTGAAAATCCCATTTTCATCCGTCAGGACCACATCACTATTCAAAGTAACAAGCGCTCCTTTCACCGGTTTCCCCGTGAAAAAATCAACCACTCTTCCAGTCGTATAGGCCATGGTAGTGACGGGAACCGACAAGAGTAGGATCGCAGTCAAAATCATGAATGCCTTATGTCTTCTACTGATGAGCATCTTTTCACCTCCGCGCTGAGCCTGCCAGCATTGTTGTAAATATCTTTTCCCTATCTCCGTTCATTATCAGATAACGGGGAAGGGCCATCACCTTGTCGAGAGTGCTTGCAGGATGCCGCTCCATCGTATAGGTGGCTACATATCCTGCTTCTTTCGCCTTATCGATGAGGTCGTCATCATAGATCCCGAAGGGCCATGCCAGCATATCGACTCTGACACTCAGCTCCTTCTCCAGTTTCTCTTTCGATTTTCTTAATTGCATAGTCACAACGTTTTCATATTCAACCGGTGTTAACCTTTTCTTATCCTTCTTGAAGTTGGGGTGCCAAAACGTATGCGACTGAAGGTCAAAAATCCCTGTTTCTTTCAACTCTCTCAGATGGCCCCATGTCATGGCATAGGGCGCGTTCGATATGGCCGAAGGATAGATGAAAAGCGTGACTGGAATGTGGTATTGCCTGACAAGAGGAAACATGTCTCTATAGACGGAAATGTGGCCATCATCAACGGTGATCACGACGGAATGGGGAGGGGGAGCCCCCCTTTTTCCAAGGTAATAGTCAGTGAGTTCTTTGAGGGGAATCACCCGATAACCATTGTCCCTGAGATATTTCAAATGGGACTCGAAAAGGGGTGTGGTCACGGTCATGCTGTCGGCAGCCACAGGCCCAAAGCGATGATACAGGAGAATGGGGACCTGGAAGGATCCCCAGGCTGGCAGCAACCCTATTTGAGAAAAGATCAATGCCAGGATGGTCAATAGAATCGTTATTGGAGTTTTCTTCATTTCAGCAAATTGAAAAATGTTCTCATCGATTGCGGTCCAAAAATGACCACCCGAAATAAGCAGGTTATCTGTTTGTCTTCGTTCTTGGTTTTTTCCCTTTGAGATACAACCCTAATGCCTCATCGATCACTTCCTTTATCTTCTTTCTTTCCCAGTAGGCGGATGCCTTGAGTCTCTCTAAGTAGTCCCTCCTTAGAATGAACGTGGCCCTTGTCCATCCATCTTGAAGCCCTTTTTCTGAGGTCTTATTCAAAGGCATTGTTTCCCGGCGGTGATGTCTGTAAACCCTGTAAACAAGGTAAATCTTTTCTATCAGTGTGCATCTTGTATGCCATAAATATAGAAATTCAAAAGCAAATGTATCTATTGGAATTTATAAATTTTTTCCCTCAGGCCAAAAAGATGTTATGAGGCCCAAGACCCCGAAAGTAACAAGAAAGGGCACTGAGGCGACAAACTGTCGTCCCTTAACTCACCCGATTGGATCGAATTTTCTTTTCGGTTTCAAAGGAAATAGGATGGAGGCAGGTTTCAGAACGGTGGATGACAACGGATAAGAAAATCTCGGTTGAAACTGGGAGAGAGTTGAAATATCGGGATTAAGAGAAGGGAGATCGGGCGATCTTCGATGATGGACACACCCTTCAGATAGCGCCTGTGAAAGGGTTCGATAGGCTTCCTTTCTAAAGCATCTAATTCTTCTTTAAGGTTTCCTCTAACTCGCTCATAAGACCTTGGACATTCTCGTCTACTATCTTCTCACTCCTCAATCGCTTTATCGTTTCCGAGTCATTGATCATCTTTTGTAATTGAACGGAGAACGCTTCAGTAGAGAAAGGCTTTCCTATGAATTCACGAGCCCCGGCAGAAATCGCCGCCCCAGCGGAATACTCTTCACCAAACGCTGTCATGACCATGATGGGAAGCCCGGGGTATCGTTTCAAAATCTCAACGGTAAGAGCGACCCCATCCATGTTGGGCATCTTGATATCTGTGATGACGGCATCGATTTTGTTTCCCTTCATCCGATCCAGAGCATCAACGCCATCCGTGGCTGTGATACACGAATGTCCCAATTTGGCTAATAAAGTGACGACCAGGTTTCTGACTAACTCTTCATCATCAACCACAAGAATCGTATATTGAGCAGATTCCGCCATTCGATTTTTTGCCATGGGCAGGCTCTCCCCTAATTCTTGAGGTCATTTTATTCGAACTCAGATGAGGAAGTCAATAACTGTTTAAGGCCGTTTAAGGCCCGAAGATCTGGCTCTATGAAGCCTAGCAGGTTGTTGAAAAAGTGATTTGTCAGGCTGCTCAAAAATGCCCAGATGCAAGGCCCCCGAAATCCTGAGGAATGAGGCGTACTTGGAGGTACGCCGCAATGACGAGGGATGAGGGAAACGAAGCAGATGGGCGTTTTTCAGCAGCCTGTTAGAAGAGCGCGTAGCCCGACGGATCAAGGCACGCATTCCCTCCGGTCGCCGAAGAAAAAAAACTGGGGGGCACCCTTTGCTATCGCATTCAGGAATTAAGAGGAACTATTCTTGAAGACCCTTGCTGTTCAAATCAGGCTGAGTAAATCGAGATGGTCTTCGATAAGAAGACCGTTGGCAATCTTTTTGTTCTTGTAGGCAATGAACGTCACACCGGAAGACTCCGCCGTCTGCTTATCGACATCAGAATCTCCAACAAAAACAGCCTCCTCTTTCCTGAGTTGAAGGGCGGCGATAATCTTCTCGACGGATTCAGGGTGAGGTTTTGGATTTTTGACATCGAGGGCAGTCACCACCATATCGAAATAAGGCCCGAGGTTAAACCTTTCCATAATATGTTTCATGGACGTTGTTAAAAAAAAAAAAAAAAAAAAAAAAAAAAAAAAAAAAAAAAAAAAAAAAAATAAAAAAAAAAATAAATAAATTATAAAAAAAATAAATTAAAATAATTAAGATTAATATATAAATAAATATATAAAAATTATTATAAAAAATAATTATATAATAAATCTTCTCGACGGATTCAGGGTGAGGTTTTGGATTTTTGACATCGAGGGCAGTCACCACCATATCGAAATAAGGCCCGAGGTTAAACCTTTCCATAATATGTTTCATGGACGTTGTCCGGTTGGTGTTGATGACCCGAAAGATTCCTTTTTCTTTTAATTTCTCTAGCGCTTGAAAGAGATGGGGCTCCATTTTTAAATAGACGAGGTAATTTCTTAAATCGACCTGTTTGATAGATTCCAATGCCTTCTTTTCCAAATCATTTTCTCTCCCAAAAATAAAGTGAATCGCTTCAAAGACCGTGTGGGTGTGAACATATTCCATCTCTTCTTCCTTCAGAGGAACCCTCCCGACCAAGGCACATAGATCATTATATAATTTTGTGTTGGCTTCGAAGGAATCGAAGAGAACCCCATCACAATCGTAGATCACACATTTCAACTTCCATTTCTCTTTTTGAAGATCCATCCCCTGCCTGCCTTTTCACAATGCCGAGCAGGTTGCTGAAAAATGGCCATCTCCTGCGTTTCCCTCATCCTTCGTCGTTGCAGCGTACAGCCAAGCACGCCTCACTCCTCAGGACTTCAGGGGCCTTGCATCTGGCCCTTTTTGAGCAACCTGGAAAAGATGACTTTTTCAGCAGCCTGATAGAAAGTAAAGAACCCCGCCCACAGGGCGGGACTTTAACACCTAAATTCTTGAACCCAAGAAAGAGATCCCGAAACAAGTTCGGGATGACAAAAAGACCAGAACCGAACCGTGACGTCATGCTGAACTTGTTTCAGCATCTGGTTTTTTTCTACCTTCAGCAGATGCACCTTTCATCCCCGTCCCTGCCTACCGGCAGGCAGGCACAGGATGGGTTTCGAAACAGAAAAATTACGACCGGCGGCTATGTTCGATAGGATCGTTCGGGGGAGCAAAGATAAATCCTTCCCTGATCTCACCGTCTATGAAGTGAGAAACCCTGGCCTCACCGTTTCTCTCGACCAGATAGACAGACCCGTTATGTTGCTCCATCCTCTGGATCTCCTCCAGTGGATATTCGAGAAGCATCCCGATCAGGAACCGATTAACAATCATGTGGCCGATGATCAAAATCTCCTGTCCTGTATGATCCCGGAGGATTTTCTCCTTGAAGGGCTTTAACCGGTTTGCCACGTCGGTGTAATTCTCTGCGCCAGGGATATGATAAGTAAAACGGTTTTCCTTGAACCGTTCCCATTCTCTTATCAACTCCTCATTAAAGCTGGAGATCTGGACTCCCTCCATCATTCCAAATGCCATTTCGTCCAATTCCGGTTGTTTTTGAATGGGGAGATTTAACAATTTTGCGATCGGCTGAGCGGTAAGAATGGATCGCTGCAGCATGCTGGTATAAATGGCTGAGAGAGGCCGGTCTTTGAGTTGCTCGATCAGTGCCAGGCTCTGGGCAACACCTTTGGGACTCAGACCAGGGTCGCTTCGCCCCTGTATCCTCTTTTCCACATTCCATGTCGTCTCCCCATGCCTCGCAATGTAAATCTTGATCAACGGGGTATCGCTCCGCATCTGTAGCGCCCCCACTGACTGGGGGCGAATGCTTCCTCGTCCCGGATAAGTGAAGCTCTCCGGCCATCCCGTAAGGACGGGACAGGCACGCCGGGGCTTCCCGGGGCACATAGGCGAGCGGGAAGCGAGCAAGAAATATTGTTTAAATTGTGCCCCTTGACCCCGCCTATCCCGCTTTGGCGGGACGGGGCACTTGCCGGCCAGGACGCTACATGTTTTGATATTCTACCTTGGTCTTAATCCGTCTCTGGACCTCTCACTTCAAAATAGACATAATCTAAAATTTTTTCATCCTTGTCCGCAATAGCGAGGTGATATTTTCCTGCCTTGGGAATCCAGGAGATGGTTCTACCTGTCTTCTCCAGGGCGGATCCATTCAGCACCCATTGGAAATCATCTTCATGGACCTGAGAAACAAAAAAGACTTTTTGAAGCTCGGGAGGGATGTCCGGATCGATGGCCATCACTGTCCCGGATGGAGGGTAAAGTATTCTTGGGTTGAATTGGCCTGTTCTCTGATTGTGTGAATGGGGTTCTGTCCCGCGAATGAACCATTCCTCCCTGGTGGCTGCCACGCCCTGGGAAAATTCTATCTTTTTTCGCACGAGGCCGGAAAGAGGTTCCTTTTTGACACTGGAGACATCCCGATGAAGAAAATCCATCATCTCCGTCCAGATCGGAGCCGCCCCGGTGACACCGCTCACATTCCACATCGGCTCTCCGGAGAAATTTCCCGTCCAGACACCGACCGTGTACCTCCTTGAATATCCAATGCACCAGTTATCTCTCATATCTTTACTCGTGCCGGTCTTCACCGCCGTCCAGAAGCGGGTGGACAAAGGATTTTCAAGGCCAAAGGTGGCACTCCTTGCCTCCCGGTCAGACAGGATATCCGAGATGAGGAAGGTCGCCTCTTTTGAGAATATCCGCTTCTTCTGAGCTGACCCATTTTCTACAGAGATGAGGCGGGGTCCGCTCCATTGACCTTCGTTGGCCAGAGATCGATAGGCATTGGTAAGTTCCCAGAGGCTTACGTCCGCTGAGCCAAGGGCAAGAGATGGACCATAGAAATCCCCCGACTCATGGAGTCCCTTGATTCCCAATTGCCTCAGATTATTCAAGAAGGGTTCAATGCCCACCAGGGATAATGTCTTGACAGCAGGAACATTGAGAGAGGAAGCCAGGGCAATCCGCGAAGTAACAAACCCCTTAAACTGGGAATCATAGTTTCGGGGTTGATAGATCCCGCTGATCACAGCGATATCCAGGGGTGAATCATCCAGAAGAGAGGCCGGGGTAAGTATCCGCCGGTCGAAGGCAAGACCATAAAGAAAAGGCTTTAAGGTAGAGCCTGCCTGCCTCCTGGCCTGAACGCCGTCCAAGAATCGGCTAGAAGAAGGCTCTCCACTATAACTCACATACGCAAGGACATCTCCCGTGCTGTTGTCCAGAACAAGAAGAGCCCCGTCCTTCACATTCTGCGATTTCAAGGAGAGAAGATGATGGGTCAAACGATCAATGCCAAAGCGCTGGATTCTGCTGTCCAGAGTACAAGTGACCGTACATCCATTGGGCCGGCCCTGTAATAACTGCCTGGCCATATGAGGAGCAAGGGCCGCCTGTGGTCTAAGGAAATGAGGTCCTAAGAATACGTGTCTTACCTTAGCATGGGTTTGATCATCTGCTACTTGCCAATTCGTCGCCCGATTAAGGTGCAAAACCCTTTTAGAAACTTCCTCTGAAGAGGCATTGGGGGAGCGGATGAGCGAGGCCAGGATGAGAGACTCGGGTTGGTCAAGGCCATGAGGATCTTTTCCAAAGAGGCCCCTCGAGGCCGCGGCAATCCCCTGAAGCTCTCCACGAAAGGTAACGAGATTAAGGTAGGCTTCGAAGATTTCCGCCTTCGACCATCTCTTTTCAATCTCCCAGGCATTCAGGATCTGTCTCTCTTTTTGCCAGATGGATCGCCTTCCCTTTTTCGATTGAAGTTCTTTATCCAGGAGGGAGGCCAACTGCATGGTAATCGTGCTTGCACCGCGAAGGCTCTCAGAGGTGAGTCCTTGAATCAATGCCGCCCCAATGGATCTGTAGTCCACTCCTCCGTGTTCATAGAACCGCCTGTCCTCAGCCTGAATCACTGCCTCCTTTAAGACAGGTGAAATATTTTTGAGAGGAGTCCAGTCAAGCCTTCTCCGGTCCTTGTCCGTCCGCAATTCATGGAGTATTTCCCCATGGCGATCGAGCAAGAGCGAGTCCGATTTGACATAAGACTGCCGAACCTGATCATAAGAAGGCAGGGCAAAAGCCGCTGCCTCCGCGAGAAAAACTAATAAAAATGACAGAAAGAGTTTCTTCATAGGTTCCAAAACCGTATGATTCTACCCCTCTCCCCTGGCGGGAGAGGGCGGGGGTGAGGGGGAACCATATCCATATCCACCCCCACCTTAATCCTCCCCCCTTAAGGGGGAGGATAATGCTTAGTAGTTTTCATGTTACTGGATGACCAGTCGGTTATACAGAATTCATTCTGAATTCTGAAATTTGATCTTAAGATTCTTACCCTCAAGGCCGAACCTCCACCGTTTTGTTCGGAATCTCTCCGAACATCTCCGGAAAGTAGAGGGCCTCCACTCTCGTCGTGGGCAACTGGAAAAACCCGGCCTGGTTTAAGCGAACCGTATATTCAACCGTCCACTTCCCTTTAGGCACATATTCATAGTAGGCCCGGAATGCCTCAAAAGACCGTTCCTCAAAAGCCGGCCAGACCCATCCTTTCCGTTCCTCCTCTTTTGTTAAGAGCCTGGAGTCTCTTCCAAGTCCGGTTCCGAGAATCGTGCTTCCTGCAGGAATGGGATCGCTCACAACCACCCAGGTTCTGTCGGCCTGGGCCTCCAGCTCTAACCGTATTCGCACGACGTCTCCCTGGCTCCACTGATTTTTTTGTTTCTGTTCAATCGGAATGACCGTTCTCTTGATCTTGTACCCGCTTGAAAAAGGCTCCTTCAGGGGAATGGCGGCCAGGCTCTGGATGGTCAGCCATGGCTTTCCTGTCCCCTGATGAGAGAAAGAGAGATCCTCCCTTTTGGCGGGCCACGGGAACTGGGAAACTTTTCCCTTGGGAGAGGTATTCCAATCAACGGTTTGCGTCTGTTTTGAAAGGATCGCCCGGGTCGTACCGGTGACTGGAACAGATTCAAATTTATTGGAAAACTTTTCCATGGCCAGGACACCCCAGGCATTAGCAACCGTTAAGTCCCACGCCCCTCTGATCTGACGGCCCAACGCCCCCTGGACCATTCTTGGTATGTCTTCTTTCCACTTTTCAGAAGACAGAAGCGATAAAATCACTCGGACGGCATTGGCATCGTTTGAAACCATCAGCCACCACAGAAAGTCAGTCTTTTCGGTTGAAAACCCCATCACCGTGCCCTGGAAATTGAGGCGGGCCCGGATAATCTGTTCTGCCTCCCTCCTCCGCTCTACGCGATTGGGGATATCCTTCATGTTCTGAAGGATGTTCAGCCAGTCAATCACGGCTGAGGTCGGCCAGAGATTGGGTTCGATGGAGATGGAGTTGAGTAACCTTGCCTCTGCCTTTCCGCTCCTGGATAACGCTTCTATGGCGGATAGTTTCTTTATGGAAAGATCGGCTGTGGCCAGGGGTGAATACCTCCAGATCTTCCCTTCGATAAAATTCCTGAGACCGGTTTCCATTTTTGCTCTGGTCTCATCAGGAATACTCCATCCTGCTTCGTGGCCGATGGCTATGATGTAAGAAGTGAGCACCGGACATCCATAAATACAGGGCGGAAAATATTTGACCAACCCGTCTCCGTCCAGGTAAGCGGGAAGATCGGACATCCGCCGTTTCCAGAGATTCTCATCCCGCAATGCAACGGCCACGGAGATCATCTGTTCCATGCAGGTGTACGGATATCTTTTCATATAATCGATCACGCCGCTCAGCCCGTCGGCGATTTTGGGCCGGAAATTGACCCTGACGCCGCCCCTGCCCGGGACAGCATCCTTCGGCCGTTCCACGGTGAGATGATATTCCCTTTCCAACTGAGTCAGAGTGGCCTGGAAGGTGCTCACAGGAACGACCGGCACTACTTTTTGTGCGATCTTGATTCGGTCTGCCTCATTGGTCCCTTTCTCCTTGATCTCGACCTCCCATTTCAATGTCTCAACACCGATCGATGCCGTCACATCCCATCCGATCTCCTTTGCTTCTCCCGGGGTTAATGAAACGGTCTGGGGAACGAGCGGCGCTGAAATTCCTTCTGCCTTTGCGGAAACATCCACCTCCATGCTCCGGTTCGTTGTATTTCGAAGCGTAAACCCGGCCTTAAACCGGTCGCCTTCTCTCACAAGCGGAGGCAGGCCGGATAAGACCATCAGGTCCTGCGTGGATTGGATCGATGTCGCACCGGTTCCAAAGAGGCCGACCCCACCGGTGGCCACAGCCACAATTCGAAAACTGGTGATCGAATCATTCAACGGAACTTCGACAGACGCCTCTCCGTTCGCATCCAAAGGAACACGGGCCTTCCACAAGAGAAGGGTATCGAACAACTCCCGTGTGTTCTGCCTCCCTCCGCCTCCGCCCTGGGCCAGCGCCTTCAGGCCGAAGTGACGTTTTCCAATGACCTGCATCTGGGCCGTCGAAGTGCGGACACCATAACCCCTCCGTCCCATCATGGCAGAAAGGACTTCCCAACTCCTGTTGGGCATCAATTCAAGAAGACCTTGATCCACAGCCGCTATTGCAACTTCACTCCCTGCCGGAGGGGCCTTTCCGTCTGTGGTCGTAACTTTGATCTTGACCTTGGCTTTCTGCCGAACCTTATAGACCTTCTGATCCGAAGAAACATTCACCTTCAATTCATGTTCTTTCCATCCCACATTGATCTCGGCGATCCCGAGTTTATAAGCAGGCTTTCCAAGATCGACCATGGCGGTTGGCTTCACGCCGGCCACACGGCCTCTGACCACGAGGACAGAGACGTAGACATTCGGAGCGAAAGCACCTTTGACGGGGACCTGGATCACCGGGCTTTTCCCGGAGATCTTTCTGACCCATGCCGTGATGATCCCTTCTCTTTCCACGGTGATCAATGCTGTCGCCTCTCTGAATGGCATCCTGACCTGAAAAACAGCCTTTTCGCCGGGCTCATAGCGTTTCTTTTCAGGAATGAGGTCGATCCGGTCATGGTCGCCCACTTCAAACCACCACTCCCCTTTTCCCGCTACCCAGACATCCCTGTGAGCAACCGTCCGATTGCCTGCCGCATCAAAACTTTCGGCTTGAAGAATCACATTCCCGGAAACGGGCGACTTGGCATCGCAGATCAGAAGACCTCTGGAATCTGTCTTTCCTTCGCAGAGGGGAGCGATCTTCTTTGTCTCTGTCGAATGCTCGTAAGAATAGACCCCTCCGACCAGGCGCTTTCGATGGGTAAGGGTTTGCCTTTGAAAAAGCTCTACCTTGATTCGAGCACCTGAGACAGGTTTTCCAGAGAGGTCAACCACAGCAACATGAAACTTGAAGGCATCCTTCGACACCGCCCACGAATCCGGTTTGATTCCGACGAGATATTTTGAATTCCATAAAGGAATCCTCGAAGAGACGGTCTGGACTTCGCCATTGGGATCCCTGAACTCCAATTCAGCCAGTATCTCTTTAGGCGTTTCGGCTTCGGGCAGATTGGGGAGAGTGGTTCGGGTCGGACCCGAATCGGTCCAGAACCAGATCCATGCTCGCAGGCTTCACCTTCTTTTTATCCTCTTTCTTTACTTCAACTCCGCCTTCCTCTCCTTCGCCTTCTTCCTCGGATTCCACTACCTCCCCTCTCCGGACGACCTCTTCTTTCACAGGACCGTTGCCAAAGATGAAATCTTCAAACCCCTCAGGAGAAGGAACATACCTTGGCCCGATTTCGTACCGAAGCTTGACAGGGAGAAGGCTTGCCGCGCCTCCGGCAAGATATTGAACATTCAGATCAAGAGTGACCTCCTTTGCCTTCACCAGGGGAGTGGTGGGCGGCTGGATGGTTCCCTTGGTGAGGGGAATTCGAAACTCCTCCACCCTGAAGCTTCCCGAATTCCACTTACGGGCTGTTTCATAGTTCTGATCTTCAAAATGTTCCTCCCCTTCCCGATCGACATAAGTAAGCCGCTTTACTTTTTTGCTGTGCCGCTTTTCGACGAAGAGGACATCATAGTTTCCGAGCTTTGCATCCTTCGGAATGGACCAGATGGTTTCCGCAATTCCATTCGCATCCCACTTCAAAGGGAACTCATATTTCTGTTCGCTTCCGTAATGCTGGATCGATACAAGACTTGGCATCTGATCCTGAGGCACCGGAGCAAACCCCTTGGTCGTATGCTGGCGAAGGATATGCTTCATATGAACGGTCTCACCCGCTCTGAGCAAGGATCGATCGAAGATCGTATGGCCGATGACGGGATCCAGGGACGACTCCCTGACCAGCTGAAATCTCCAGGGCTCGATCCCTTCATCCCAAGTGGAGTGAACAAAGGACATATCATTCTCGGTGCGGGCTGTAACGAAAAGACCTTGCGATAGGGAGTGAAGAGCGCCCATCTGCGGATAATCTCTATAATCCAGCTGGTAAGGGCAACGGGTCAGAGTATCAACAGGCAGCGGTTGTTGGATCCTGGCAATCCCGCTGAAATCCGTCATTCCCGTCCAGAGAGCTTTCCCCTGACAGTCCATGATGGTTACCGCTGCATTCTTCACCGGCTCTCCTGTGTCGAGCGTGGTCACCCAAGCCAGGGAAGATTCCCTGCCCCACTTGAAATGGACGGAGAGGTTGGTCACAAGGACAGCGGTCGGTACGTACATGGGGCCAGGCCTGCCGAGCAAGGCGTTTCCTAATATCTCACTCTCCAGCTCTACGATATAAAGGCCGGGGTCTTTTAATGGAATCCCGACGACCTCAAAAGCCTTAGAGCCGGCGGGCTTGGGAAGTTTAAAATCCTTTGCCCTCGTCTCATCACTCAGGATAGATTTCTCCCTTGTTGCTGAAGCGACTTTCCTCAGCCAGGGCTGGACTTCATCGATCTTCTCAGGAGGCACACTCAGAACCCTCCCCATCACCTTTCCAAGAAGGCTCTCCTCCTTATCCACCTTCATCACTCTCGTTTTGAGCTCAGCCTCCACATTTCTTAAGGTGACAGGAAGTATCGGGTCAGCCTTCAGTTCCAGGATTCCGAACCGGGCGGCAAACTTGGCCAAGGGAGGATATCTGTCGGTTCGGACAGTGAGGGGAAATTTGTCTGCATTGACAAGGGGTCTTCCAGAGATATCTTTAAGTCCGGGAGGAAGCTCGACCACGAAACTTGCATTCTCCGGAAAAGGACTTTGAAACGAGACCGAGCTCGTCTCTTCTTTAACGCTGGGCTTCCATATTTTCCCATCAGGCCCTTTCAATACGATTTTATTTGCCTGATCCTCAGAAATGGCAGCAGTGAAATTGAGGAACATGGGCTGGATTGGAATACAGGCCGCCTTCGGATTTTCCCTTTGGCAGGTAAACTCGACGGAAAAGAGAGGCCTTACCTGGAAGCGACGGATCTGATCCTGATCTGTGGCCACCCCGGTTTTTGTCATCACTCCCTTGCCCCAGACCAAACTGATTTTTGCATCCGAAGGAAACCGTCTGCTTGCTCTGGATGAGGATCATAGGAAACGGCGGCGGTTTCCTGTTCCGGAATCTTGCCCTCAATATCTCTTTCCTCTTATCTCCCTCGATAATTTTGATTCCGATTCGGTCCTGGATACCCTCCACTGAGAAGAAGACATTTTGAATCACGGATTCGTTAATCGGTTCCGCATCCAGAGTGAGAATGAATATCTGCTCCTCATCGAGCCACCTCGATCCTTCATAGGGGATAGAAGCCCGAATCGAAGGGCCACCCGTGGAAAAGGAGAAGACCTTTTGCCCTGCCACCTCTTTTCCGGACAGGGTTTTGAGCCCTGACTTCAATTTGAACTCACAACGAATGCCCGCAGGAAGGTCTTTGTCAAAATCAAAGACCCAGTTCTTCCCGTCGGCCCACCGGCTGGTTCCTTTTTCAGAGCAAACGATATCAAAAGGCTCGATCAGACCCCTCGGATCACCGAAGGGCACCATCTGCTCAGAAAACCGTACGCTCACCTGGCGAACGGTCTTAACCGTCCCCTGCGGCGAAAAGAACTCGACTTGTGGTTCTTCCCCTGCATAAACCAAAGGGATGATAAGAATGTTGATGAGTAAGAATATTCCCAATAGTCTCAGCTTCATATTTCCTCCTCGCATCATCCCCTCACCCCCTGAACCATGTGAGGTTCAGGGCATTGTCCTGCACCCTACGTGGTGCAGGCCCTCCTCCTCTCCATTTACGAAAGGGAGGAATTCCCCCTCTTTGGTAAAGAGGGGTCACCTGCCTGCGCGAAGCCGCTTCGGCGAAGGCAGGGGGGAGATTTTCACAACAATATGTCCTTTTGATTATGGACTCCTTAGTTTCCTTTTTCTGTCATTCCTGCGGAAGCAGGAATCCAGGAGTTCCAAAACTCTATGACCTTAATATGTAAGAGTCTAAAAAGATGCAATACTCCTGCCATAAAGGTATTAAAGATAAGGTTTGCAAACTATTAAATATTTTCAGCGCTCATGTTTCTTCCCGTGATATATTGTTCTAAAAAAGAAACGTAAATTGTCACCCTCTTACAAAAATGTCCAACGATTATAATACCATAAGAAGGAAACACTTTAGCCATTATTTCTTGATACCCTTGCTTCTCAAAAAATTATAAAAGGTGTATATTAGAAACCAATTTAATGATTGATAATCCTGACGATGACGGCTAAATAATTTTGTTCATTAATTATGCGGATGCGATATAATGTTGATAAGCAGACGCTTTTCGCCTGCCTATCAACGCGGTTTGAACAGACGACGCCCTTTCAGGGCATGCTCTTCAACCGCACCCGTTAGGCCGATAAGAGACCGGAGAAAGAGCATGCGCGTTACTGCATTTCGAATCGAGAACTTCCGAAACCTGAGACTTGCAGAGTGCTCAGCTCCGCCTGATTTCATGGTAATCTGCGGCGGAAATGGCTGCGGCAAGAGCGCTTTGTTGAATGGGCTAATGACGGCCAAAGAGTATGCGGGTGCCTATGGCAACTTCGAGTTCGACCCGCGTGCGGTCTCGGCCGATGCTGACCAGGCGCTAATCTCGCTTCAGCTTCAATTCAACGATATCGAACGTGAGTTCGTGAAGCGTCAGTTTTCCGCCGAGTGCCCGGAGGCTGACGAGATTGTCATAGAGATTAAGAAGGGCGGGCAAGGAAGGGCTACAAAGCGCTCTCCGGCGACGAAGCACCTGCTAAGCTGGTACTCCAGATCGTTTCTCGACTCGCCAGGATTCTTTGACTACATCGATGAATACCGGTCCGTTCTGAAGACGCAGCTTTCAAGTTGGGACGCTAGCTTCCTTAGTGACGAACGAACAAAGGGAACTCTTGGCGCGAAAGGTACAGCCAAATTTCAGAACACCAAGGCATACCTTGCAGGCATTGTCATGCAGGACATCCAAAGCGCGCAGGCGGCACACAGGGCAGGTAAGCCAGAATTCGCAGACTCATTAAAGCCCATCCGCGAATTTTTCAACAGCTTCTTCGCACCCATGAAGTTCGTCGATGTACTGATCCATAAGAGCCCGTTCCAGTATGTCATCGAGACACCGCGCGGCGTCATAGACATCGATGACCTGAGTGCTGGGGAAAAGGAAGTCCTGAACACATTCATTCGGTTCCACCAGCTCAACCCGCGTGGCGCGATCATCCTGTTCGACGAAGCCGATGCGCACCTTCACCCTGATTTGGAGCGGCGATACCTCGAAGTGCTGCGAGGTATCGGCAAGGGAAATCAGTTGTGGCTCACGTCGCACTCACCGGAAATGATGATCGCTGCCGGGAGCGAGTCACTTTACACGGTTCTCAAGGAACCTCAGGCAAATAGTGCTAACCAGTTCGTCCGTGTTACGTCCACTGAGCAGCTTCACTCCGTTCTGTCGGAGGTTATGGGCACTCGAGGTCTTGTCAGCTTCAATCAACGCATCATCTTCATTGAGGGCGAGGAATCATCAGCCGATCGGGAGGTTTATGAAAAGCTATATCCCCCGGGCACGCATCACGTCAGCTTCGTGCCAGCTGGCAATTCCGCTACCATCCGCAAGATAGCGGAGCGGGTCAACGAGCTCTTGTCGTCGTCAATCGAATTCCAGCACTACTACTCCATCGTAGACGGCGACATCGAGCGTTCCCTTCCCGCGCCTGCGGCTCGCAACGGTGCCCGATTGTTCCAGTTGCCAGTCTATCACGTCGAGAATTTTCTGCTCTTGAACGACGTCATTCTCGCCGCCGCGAAAGACATGTTGGCTTCGAAATGTCCGTATGCGTCTGAGGCAGACGTTGAGGCCGAACTGAAGGACATCGTTCTCTCTCCACAACACATCAAACCCTACGCAGGGGCCATGCAGGATGCTAGGCTGGCTAGGGCAGCCAAAGAAGCTTGGGACGCTGTCTTTCAGCGCCAAGTCCCAGCCACGCAGACGGTCCCAACGTTCCTGCAGACAGAGGCAGATGCGGTCGCAACAATGCAGCAGGCGCTTGCAGATGGGACTTGGCGTGATAGGTGCAAGGGCCGAGACGTATTGAAGGGTCTTTGTGGCAGACATGCTTTAAACTACGAGCATTTCCGGAACGTGGTTATCTCAAAGCTTGCAGCGCCTCCTGCTGGCCTCGCCAGCATCATGAATCAGATACTTGCATGAACAGTCGACGCGGATAAGACGCTGCTGAGCCGCTTCAAACAAACCACGACGATGAGAGCCTAACCCGTGGCTCCACGCGGATGGCCTCCAGCTTCGCTTCCGGCTACCGGTGAGCCACAACGTTGCCAGGAAAGAAATGACGATTTTAATCGGGACCGTTTCCAAGAATAACATTGTTCTGACGGCGGACGGTCTGTCGCGTGCTAATCCAACTACTGGTGCGGGAATGGAATGTGAGGACCTCGAGAAGATATTCCCCCATACCACTTCGCCGGTTGCGATCGTTCATCACGGTTTAAATATCATCAATCGAAAACCTGCGGATCAAAGGGCGGCTGATTTCTATAAATTTCTTGCGGAAGACCTTGAGGCTTCCACCCTAAAGCAGATCGCGAATAAATTTATAGATTTTATCGATGACGACGCGAACGCGACCTTCAACGATCCGTCGAACAAAGGAATCATTGGGTTTTGGATCGCCGGATTTAGTTGGCGTCAGACGCGGCCGGAACTATTTGAAATCTGTTGGCCCAACAGTGTAACACCAAGTAAGTTTGAGGGCCTAATAATAGGCGGAGACGCTCAAAAGTTCCTTGATCCATATCCGCATCAACTATTAAGTTCCTACTCACCGGCTGAGTCGAACATAGAGAGATATTCGGCGACATTTGCAGTTGCCTATCATAATGTGCTTTACGCGACTGCAGAGAGATCGCAAAAGGCCTCAGGCGAGATGGTTTTTGGTGGTCAGAAACATCAACTTGTAATCAAGAGTTCCGGTTGCACATGGACGAAAAGCCCGACGTAATCCTGCCAACAAGCGGCACATAAAACGCGCCGCCCCTGAGCCGCAGCGTTGAGGCTGTAGAAAAAGTCCTGAAAGCATGATAATATCGCCATATCAGTAACGGCAAAGAGAGCGAGGACTGCTTAGGAGGACTGGATGGCGAGATACAAAAAATATGATTATTTCGATCGATACGGTCTGGAGTTTGTGTGAAGGAGCCGGATTGGGTGATATGGGATTGTGGTAGGGAAATATCGTGAAAATAGAAATGTTGCACTAAAGATTGGTAAAACTTTTGACGACAGAAAATAATTTCCTATTTTTGTTCCAGCAGAAGAAACAGTTTTTAAAAAAGTGACCTTTTCTACAGGCTCCTTAGACGGGCGTGAGCAAGATGTCGAATCCGCTGGCCACGAGAAGGCAGGACCCTCATGCGATACCGCAGTGTTGATGACTTGTACGCCACTCTGGCGAAGCACCTTGCCGAGCCCGGTTATTCCGAGACCTACATGAACGAGGCCACGTTTGAAGCCCATGTCTGGGACCGTGTGATTACTTTCATGTCGGAAGTCGTGAAGGACATAGGTGCCTCGTGTCTGACTTCGCACACTACGGAACGTAAAGGGCGGTCAGGTGTAGCTTGGAAGGCATTCTGTCGTGAAGATCGTGGGCCGGACGTGAAGGTACTCAGCAGCCATAGCCGTCTCGACATCGTGATCAAACATCCTGTTGAAGGATCGATCGGAATCGAAGTGAAGTGCTTGGGTAATTCAAGACACGCTGCCAAGCTTACGCAAGGGATCGGGCAGACGATGCTTGCGTTGGCGCACCGGGACCGAACGCTGCTGATGATCCACTGCGGAACCATAGAGGCCAACGAGCGCAACCGGCTTCGAACGGTCGCCGATGAGATCTGCCGAGGAACCAGAATGTCGATTGTGGTCGTACCGTAGGTAAGAGGCGCTCGGTCTCGGTGTCTTACGGGTTTGGTGTTTTGCAAGGCCGCGCTGAATGAACGGCGCCGGAATGACCCCGCGGGGCGTCTAACAGCCGAATCGAGCCGGCGCGCCCGCTGTTCCAGCCGATCATGTCGCCGCGGCGCGCGGCTCATTCGGAACGTTAGGCCAAGGAGAGATAGGGAACGAACAATGAACATTGACTGGTCCGCCATAGGGTCGATCGGCACGGCAGTAGCAGTGCTCGTCGCCGCCTGGCAGGTCCGCAAGAGCACTCAACAGTCGAGGACAGATTTCGAGGATGACTTGTCCCGCGAATACCGGGAATTAGCCCGATGCATTCCAGTGAAGGCCCACCTCGGCCAAGAGCTGGGAGAAGAGGAGTTTGAACAGGTGTTCCCGAGGCTATATCAGTACATTGATCTCACCAATGAGCAGATCTTCCTCAGAATGAACGGCCGGATCAGCAAGGCTACGTGGCTCAACTGGAGGGACGGAATCAAGTCAAACCTTGGGCGACCGGCCTTCACCCAGGCCTGGGCCCGCATCAAGAAAGGTTCAAGCGGGAGCTTTGCGGAACTCAGAAACCTTGAGGCAAGCGGGTTCTCGACCGATCCCCGGAAGTGGGTACCGGCATGGAAGAGGTTATGGCACCGGTAGAGCGCCCAACCCCTCACTCCACCGGATGCGCTAAAAAGCGGCGCGCCGGTAAGCTCGATCGTTGAGGCTGTAGAAAAAGTCTTAAAAGCATGATAATGGGCCTGGGGTCAAAGCTACATTATACACTTTGCTCATACGCAGAGATGAAGACGGAAGAGGGTCAGGTCTTTTGTCTTGGTATTTTGGGCTAACGAAATATGGGTATTGGTGTAGTGGAATCGTCTCGACACCTATGCGGGCACGCATCCACAATAAGTGATGTCATCAGACCAAAGGATAGCACCAAGATAAAAGACCTAACCCTACTACAATATCGCGAAGGAAGCTATGCTATGAAATCACTATTCAAGGCAATCCGCGTTGCGTGGCTTTTTTTGTGGGCGTCAATTGCGACCATTATCCTGTGTATGCCCGTCATCATCGCGGCCCTGTTAAGCCGTACCGGCAATCTCGCGTTCTCCCTTTCGAAGATCTGGGCATACATCATGCTTGCCGTGTCCTTTGTCCGTGCGGAAATAAAAAACAAGGCGAAGCTTCTGAAGGGGACATCGTATATCATTATTTCTAACCACCAGTCGCTTTTCGACATCCTCGCGCTGGTTACCACACTGGGCATTCAATTCCGATGGTTCATCAAAAAGGAAGTTCTCAAAATCCCGCTTTTCGGGTACGCGTTGTACGCCTCACGGAACATATTCATCGACCGCTCTAATACCGCCAGGGCAATCGAGAGCATTAACAAGGGCCTCAATCGACTGCCCAAGGACGCGGGCGTAATGGTGTTTGCCGAAGGGACCAGGTCGTCCGACGGGCAGATTCACGAATTCAAAAAGGGGGGATTCATAATAGCCATCGCCCGGAAGATCCCCATCCTGCCGGTTACCGTCAATGGAAGCCGGCGCGTCCTACCCAGGGGAAGCCTCGTCGTGAAGCCGGGAAAGATCCAGGTCGTGATCGGAGACCCCATCGATACCAGCGGCTATACCACCGCTACCGTTCAAGAGCTGATCAACAAAACGCGTCAGGCGATCATAGCGAATTTCGATCCCGAGTACGCGGGGAGGGCTGACGTTACAAATTAAAAAACCTGGCCAGTTACATTCCCTTTCTCCTTCATCAACACCACACCTCACATTTTGTGGTCAATATTTCCTTGACATACAAAATCGAAAGTTCTTATACTTACGTTGCAATATCTGATCAAAAAAATACTAACACAATTTAAAGAACGGAGGCATAAGCATGGCAGAAGAAAAAGGATTGGATAAACCGGTAAAATTGAAAGCGGACTTGGCGGCATTCCTAGGCGCTAGCTCACTTCCTCGTACTGAGATAACCAAAAAGTTGTGGGATTACATCAAGGCAAACAAACTACAAACCAAAACAATCAATGGTAAACCGGAAAATGCCGGCAAGAATATTGTGGCTGATGCTAAATTAATTAAAATATTTAACAACACCAAGATTACCAGTAAGACTGGCAAAACAACTGATTTTACAAAATTAATAGAAGGTCAGACTATCGATATGATGCAAATGGCATCTGTTGTTAGTGCCAATATCGAATAGACTAAACATATATAATTTTTTTTCAAGTCAAACAGGGGGACATAGTTGAAAAATGACACTTTACAGATATATAAATAGTATTATAGTGATTCGTCATGCCCCGCCAAGTGGGAAGGTGGGCACCATCCCCATTTTCTGTCTTTAGCATGTCAAACACTTCCACAGTTGCCAAGGAAACCTTTATGAAAAAGTTACTTGCCTTTGCGGCGCTTGGCCTGCTGTATTTGCTTGGGTGCGGCGACTCCTTTGCGGAGCACATTCGAGACGGAGACATCATCTTCCAAACGTCGCGGTCTGAACAGAACTTCGCAATTCAGAAGGCAACCCACTCACAATACAGCCATATGGGGATCGTGTTTTTCAGGAACGGGAGTTTCCACGTCTATGAAGCGATCAACACGGTTCAATATACTCCATTAAGAAAATGGGTTGACCGGGGCGAGGGTGGCCACTACGTGGTAGCATTCGTGAACTTCGAAGGTTGAATCGCGTTTACGGAAAAACAACCTGGAGAAAAAAAAAGGGAATTGCTAAAATCAGCTTGGCCGATGGCACGATACGGCTTGCAGAACTCCACTGGTATGAAGGGTACGGCAAGGGAAAAAAGGAAACAAAAATCAAGAAATACTTGGGATAAAAGGCTATGAAACACAAATTTCTGCTTTGCGTTGACAATGAGGGTTACGAGGCATCCTTGGAGGTGCGAAAGCTATACGAGAAGATACCCGACAAGGAGGCTGATCGTCATAACCAGGTCAGGATCATTGACGAGTCCGGGGAGGATTATCTTTATCCTTCCAAATTCTTCGCATCCGTCAGGCTTCCAATGCAGACAAAGAATAGAATCGTCGAAAAAGCAGCCTAACCGCATCAACCTGACTCGGATTAGCCACGTCAGGTTTTGGGCATTGCTGACTGCCCGCGCAGGTTACGCAGATCGTTGAGGCTGTAGAAAAAGTCCTCAAACAGATTTTTGGGCGAGATGCAGAAAAAAATGACCTAATAAAATGCGCCAGGATCAACGATCTCATGCCTGGGAAGGGCTCAAGGAGACCCCCGAAAACATCATTCTCACCGGTCAAAAGGACTTTTCCTACAGGCTCGTTAGAGCCAACTGAAAATCAAACATGGGGGAGTAAGCATGAACGCTAAGATCATAGGACCCAAAGAAGGCAAATACTTGAATGTCATTGGTGATCAGCAATGGATCAAACTGAGAGGGGAGGATACCAACGGAGCCTTTGCAATGGTAGAACAGCAAAATCCACCGGGGACTATCATTCCAACTCATATGCACACCCGCGAGGACGAAACATTCTATGTAGCCGAGGGAAAAGTGCAATTCACGGTTGAAGGTAGTGATATCGTTGCAGAGCCGGGGACAACGATATTCTTGCCGAGGAAGACTCCACACTCTTTTAGGATTATTGGCGATAAGCTTATGCGCGCAATTGTCTTAGTATCGCCTTCAGGGTGCGAGAAAATGTTCGAGGAACTAGCTGATCTTCCTCCTGGGCAAGCAGATATGGCAAAGGCTGAACAAATCTGCAATCGTTACGGTGTGTATTTCCTTTAATGAAAGCTTTCAATGACCCGGGGAGACATTGGGGTCTGCCCTTGATATTTGATAAATTTATGCGCACTGGTACCAGGGGCGGACGATAAAATTCTCTCTTTGATATCTTGCTTCGCCTCCATGGATCAGGACGCCTGTTTTGGGGGGATGTCAAATTGAAAGTGTAGATTTCAATCAGCCAGCATGTTTGGGAGTCATCGAAACGATTACCTCGGGTCGTAGCATTCGTGAACTTCGAAGGTTGAATCGCGTTTACGGAAAAACAACCTGGAGAAAAAAAAAGGGAATTGCTAAAATCAGCTTGGCCGATGGCACGATACGGCTTGCAGAACTCTACTGGTATGAAGGGCACGGCAAGGGGAAAAAGGCTATGAAACACAAATTTCTGCTTTGCGTTGACAATGAGGGTTACGAAGCATCCTTGGAGGTACGAAAGCTACTCCCCTGGCGAGATGTTCTCGTCTGACCTGCTGGTAACGGTGACGCAAGAATAAACAAGGTAACTAACTGATGAGTGTCTGTTTATAAATTACTCCCTCAATCAGAATCGTCACTCCGGCCCCGATTTTCATCGGAATAAACTCCAGCCGGAATCCGGCGTTAATGGTTCCCGACTTACGTCGGGATGACGTCTGGATGCCCCCGTATCGAGTACGGGGCCGGCTCCTCAAGTCCGGCATGACGGAACATACTGTTTATAGACAGACACTAATGAGATAAGCTGCAGGACACCCATACTTTATCGGCCATGTCGGGCTACCGGATCGCCGATAAATCCCGCTCTCGCTGATGCCTGGTGAAAAAACATGCCTGTAAAATTGCTTGACAAGGGAAATTTATCCGGATAAATGGCCTTATAAACGCAAAACCGAGATCCCGAATCGATTTCGGGATGACGAGGCACAAGAGAAAACCCTGCATGAACAGGAGGAAAGGCCGTGATCATAAAACCATCTTCACTGATGAGGATTGCCAGGATGGGTTCAGGTCTTCAAGCTACGAGAGGTAGAGTACTGATAACAGTTCTTTTCCTTCTCTCCGTCTGCTTTCTATTAACGGCTTGCAGCTTTCTATCTTCCACTTTTAGGTCAGCCGACTGCGATATCATCCAGAAAGCAGAGGGAGGGTCACCCGTGGCAGGCAGGGAAGTTGTTTCCGGAATGGTCGGCAAGGGACAACCGATAAAAGGAACGGGATGGTTTGTGCGCGAACAGGGTAGCAACGGAACATACTTCATCCAATTCGACCCTCCCTTCTCGGCAGTCCCGAGGTGTTGCGTTGAGACTCAGCAATGGTCTCTTTCAAAACTGTCCGTTGAGGTCATGCCGAGCGCAAGTGGCCTGCATCTCGAAGCAACCCACAGATCATACCGTTGCCTGAGAATCGAAAAGAGGGTGGAATATGGTTGGGTAATTGAGGAGAAATGCGTTGAGTGGCAGACCCTCCAGCTCCCTTGGGATGGACGTCTCAAATTTACCTGCGGTTCGCAATGACGCCGGCCGAAGAACCTCTATTTGATGGGCCACTCCCCTCTTTCCTTCAGGACATCCCGGTAAACATGAAGCGCCTCATTCACAGCAGGCATTCCCGCATAGGGAGCCAGTTGGAAAAAGATCTCGGCCATTTTTCGTGGGTCACAGCCGACATTCAATGCGGCATTCACATGGAGTTTCAATTCATCCGTCGCGCGCAGCGCCGCCAGCATGGCACAAGCCACCATCTGCCTTTCGGGCAGCGTTAAAACCGTTCTGGAATAGAGCTTGCCGGTGATGAACAGGGAGAAATCGTTGGCAAGGTCCTTGTCAAATTCCTTCCACGTCAGATAAGGGGGATCCATCTTGATCCCTTTGCCGAACAATTGTTTGGCTGTCTCCTGGGTTTTTTTTCTTAATTCGTCATCCACAATAGGAATCCTCCTTCAATAAACTTTTTTGTCAATTCGGAAGTTGCCCGCATATTCATTTTTTGCTACGTTCTTTATTATTACCCTCTCCCCCTTGGGGCATAAGCCCCAACTTTACTCTCCCTCCCTTTCATTTACCCCATCCCACCCTTACCCTCCCCTTGAAAGGGAGGGAATCATAGGGGGACTTTCTTAATTCCTCCCCCTTCAAGGGGGAGGTTGGGAGGGGGATGGGATTGCAGTTCCTGGGCTACCAACCAAATCTTCTCCTTTACCGATTCTATCTCCCTAAGAACCTCATTGTTCCAGAATCGGAGAACGCGAAAACCAGCAGCCTGTAGTTCTTGTGTGCGATTCTCGTCATACCAAGCCTGCTGTTCATGTTGTCCTCCATCCACCTCAATTACCAGCTTGTTTTCCAGACAGACAAAATCAAGAATGTAATCACCAAATGGATGTTGACGGCGAAATTTCAAACCGGAAATCTGCCGACATCGCAGAAGATGCCACAAAGCCTGTTCCGCGTCGGACATGTTGCTGCGTAACGCTCGTTGTAGCTCGCCCGAGCGTATCTTCTTGTTTGTCTGGCCGATCACAATCTACCCCATCCCCTCCCTAACCCTCCCCTTGAAGGGGAGGGAATATTTAGGTTAGCGCTTAAGCCCTCCTGGGGAGAGGATAAAAATTAGTTTATTTCTTGACCATTTTCCGATAACGGGCTGACAGGTTTCCTATCTCTTTTTTATCTTTTGCCCTTCATCTTCTGACCATATTGCCCTACAACCAAACGAATTTCTTCATAGCTTACATCTTGAGGAAGCAGGGTCTTGACCGGAGCCAATTGTTCGCCTCCGGCCCGGACAATCGCTTCTTCGATGAGGGCAATCCGCTCCTTTGAAAGAATCCGGTTAAGGTCAATCGACCGTCCTTGGCCAATAAGCTGCACAAGATGTTCGCTAATCGTCGATGGAGTAAGACCCCGCTTCCCGGCAATCTCATCCATCTTCATTCCTTTTTCCCACAGCATCCATGTGATTTCGACGGTGCTTCCTCCAAAAGGCTTCTTAAGGATAGGCTGGATGGCTGCAGATCGGTCGTGCTTACTCCGGGACTTACTCAAAGGCTTGGCCTCAGGATGCCTTTTCAGATAAGCCCTGACCACTTCAATCGTCCGATCCCCGTAAGCCGATACCTTATATTCACCACAGCCCTTGATGGCAAGCAATTCAGAGGTTGTTTGAGGCAGTTGCTGGCTGATAGCTATGAGCGTCCGGTCGTGGAAGATGACAAAAGGGGGAAGGTTGGATGCCCGGGCGAGTTTAAGACGCATCTCCCTCAGGGAGACAAACAGGTCTTCATGGCAGGGAAGGTCCAATTCTACCGGAGACTTCTCCGGAAATTTCTCATTAAGCACCCTTTGTTTTTTAGCCTGCCCCGTTAGAAAGGACGGGGCTTTAATCCCTCCTTTTCTGGAAGGAATTGCCGCCAGCCCAGAGGGCCTTCTGGCCCGGAGGGAGGAGTTATTTATATCCTTCTTCCCAAGAATGGCAG
>CAVQFR010000008.1:0-77689 GCA_963711845.1 uncultured delta proteobacterium
GTTTTCATTTTTTGGTTTTCATTGTTTGTGTCCTGTAGGGAGTGCGGAAGAAGAGACACGACGGATACGCACTGAGCCCGGTTATCATAAATTCATCCTGACAAAGGGTAAGGGTGTCGAAGTATGCGAAGCTTATCTGAAGCGTCTCAATAAGACATGGTTCGAACGTCTGCCTCTTTGCGATCGACCGGAGAATGCCGACGCGCCGGGTTTCGAAATCTTATTCGTGTAGCACTCTCAGCAGAAGAGATTTATCCAATTGAGTATCGCATTCGCGATTTCATATATACAGATAATCAATATATACATGATAAATCTGACGAAATGCGTCCAGAGAACAAAGAAAAAGTAATCTTCTTTATTAACCAGGGTTTGGAATTACAATCACTTGGAGCATATCGTTATGATCCTCGGGTTGATTTCGATAATGATCAGAAACCGGAAAACTTGCTTGGTATCGGAAACAAAGTGGATTTAGCTGCGGCAGTATTCATGAGGAATATGGACTCTTTCCTCAGCGGGCCAGACAATTGTTCTTATATCAGAACGAGACTCATGTTGGTGGATGGAAAAAGGACAAAATCATTAGTCGGCCATTGAATTGGTGGCGACCCAAAGCCTGACGGAAAAGGCTTTGACGACGACGGACTTCGACCGGTTAATCGAATGGCATATTTCGATTTAAGGGAACAATTAATTCGAGACTTTTTTGAACACATGGGGAGACTTTTAAGGCAAGTGAAGAAAAGACCCGGATATTTGGAGAACTTGGCGTATTAAAATGCGAAAGGAAAGACAAAACAGGTCTGTGAAGATCTATGGGAATTCCTTATGAACAAGAAAATTAGAAAATAATTGATCAATTTTTGAAAGGAGGTAATTGAAATGGCCATAGAATATAGATCCCTCGGAAAAAGCTATCTGGATAGCAGCGAATGGCCGGCTCTCATGCGAAAATTCGAGGATTATGTACTGTTCCTGATAATTATAAGAGTGAGAAGCATATTGCAAGAATTGGCATAGGTGTAAATTAGAGAGAGTAGTTATGGGGTCAGGCTTTGGATAATTGAATTTCATACATACCCTTCCTTGATTTACTCATCAGTTGCGCCAATTGAAGTATCTGTTTTCGTTCGTCTCTCCAAGTCCTGACGAAGTGCTCAATGTCGAGGGATCTTGGTTAACCGATTTTCGCCGAGCTCCGCAAGGGTCAACACCCCTGAATCCAAAACCAACCACGCTGCTATCGCACGTACCTTAGAAAGCTCTTCGATCTTTCCCCAGCCCCGACAACATCTGCTCCTTCAACGAAAACTGCTGACAAACACAGGAGATAATCTCTCCCACTGTCACCTTCCGCTTCCATCTCTCTTGCCTCTGGCCAAATACTTTATCGATAAAAATCTGATCGCCCGAAAAACCGTAGAAGAAGACAGGGGTCAGGCCGCAACATGAGACAAGGTGGTGAACGACGGGGAGGGGGTAGGAGTGTCGAGGCCGCTGAGGATTGAATACCCGGGAGCTTTTTATCGTCATGTGACATCCCGTGGGAATGAGAGAAGGACGGTATTCGCAAAAGCAACCGGGATAGAGAAAAATATCTATCCTATCTTGAATTGGCCCATGAGCTTATATGGGGCCGTTATCCACGTGTACTGTTTGATGGGAAATCACTATCATCTATTGTTGGAAACCCCAAGGGGGAATCTTTCAGAGATTCTCCAATATATCAATGGAGCGTACACAACCTACTTCAATATCAAAAGAAGTCGATCCGGACATCTTTTTCAGGGGCGGTTTAAGGGGATACTGGTCGATAAGGATGAATACTGTAAGGAGCTATCTCGGTACATTCACCTCAACCCTGTGAGAGCGGGTATGGTGAAGGCTCCTTTGGAATATCCGTGGTCAAGCTACCGGTACTTTGTGGGGAGAGACAAGAAACCAAACTGGTTAACAACAGAATTTGTCCTTGGGGACTTTGGGGGTGAGGGAAGGAGAGGGTTTAAAAAATACAGAGAATATGTGGAGCGAGGAGACAGCAAGGGACTCGGTAATCCACTCAAGAAAGTGATTGCGTTGACATTTTTAGGTGGCAAAGAATTTATCGATAGAATCACGCTGGAATATCTGGAAGGAAAGGAGATAGACAGGCGTGACCTTCCGGCGTTAAAGAAGATTCTAATCGGGCCATCTCTGGAGTCAATAGAGAAAGCTGTCATCAAGGTATTGGGGAGAGGCCATCCACTTTTTAGGAAAATCTGCATTTATTTGAGCTATCAGCGTAGTGGGTTGAATCTTCGGGCGATCGGGAAATATTTTGGGATGCAGAGGAGTGCGATCAGCCAATTGAGCAGGAGATTTGGGGAAACGATAAAGGCGAATCAGGAATTGAGGAAGGTTCTCGGTAAGATAGAGAAGGAGGAATTGTTGAATGTTGCGGCCTGACCCCTCTTTGGCTTTGCGACACTTACTTTTGTAAGATTAATATTAAGGCTGATTGAGAGGAGGAATAAAAAATGAGCATTATATGGAATAAATTATTTGCAGATGAAACGGAAATAACAAAATTCAGGAGGGCAGCGTGAAGAATATCTGCGAACAAAAAACGACAAAAAGATACCGTTCATATCCTCTAAACTTTCTGATGGCTGCAGTACTATTTTTTATTTGCTTTAATGCATACGCGCAGGAAACCATGCAATTCGACAGTGAGGCTAAAAAACTGGAATTTATCAGACAGGTGCTGAAAAAAGAAAAATATCTCCGTCCAAATGAATACAACGCTCCGCATTGCAAACAAATAATGGAAGATTTTTTGGCAAATAAAAATTTCAAGGCAATTGAGCCGGTCGTGCGTGCTGATTCGTTAGATGATCCGCGTATAGCCAAATGGAGACAATGTGAGGATAAGGGATTAAGTGGTGTTCTTGTATTTGAATCTCTGGATTTACTGGGCGGTCCACCATACCGTTATTACAGGATAGAACTGGATGGAAACAAGGAAAACGGCCCGGAGGATATGATTTATCATAATAAGTGTGAAGGGGAGATATCAGGTAGGTATTGTATGATTTCAAAAAATGGTTACACTTGGGTGGATTTGAGTGATTGTGAGATCAAGAAAGGTGGTTTTACTGTTACAGGAGCATTAGAAAGAAGGCATAGCCACCCGAACGCCATCTTTTTAAACGCCCTTGTATATTATAAAGGCGAGCTGTGGGCAGCAGATTTTGTTGGTGGTTTTGGGTTTTCGCTTATGAGATGGCTTGATCGCGAACGTATGGAAACATGTCAATTGTGGATTTTTGAATCTAAGGAAAAAGAGAATTCGTACTATAAGAAGTATCCACCCATCAAAACAAATAGTAAATAGGATCCAATTTATAGGAGGTGAAATATGATAGCGCCAACTTTAATTTCAAACTTCGACGAAATTATTAAGAAAATGATTTTTAAATCAGAAGGCACGAATATAACGTTACCGTCTAACGTTGTTGTTGACATTCAGAGAAAATCGATGATTTCAAAATAAGAAATGGGAATGGAAAATAGGAAGTGGAAAATGAGAAAAGCCAGCTACAACCTCATGAGATTGCTTCATCCCGCAGGGCGGGATTCGCAATGACAATTCGCTTAGCGTAGAAATGTGCAACAAAAAAGGCGAGGTTTTTGACCTCGCCTTACGAAACTCCTCCCCCCTCACCCCCGCCCTCTCCCGCCAGTCGGGGACTCGAAACCGAGGGGATAAGGAGGTAATCGGTGATTACTTCTTACTCACATCCTCAAAGTCCGCATCGACCACGTCTTCCTGACCTTTGGGGCGGGGTCCTTCCTGGGGTGCCGGCTTCGGCTCCCGGTCCGGCTGCTCCTTTTTGAGACGCCTTGGCATACATGGCCTCTGCCAGTTTGTGGGAGGTGCGGGTAAGTTCTTCCTGGGCGGATTTGATGGCGCTCGGATCGTTCAATTCCATCGCCTTTTTCGCCTTGGCAACCGCGTCTTCGATATTCTGTTTCTCTCCGGCATCGACCTTATCGCCGTATTCCTTCAAGGACTTTTCGGTCGAATAGATGAGGGTATCGAGTTGGTTTCTCGCTTCAGCAACCTCGCGTCTCTTCTTATCGTCTGACGCATGGGCCTCGGCATCTTTAACCATCTTTTTGATATCGTCTTCGTTGAGACCGCTGGAAGCCGTAATTTTTATGGATTGTTCTTTACCCGTTCCAAGGTCCTTGGCCGAGACATGAACGATTCCGTTGGCATCAATATCGAAAGCGACCTCGATCTGAGGAATGCCTCTGGGAGCGGGCGGAATCCCCACCAGTTCAAATTGGCCGAGTGTTTTGTTATCCGCGGCCATCTCTCGTTCGCCCTGAAGGACATGAATCGTCACCGCAGGTTGGCTATCCGATGCGGTGGAAAAGATCTGACTCTTTTTCGACGGAATGGTCGTGTTTCTTTCAATCAGTTTTGTAAAGACGCCACCGAGTGTCTCGATCCCAAGAGAGAGCGGGGTAACATCCAAGAGGAGCACATCCTTCACTTCTCCCTTCAGGACCCCCGCCTGAATGGCAGCGCCAATCCCTACAGCCTCATCGGGGTTAACGCTCTTATTGGGCTCTTTCCCAAAAAGCTGCTTCACTTTCTCCTGAACCTTAGGCATCCGGGTCATCCCGCCAACGAGGATCACCTCGTCAATGTCTTTGGCTGAAATTCCGGAATCGGCAAGGGCCTGGCGGCACGGTCCTTCAACCATTTCAATAAGGTCCTCCGTCAGCTTCTCTAATTTAGCCCGGGTCAATTTCATGTTGAGGTGCTTCGGCCCTGAGGCGTCGGCAGTGACAAAGGGTAGATTGATGTCTGTCTCCATCATGTTGGAGAGTTCGATCTTTGCCTTTTCGGCGGCCTCTTTTAACCTTTGAAGAGCCATCCGATCTTTTCGCAGGTCAATCACCTGATCTTTTCTGAACTCATCCGCCAAATAGTCGATGACACGTTGATCAAAGTCATCTCCCCCCAGATGGGTGTTTCCATTGGTCGATTTGACCTCGAAGACACCTTCGCCCAGCTCGAGAATGGAGATATCAAACGTTCCACCCCCCAGGTCGAAGACCGCAATCTTCTCATCCTTCTTCTTTTCCAGACCATAGGCGAGGGAAGCAGCGGTGGGCTCATTGATGATCCGAATGACGTTCAGACCTGCAATCCGTCCTGCATCCTTTGTGGCCTGACGCTGACTATCGTTGAAATAAGCTGGAACGGTAATCACGGCATCCGTTACCTTCTCACCGAGATAGGCCTCTGCCGTCTCCTTCATCTTCTGGAGGACGAAGGCAGAGATTTCAGGGGGGCTATACTCCTTATCCCTCGCCCTGACCCACGCATCCCCATTCTTATTTTCGACGATTTTATACGGAAGGATCTTCAGATCTCTCTGAACCTCAGGGTCTGTAAATTTTCTTCCCATCAGTCGTTTGATCGAGAAGATGGTATTCTCAGAGTTGGTAATTGCCTGACGTTTAGCAATTTGCCCAACCACCCTCTCCCCTTTATCTGTAAAAGCAACCACAGAAGGGGTCGTTCGGCTCCCTTCCTGATTGGCGATCACGACGGGATCCCCTCCCTCCATGATGGCTACCACGGAGTTGGTTGTTCCTAAATCAATTCCTATTGTCTTTGCCATTTTGATTTCCCCTCCTTAAAATTTACCCCGTTAGAAATAATGCCCTGCTGCTCTGCAGTGGGGTTAGTTAGATTTTAGAATCATTCCGCCGACCTGCCCCGTTGGAATTTCTAACGGGGTTTATTCAACATCATTCCGATGTCTGGGCCTCTTTCTCCGGAGGTTTTGACACCGAGACAGTTGCCGGCCTTAAGAGCCGATCATTCAAGAGATAGCCCTTCTGAAACTCCTCCACGACTTGATTCGGTTCATGCGTATCTGTTTCGACGACCAACATCGCCTCGTGCACGGTTGGGTCGAAGGGTTTTCCAACAGATTGAAAAGAAGAAAGTCCAAATTTGTTCAGGGATTGGAGAATTTGTTGAATGGTTAATCGAACCCCTTCGATTAAGACCCCCGTATCTGCGACCTTTTGAGCGTGATTGATTGCCCTCTCCAGATTATCGATGAAAGGGAGAATCGTCCTGAGCAAATCCTCATTGGCGAACTTGGTCCAATCCTCCTTGTCTCTGGCCGCCCTCTTCTTATAGTTCTCAAAATCGGCTGCGAGTCTGAGCAGACGGTCGTGATGCTCCTTGATCTCTTTCTCCTTCTCCTCCAACTTCTTTTTGAGCTCCCCAATCTCCTTTTCTTTCTCTTGTCTTTCTTCGTCTAAATGCAAATGCACCTCTTCACCCAGGGTTTCAATGAGATCTTCTTCGTCTTTCTTCTCCGATCCCTTTTGGTGGTGGTTCTTTTTTTTGATCTCTTTTTTCTCCATTTCTTCTACTCCCGCATTTTCCCCGATCCAGAATCCCGTTGCTTTTAAGAAATCATTCTCTCAGTAAAAGACAGGGCTTCATGGCGAAGGAGAACTATTGCGTCTCCAGAATCTCAGTGAGAAGTTTGGCGGTATACCCCACCAGAGGGATCACTTTTGAATAGTTCATTCTCCGGGGCCCGATGACCCCTAAAACGCCGAGGACCTCTCCGCTACAACTATAGGTAGAGGTGACGACGCTACAGGTCTCCATCTCCTGAACCTGACTCTCTGAGCCGATCGCAATTCGTACTCCCTTCGGCGCCATAAACTTATCTAAAAGTTTCACCATGGTGGCTTTTTCCTCAAACGTTCGAAAGAGATCGGTCATTCTCGAAACATTGCCGAATTCGGGTTCATTCAGAATATTCGTTTTTCCTTCGATGAAGACATCGGTGGCATCGATGGAGGAAAAGGCCTGCTCTCCTAATTTGAGCGCCTGTTCAAGCAGATGATCATAAGCATTCTTTGCTACCCTCATTTGCTCGAGCAGTTTCTCCCTCACCTGATAAAGGGCGAGGCCCGCCAAGAAACTGTTCAAATAATCGGAGAGATGATCCAGTTCGGACTGGGAGAAGTCTTCTTCCACTTCTATAATGCGGTTGTGAACCAACCCGGTTGTGCTCACTAAGATAGCGAGAACCAGATGTTTTCTTAATTTCACAAATTCAATATGTTGAAGCACGACCGAACTCATTCGGGGTGTCCAAACAATTCCTAGATAGTGTGAAGATAAAGAAAGGATCCGAGACGTCTCCCGGAATAGGTCTGGCCCTTCGATGAGAGGACTCAGATATTTGGATCGAATCTCGTGTTGTTCCTGATCACTGAGTTCATGGACATTGATGATAGAATCCACGTAAAATCGAAGTCCCCTCTCCGTGGGTATTCTTCCTGCCGACGTGTAAGGTTGAGAAAGTAAACCCAGATCTTCCAAATCCGACATAATATTCCGTATCGTGGCAGGGCTCACGTGGAGGCTCGATTTTTTGGAAATCGTCCTCGAGCCCACAGGCTCTGCTGTGAGAATGTAATCTTCGATGATAATCTCCAGAACCCGCCTCATTCTTTCGGAAACGGAGAGATCCATTGGAGTTTTCTCCTTGTTTAGGCCAAACAAGCCAATACTTGATACTAACTGTTTAAAATATAATTCTTTTCGTCCCCTTAAGATAATTATGGAGGTTCAGTTTGTCAAGAAATTGGAAGGTTTAATTATTCGTCTTCCAATGCGTCTTTCCCAATTTTTTCGGGTAGTTCCGTCTGCTCCCAAGGGAGGGGTACATAAAAGTATTGCTCAAACGTACGGTGGTAGGTGCTCCAGCGGGACCCTTCCGGCACCTCTTTCTTTATAAATCGCTGAATTCCATTGATTTTTGCATCCATATCATCAAGGAAGTGGAGCAATACCGCTTCTAAGGTCATCGGTTTCTTGGGCGAACCCCAATTATATTGACCATGGTGGCTCAAGAGGAAGTGCTTTAGCAGCGTGGAAAGATCCTTTGGAAAATCAGGAAGTTGTTTGATTTTATCCTCCACCCGTTCTATTCCAAGGATAATATGGCCGAGGAGTCGGCCTTCATCCGAATAATCGAAGGAACGGTGGTAAGAAAGTTCATACACTTTGCCCAAGTCGTGGAAGATCGCGGCTGTGAGCAAAAGGTCGATGTTCAAACCATCGTAATGGCTGGCGATTTTTAATACCAGTTGTACCACGGAAAGGGTGTGTTCCAAGAGGCCCCCCAAATAATTGTGATGGAGCCATTTGGACGCAGGGGCCATTTTAAAAAGCTCAATAAAGGACGGATCTTCCCAGAAGAGCTGGAGAAGTTGGGAGAGGTGTGGATTCTTAATCTGTCGGCTGATTTCTAAAAGGGATTGGAACATCCCGTCAATATCTTTTTCTGTCATGGGGAAGAAGTCTGAAAAAAGAATTTCTTCTTCCCTCACGCTTTCGATAGAGGTGATGTTGACTTGGAGACGCTCCTGGAAAGAGACTGCCTTTCCCATCACATGGACAAAGCCGTCCTTCTCAAAGGATTCGGCAACGTTTTCGACGGAGGTCCAAATCCTGCCTTCGATTTCTCCCGAACGGTCCACCAATTTCAATTTGAGGTAGGTGTTTCCGGTTTTGGTGACCGCCGAAGATTTCTCTTTGACCAGAAAGAGGGAATCCACGTGATCATTCTCTTTGATCTCGTTGATATAAGTCTTCATAGACTTCTTCCTTCGATTCCGGCATTCGAATAAATGCCAAGTTGAACTTAAGTGTCGATTTTCGCGTTTCGAATTTAAAATGCTTTCAAGCACAAATGCAGAAAAACTTTGAGCTCTTTATGCTCGACCCCTTGGAAAGGTGCGTTTTCGGGCGAGGGCGACCTTCAAGACTTCATCCATATGTTTGACTGGGACAAAGTTGATTTTCTTTCGAACGTATAGGGGAAGATCGGTGAGGTCCTTCTTGTTCAGATAAGGAATGATCACATCTTTGACTTTGTATCGGAGGGCGGCAAGGGCTTTTTCCTTCAGGCCTCCGACCGGCAGGACTCTCCCTCTCAGCGTGATCTCGCCGGTCATGGCGACATCCTTCCTCACAGCGATGCCCGTGAGAGTGGAGAAGATGGCAACCGCCATGGTAATACCGGCAGAAGGCCCATCCTTCGGAATGGCGCCCGCAGGAACGTGGATATGGAGCTCTTTATTGTTAAGCGTATTGGGATTGATCCGGTAAGATTTTCCTTTCGATCGAACATAAGTGAGCGCGGCCTGTGCCGACTCTTTCATGACGTCTCCGAGATGACCCGTCAGGATCAGTGAGCCTTTGCCGGGAGTGGTGGAGGCCTCCACATGAAGAATTTCACCGCCTGTCTCTGTCCAAGCCAGACCCGTCGCCAACCCAACCTCATTGCCTTTCTGTTCCTCATCCGGCAAATAGGGAGGAGGCCCCAAGAATTGGTGGAGGTTCCTGGTACTGATTTTGGTCTCCTCCTTCTTCCCCTCTGCCACTTTCCGGGCCACCTTTCTACAAATAGAAGCCAGTTCCCTTTCGAGGTTCCGGAGACCGGCCTCTTGAGTGTATTGCGAGATGATCTGAAGGATGGCCTTGTCGGAAATTTCGAGCACCTTTGGGCTGATTCCATTTTCATCCATCTGTCGAGGGAGAAGAAAGGTTCGCGCGATCTTCAGTTTCTCCAGATCGGTGTATCCGGGGAGATTAATCACCTCCATCCGGTCTTTGAGGGCCGAGGGGATGGGATCGGTCAAATTTCCTGTGGTGATGAACATCACCCGGGAGAGGTCGAAGGGGACATTGAGATAATGATCGCTGAAGGCGTTGTTCTGTTCCGGATCGAGAACCTCTAAGAGAGCGGAGGCCGGGTCTCCCCGGAAGTCGATGCCGATCTTATCGACCTCATCCATCATGAAAACTGGATTATTGCTTCCGGCTTGCTTAATGAATTGGATGATCCGGCCTGGTAAAGCACCCACGTAGGTCCGGCGGTGGCCGCGAATCTCGGCTTCATCTCTTATTCCCCCCAAAGAAATTCTTACAAATTTTCTCTCCAAGGCCTTGGCGATCGACCTGCCCAGCGAGGTTTTTCCAACCCCGGGAGGTCCGATGAAGCAGAGGATAGGTCCCTTCATCCTCTTTTTCAATTTGCGGACACTCAGATACTCTAAGATACGTTCCTTCACTTTTTCTAAATTATAGTGGTCCTCGTCCAAGACTTTTTTTGCCTTAAGAAGATCCAGGCTGTCTGTGGTTGCTTTTGACCAGGGCATATCGATTAACCAGTCAAGATAAGTCCGAACCATGGAGGCCTCTGCCGCATCCGGATGCATCTGTTCCAAGCGGTCCAGTTCCCGTCGGGCCTCTTTCTCCACCTCTTTGGGCATCTTTGCCTTTTTGATTTTCTGCTGGAGGGTCTTGAATTCGTCTGTGCGCTCATCTCCCTCGCCCAGTTCGCTTCGAATCGCCCTCATCTGCTCCCGGAGAAAATACTCTCGCTGTGTTTTTGTAATCTCTTCTTTGGCCTGAGACTGAATCTTGGCCTGCATGGTGAGGACCTGAACCTCTTTTTCAAGGAGCTCGTTCAACGCCTTGAGTCTCTCCACGGGGTCGAAGATTTCTAAGATCTCCTGAGCTTTCTCCACCGTGAGGTCCAGGTTGGATGCGACCAGGTCGGCCAACCTCCCCGGATCGTCAACGCTTTCGAGGACGAACATCATATCCGGGGAGAGGAGTTTGCCATAGGAGACAATCCTGTCCAACTGTTCTCTTACATTTCTCATCAGAGCTTCTGTTTCAAGGGTAATTTCCGTGATGAATGGATCTTTAATGTTTTCTACTCTCACCAGGAGATAGGGTGTTGTCTGGAGGGTTTCTTTGAGGGAAGCCTTGGAAAGCCCCTGGACAAGGATCTTTACCTTCCCATCCGGCAGTTTGAGCATCTTCATGACGGCGGCTACCGTACCCACTTTGTAAAGGTCTTTGGGAGAAGGGTCTTCCTCAGAAAGTTTTTTTTGAGCGACCAGGAAGATCAACCGGTCCTTAGAGAGGGCTTCTTCTAAAGATTTGATCGATTTTTCCCGACTGACAAAAAGGGGAAGGACCATGTAGGGGAAAACGACGACATCTCTGATCGGGAGCAGGGGAAGCGTTTCCGGAAGGGATAGCAGATCTTTTTCAGGCACTTTTTTCATATCGTTTCAGGATCGTTTCAATAAGATTTGAGGTAGAAGCCCTTTTGACGAAAGGAATGACGAAGACTTCTCCTCCTGACCTTTCTACCTCTTCCCTCCCCACGATCTGATCTTTTGTCCAATCTCCTCCCTTGACAAGAACATCCGGATGGAGGGAAGTGATCAGTTTCAATGGGTCGATTTCATCAAAGAGGGTAACATAATCCACACACCCAAGGCCCGAAAGAACCTCCGTCCTCTCTTCTTCGGGAAGAATGGGTCTTTTAGGCCCTTTCAGCTTTCGGACGGAAGTGTCACTGTTGACTCCTACGACCAAAACATCTCCCAGGGCTTTGGCTTCTTCAAGATAACGGACATGACCGATGTGGAGAAGATCAAAACAACCGTTGGTAAAGACAATCCGTTTTCTTTTTGCCTTGAGATCTTTGATGATCTTGAGAAGTCCTTTTCTCGCTTTGATTTTTTGTTTCATTCAATGCCCTTTCTATTTAAGTATCAGATTTGAACTTTAGAGTCAACCCTTCAACCATCGAGCCTAAAAACCGAAGGTTGTGTTGACTAATGGAAAAAAATGGATATTTTTCAATAGGAAATAAAGCTAAAAAGGAGGGGAGGGAAACGGCGCGGGAAATCATACCATGGAGGCCTTTTAAATTTAGCAGGATGAGGAGGGAAATGGATCAGCTTTGGGGTTCCTTTTTATAAGGGGGCCAATGAGGAGAGCTGAAAAAAACCTGGCAATGGCTTGCCTCAATCGATGTTTCAGAGACGAAGAATGATTTTATCATCAGGGCTGAACTCCCGGGAATAGGCCCAAAAAGATATTGATATCTCTCTGTCCAATGGTCATCTCACTATCAAAGGGGAGAACAAGCAATAGAGAGAGAAGAAAGATGGGAATTACCATCTCATGGAGAGGAGTTATAAATATTTTACCCGTTCGCTTCAACTTCCCAGAGAAGTTCAAAGCGGCAAGATCACGGCCTCTTTTAATGATGGGGTTTTGAAAGTAACCCTTCCGAAATCCGAGGAGGCTAAGAAAAAAGAGATCAAAATCAAGGTCGAGTAAACTTGATCTACTCGACAGCGTCCGGTCCCCACCCACGAGGAGTGTGTAGAAACTGCCACTTAAGGGCAAATGTGTTTAAGCTTTAGCGCCCATGCTGAGGAGCAGACCGCTTGGAACTGGATTTTGGTGTCCGAAAGAGAAGGGGGTCACAAACGGACCTTTTTTTATCGGGCCCTGGTTAAGTGAGATTTTTTTGAACCGCCTGTCTAAAAGTTCGCAATCCTTTTCAAAAGAAAACAGTCTTTCCTTCCAACCTTGACGGTCCTAAGAAACAAAGGGATGTTGTTGAATAAGATCCGAATTTTTTTCTTGACAAAAAAATTCCCTTTGAATATAGTTTCCCCATATTAAACAAAGTTTAATCTTGAGAAAATAGGGAAGAATGATGTCAACCTCTCCTGAGCAGGATATCGGCAAAAGAATACGCTCTATGCGCCTGAAGCAAGCCATCACCCTTGAACAGCTGGCTTTGCGAACGAATCTTTCCAAGAGTCTTCTCTCCAAAATCGAAAATGGAAGGGTTTCGTCCCCTGTTTCTACCCTTTTCACCATCGCCAAGGCCCTGAACACCAAGATCACCTATTTTTTCAACGCGCAGGATGAGAATCTCCCAATCATTCTGGTGCGAAAAAATGAACGTCGGCAATTTCATCGAGCTGGCGCCCACTTTGGATACACATATGAGGCTTTAGGCTATAAACGCAAGGAAAAGCTGATGGAGCCTTTTATCCTCTATATGGACAAGAAGACGGCAAAAAACGTTACCTTTTCTCATCCCGGGGAAGAAATCCTTTTTATTTTAGATGGGACGTGGGAATTCAAACACGGGGATCAAACACTGATCCTCAGGAAAGGGGATTGTATCTATTTCGATGCCAGTATCCCTCATTCAGGAAAGCCCATTGGAAATAAACCTGTAAAAGCCTTCATGGTAATTTGTTGCGGAGAGAATAACAGATTCCCCCTCGGGGCGTTAGTGTTGGATTATAGAAAAAAACAACGTTAACCATTTGGCGGTTTTCGCGGGAAAGGAAGAACGAAATGGAAACGTTTGTCATCCAGTTTATTCACGGTTTGGTCTATGGTCTGCTTCTTTTCCTGGTGGCCTCCGGGCTGACCTTAGTGTTTGGCATGATGAATGTTCTGAATATTGCCCACGTCTCTTTTTACATGCTCGGGGCCTATTTGTCCTACACGATGCTTAAAGTAGCGGGCAACTTTTGGGTGGGGTTGATCTTTTGTCCGATCCTCGTTGCCTTCTTGGGAATTCTGATGGAACGTTTCATTCTTCGCCGCGTTCATGCATCCGGCCATGTCCAAGAGTTTGTAATCACCTTCGGCATCCTCTTCGTGCTGAATGAAGCGATAAAATGGGTCTGGGGGTCAGAGACCCTATCCGTCGCCATCCCCCCCGTCCTTTCCGGCTCGATACGGATTATGGGCAACATCTATCCTGCCTATCGTCTCTTCATTCTCTTCTTCTCACTGGTCGTTCTCGCTCTCCTGACTTTCATTCTAATGAAAACGCGTTTGGGCATTACCGTGCGGGCCATGGTTTCTGACCGGGATATGGCTAGCGCCCTGGGCACGAACACGCCTTTTGTTTTTATGCTGGTCATGGGTATCGGTTCTTGGCTGGCCGGCTTGGCAGGCGTGATCGCTGGGCCTTTTCTCAGCATCAGTCCTGGTATGGGCTTAGAGATCCTGACCGATTGTTTCATTGTGACCGTTACCGGTGGATTAGGGAGCATCTTGGGCGCGGCGGTGGCCTCATTCCTTATCGGGCAACTTTCGTCCTTTGGGGTCCTCTTGATCCCGCGGTTCGCCATAGTTTTCGGCTTTCTCCTGATGGCGGTTGTATTGGTGATCAAACCGTCAGGACTTTTTGGAGAAAAGACCTAGAGAAACTCCTATGATAATGAGACACCGTTACCTTTGGGCCGGAATTCTCATTGGGACTCTGGCCATTGTCTTCCCTCACGTCATACCCAGATTTCAATTGCGCATGGTCACGGAAATAACCATCCTGGTCCTTCTTACCATGACCTGGAAGATGATGCTGAATGAGGGAGGAATGTTCTCTTTTGGTCATGCCGTTTATTTTGGGTTGGGAGCCTATGCCTCGGTTCTGGGCTGGTTACACATTAAGGGTCTTTCCTTGATGAGTGGAATTCTTTTGGGGGGACTGGTAGCCGGGCTCATGGGGTTTATCCTCGGTGCTTTCTTAGTCAGGATGAGTGGAACTTATTATGCCCTGCTGACCTTGGCCTTCAACCAGCTCATCTGGGCGATTGTATGGAAATGGCGCTCTGTCACGGGAGGGGATGATGGGCTGGGCAAGTTCCCCAAACCGGATCTGCTGGGAATTTCCATGAAGGACCCGGCGAACTTTTATTACCTTTCACTGGTCATCGTTGCTGTGGGCCTGTTCATCTGCTGGTATTTTACCAAGACCCCCCTGGGAAACGTGATGAAGAGCATCAATTCCAACGAAGAGCGCGCAAAATTCATCGGTTTCAATGTAGGCGCCTCCAAGCTCATCTTCTTAACAATGTTGGGATTTTTTGCAGGGATCTCAGGGGCCTTGTTTGCTCAGTTTCAGGAGTTTATCGGCCCAAGCAGCATTGAGCTGGCTATGTCCACCCATGTGATTTTCATGGCTTTCATCGGCGGACTCGGACATTTCTGGGGCCCTTTACTCGGATCGGGAATTTATGTCTATCTTTCCGAATATCTGAGCCACTACACCGACCGCTGGGAATTGGTCTTTGGGATTATTGTCGTCATTCTTGTCCTCTTCGCGCCCCAAGGCATCTTAGGGATCACCAGGAATAGCAAAAGAGGGATTGGAGGTGGCCGAATTGGCCGAACAATCAAAGAACATCTTGGAGCTGAAAGGGATCCACAAGGACTTTGATGGCCTTCAAGTCCTCCTTGACATTCATCTTGGCATTCAAGAGGGTGAGCGCCATGCCATTATCGGCCCGAACGGGGCTGGCAAAAGCACACTGTTTAACCTGATCACCGGGAAATATACTCCGAGCAAAGGAAGAATATTCTTAAAAGGCGAGGATATTACCGGAGCAAATCCCTTCAAACTTAATCGGATGGGGATGGCCCGCTCCTTCCAGATTACTAATATCTTTCGGACCATGACCGTCTTCGAGAATGTGCGAAGTGCCATTCTCTCCAAGAACAGGATTCGCTACAACCTGTTTTCGTGGCTATCGAAGATGGATAAGGTCAACAGACAAACGGAGAAGGTACTGAACGAAATCGGCCTTCTGGAACGAAAAGACTACGTCGCCGGTAAGCTCTCCTACGGTCAGCAGCGGGCCCTAGAGATCGGCCTGGCGATTGCCACCGAACCTGAGCTCATCCTTCTCGATGAGCCCACCGCCGGGATGTCCTCAGAAGAGACTCGGGAAGCGGTGAAGCTTATCGAGCGGATCACAAAAGGGAAGACGTTGATCATTGTTGAGCACGACATGGAAGTGGTCTTCCGGGTTGCAGACCGGATTTCGGTTCTTTATTATGGCCAGGTCTTAGCCTCCGGGCCTCCCGAAAAGATCCGCAATGACCAGAAGGTAAAAGACGCATACCTGGGCGAGGAGGAGAAGTAGGGCATGCTGCTGGAACTCAAAGAGCTCCATACGTATTATGAAGAGAGTCATATTCTACAAGGTGTTTCATTGAATGTGGACTACAGGGAAATCGTCTGCCTTCTAGGCCGAAATGGAGTGGGAAAGAGTACGACCCTTAAATCGATTATTGGCTTAGTCAAATCTCGATCCGGTCAGGTCCTTTTCAAAGGGGAAGACATCACCGGTCTTCCTCCTTATGCCATCTCTAAATTAGGAGTAGGATTTGTCCCCGAGGAGCGAAGGATATTTCCCACCCTCACCGTGCGGGAGAACCTGCTCATGGGTATTAAACCCGGCCAAAAGGACAAAGGGGACGGGTGGACCGTTGAGAAGGTCTACGTCTATTTCCCGAGCTTGCAGGCCAGGGACAAGCAAAAAGGAGGTCACTTGTCAGGAGGGGAACAGCAGATGTTGACCATTGCGAGGACCCTCATGGGAAATCCTGAGGTTCTCTTGATTGACGAGCCCACCGAAGGCCTTGCACCCCTGATCGTGGGGACCGTAAAACAGGTCATCCAGGATATTCACCGGCAGGGCATTCCCATCCTTTTGGTAGAGCAGAACATGCGAGTGGCCTTGCGTCTAGCTGGAAGGATCTACGTCATTTCCAAAGGAAAGATTGTTTTCCAGGGGACGGACCAAGAACTTAAGGAGGCACACGAGATTCGCGAGAAGTATTTGGAAGTCTGAATCCTGAAACCTGAGGCTCATGGCCTGGTAATACGGCGCGAAATATCGGTGTGTTTCAGAAGGAGCCCTTCGTTGATTTAATATGCTTCGTAAAGCTCCCATATCAACGAAGAAATCTGTGCAGCAGAACTAGTCCAAAGAGAGGAGGTGGGATCAAGGGTTTTCACACCAACGGCCGTCCAATGGAATGAGACGGAATGAACGGGAAGAAAGGTGCATTTTTATGAATTACTTTTTGGGGAAAGCTGAGAGCAACCATTACTCTAAGAGAAAAATGAAAGGAGAGGAGAAAATGCTATCTCTGAAATGGAAAAGATGGATAACCCTCATGTTCTTAGGTGCGATTTTGATCGCCGGTCGTGCTTTGGCTGCTGACACGGTGAACATCGTTGTCCTGGATCCCATCTCCGGTCCCTTCAAAGACATTGGAGACCGCACGGTCTGGGGGGTACAATTTGCCGTCGATCAGACGAATGCGGCGGGTGGCCTTCTGGGGAGGCAGATTAAACTCATCATAGAGGACACCCAAATGAAGCCGGATATCTCCACGCGTAAGGCCATCAGGGCGATCATGGAGGACAAGGCCCAATTTATCTTGCACAATACCTCCACAGCAGTAGCCCAGGCGTTGATGGATGTGGCTGAGAAAAATAAAGTGATCTACACCATCCTTGGAGCAGAGTCGGATTTTCTGACCGGCAAAGATTTCAACCGGTATACTTTTCGCACCTGCTTCACCACCGGCAACCGCGCTCGCGCCTACACAGAATTCTTCAAAACCAAGCCCTGGCGAAAATTTTACCTTATCAATATGGACTATGCCTTTGGCCATGCCGTGGCGGACGATTTCAAAAGGGTCATCTCCAAGGAGATCCCGGGGGTGAAAATCGTGGGAGAAGACTATCATCCCCTCGGGACGAAGGACTTTGGTCCTTATATTTCTAAGATCCTGGCTAGCGGGGCAGAGATCATTTTCACGGGAAACTATGGGATAGACTTGCAAAACCTGATGATGCAGGGAGCTCAGATGGGGGTCAAAGCTCGCTACGCCACCTACTTCCTGGATGACGACATTCAGCTCCCCAACATTGGCCAGGCCGCCGTAGGAAGTTTTGTGAACAGCACGTACCTACCAACGATTGATACACCCCAGAACAAAGCTTTTCTGGATCGATGGCATCAAAAGTTCAAAGACACAAAGCACCCTTGGCCAAACTTCCTTCTCGGGTATTGTTATAATGGTGCCATGTTTCTGTTCGAAGCCATCAAGAAAGCGAAATCTTTTGACCCGGAAGCGGTCATCAAGGCCTGGGAAGCAATGGAATATAACAGTCTCATCGGAAAGCAGATCATGCGGGCCTGCGACCACCAGATCCTCATGCCTGGACCCGTCGGCGAAATCCAGGCCAAGTCAAGGATTTTTCCCTTCCCCTTCGCCGATAATCCTGTGATGATTCCAATGGATAAGGTGGCCGTCCCTCTCAGAGAGACAGGAAATCAGAGATGTGTTGGGAGTAAATAAGGTATCAATCGGGAAAGGAGAGATCGATGACCCAGGAGATTCAGATAAAGAACGTGGTCGTGATTGGGACTGGCATGTTAGGAACGCAAATCGCCATTCAGGCTGCTTGCTATGGATACGACGTTAAGGCCTACGATGAGGCTCTGGAGAGTTTTCAGAAAACCTTGCAGAAGATCCCTGGAATCATGAAGAGGTTAGGGAAAGGCCCTACCGTTGCCATGGAGCATTGGGAGCAAGCTGCCCAGAAAGTCAAACTGTTCAAAGATTTAGCCGAAGCGCTGAAAGAAGCAAACCTGGTCATTGAAGCCGTCCCGGAAGACCCGGACTTGAAGCGGAAACTGTTTGCCGAGATTGATTCCCTCGCTCCTCAAGGGGCGATCCTGGCCACGAACAGTTCTTCGATCCCCATCTCGAGAATCGAAAGTGCGACCCGAAGGCCCGACAAATGCCTGAACATGCATTTCTACATACCAGCCATCAGCATGAATATGGTAGATATCATGGGAGGAACCAGGACAACGCCGGAAACAATCAGAGCGGCCCAACAATGGATCCGCTCGATCGGATGCGTTCCCTTGACCGTTAAGAAAGAGATCCTTGGTTTTTGCTTCAACAGCGTGTGGCGGGCGGTTAAAAGGCAGAGCCTCTTCATGTGGGCAGACGGGTATGTTGATTTCAGGGATATCGACCGAGCTTGGATGATCTTTACCGGCATGACACAAGGTCCGTTCGCCCTTATGGATACGGTGGGACTCGACGTGGTTTGTGAGATCGAGATGGTTTATTACAATGAGTCGAAGGATCCCAAAGATAAGCCGCCCGATGCGCTCGTGGAAAAGATAAAGGAAGGTGAATTAGGTGTGAAGAGTGGGAAGGGATTCTACACATATCCAGATCCCGAATTTACCCAACCTGAGTTTCTGAATCCGAAAAAATGAAAGCACGGTCTTCTCATTTTGGGCTTCCAGTTCAATTGGGCTGGAAGCCCAAAATCAATAAGAAGGGTGAAAGGAGCCAAACTCTATGGTGGATAAAGTCATCATCACTGCAGCCATTACGGGAAGCATTCACACGCCAACTATGTCACCTTATCTCCCCATCACCCCCCAGGAGATTGCCGATGAGGCGGTCCTGGCTTACAAAGCCGGGGCGGCCGTTTGTCATGTTCATGCCCGCAATCCAGAAAATGGAATGCCCTCTTCTGACCTTAACCTATTCAAAGAGATCATCACGAGCATCAAAAGCCGCTGCAATATCATCATTTGCATTACCACTGGTGGCGGAGTGGGCATGACCGTAGAGCAGCGCGCAGCGCCAGTAAAACTTTTTAAACCAGAGCTCGCTTCCTTTAATGCCGGTTCCACGAATTTTAATTTATCCCCGCTCCTTCCGCGGTATAAGGAATGGAAGTTTGAGTGGGAAAAAGAGTACCTCACAAAGACGGAGGATTGGATTTTTCCCAATACGTTTAAATCAATGAGAGAGTACTGCGCAGTATTCGACGAGACCGGGACAAAGCCGGAGCTTGAGATTTACGATTCCGGAATGGTGAACAACGTTGCTTTCATGATTCAGGCCGGCTACATCAAAAAACCTGTTTACCTCCAGTTCGTCATGGGAGTACTCGGAGGAATCACTCCCAGTCCGGAAAATCTTCTATTCCTTGTTGACTATGCCCGCAGACAGATCGGCGATTTTGTATTCTCAGTTTGCGTAGCCGGTCGGGCCCAGTTCCCCATTTGCACTCAGTCGCTGCTCATCGGCGGGAACTGCCGCGTGGGACTCGAGGACAATCTCTATCTGGAGAAAGGAGTGATGACGAAAAGTAACGCTGAAGAAGTGGCGAAGATGGCTCGAATTGCTAAAGAGTTTGGCGTTGAGCCGGTCAACTCCTGACGAAGCAAGAGAGATTCTTGGCCTAAAAGGGATAGATAAAGTAAACTACTAAAATATTTTAATCACCCGATCGATTTTTTCCGAAAGAGTAGAAGATGGAGGTTAATTTTTCTCAACGAACCCCGTCCGCGAATCAATCCGATTTTCCGAATCCTCTGCAAGAAAGCCCACGAATATTAATAGGGAAGGGATTTTCCATTTCAAACTTGACAAGCCTATTGGATTCATTTAGTTTTTAAAAAATGAACAGCGGGCTGATCCTGGCGTCGAAGTCGCCCCGTCGATATGAATTGTTGAAGCAAATGGGTCTTGATGTCGAGGTGATTCCAAGCCAGGTCATTGAGGATTTTGTCCAAGCAGAATCCCCTCGAGAGCATGTCATTCGATTGGCTGAAGCAAAAGCCAGAGATGTGGCGAGTAAATATCTCGATCGCTGGGTGGTTGCTGCGGATACCATCGTTTGTATCAACGGGTCCATTTTAGGAAAACCGAAGTGCCGGGAAGAGGGCGTGGAAATGTTGCGCCGTCTGAGCGGCCAAGAACATCGGGTATTGACGGGATTTTCTGTTTGTCATTTGGAGAAAGGGGAAGGCGATAGAGAAGCAGTCCAAACAGTGGTGAGAATGAAGCCTCTGACTTCCGCAGAGATAGAGTGGTACGTGCAGACAGATGAACCTTTTGATAAAGCAGGGGGATATGCCATTCAGGGAATTGGTTCTTTTATGATCGAATCGATCCGGGGATCCTATACCAACGTCGTTGGCCTTCCGCTTTGTGAATTGATCCAAATGCTCAATCGTCTGGGAGCCGTCAAAATTGCGGATGGCAGATGGCAGATGGCCGATGGCTGAATATGTTTCAGGTCAAACAAAGGTAGCGCCCTTATTTATTGAGGGCGAATAAGAGGAAATCCATCGGCAGTTAATGCCGACGCACCATTGCCGTTATTTTTGGACCTCATGTCTACAATCAGAGAGAATCTATCGAGGGTGAGGGAAAGAATCGAGAGGGCGGCTCAAAAAGCAGGAAGAGACCCGAAGGAGATCAAGCTGGTCGCAGTCTCCAAGACGGTTGAGGTTGCTCGAATTAAGGAGGCGATTGAGGCAGGGGTCTCTATCCTGGGCGAGAATTATGTCCAGGAAGCGGAAAAAAAGATTGAAGCATTAGGGAAGCCCGTTTCTTGGCACTTCATCGGCCACCTTCAGTCGAATAAGGTGAGATATGCCGTTGGTCTCTTCGATGTGATACACTCGATAGACAGCATCCCTCTGGCTGAGGAATTGAATCGGAGAGCGGAGCAACCGGATCGGGTGATCAAGGGAATGATTGAAGTGAATCTTTCTAAGGAAGCCACTAAATTCGGGACGGATGAGGAGAAGGTGTTGAATCTCGCCAAGAGGATTCAAAGCTCTAAACACCTCTCCTTAGAAGGACTGATGACCATGCCACCTTATTTCGATTCGCCGGAAATGAGTCGGCCTTATTATGTGGCGCTTCGAGAGCTAAAAGAGAGGATGACTAAAGAGGGGATCCCGATGAAAGAGCTCTCCATGGGGATGTCCAACGACTTTGAGATCGCCATTGAAGAAGGAGCCACCTACGTTCGTGTCGGGACAGCAATCTTTGGACCGAGAAAATAAGTTCGGAGTCAGGAGTAGAGAAAAATACCAAATTCCAAGCACCAAATTCCAATTGAATTCCAATGACCGAATTTCCAAGTTCCAAGCAGAATCGTTTGGGTCATTAGAAATTGGAGTTTTGAATTTGTTTGGAATTTGGGATTTGAAATTTGGAATTTGAGATAAGGCTGAAACGTGAGAGTAAAGAAAATTACAATTTTCTTGTGGGTGATGTTGATATTTGTGAGTGGTTGTGCCAAGAAGGGCGCCCCGGTGCCTTGGGATTCAATCGTCCCTAGAAGAATTGTTGACCTCGTCGCCACCCCCAGAGAAGACCGTCTCCTCTTGGAATGGAAAATCCCAAAGGAAAATACAGATAAATCGCCTCTTACCGATTTGTGCAGAGTTCAAGATTTTAAGATCCGAGGGCGTTCTTATTGGAGATGAGTGTCGGGGATGCGGAGAGAAGTCCAAGGTTGTCCATGAGATGAAGTTGGCCAAAGAAAGCGTGGTCCCGGGCAAGAAAATGGCGCTCTTTTTGGAGGATCAAGAGCCGAGAAGGGTCTATGTCTACGAGGTTGTTTCGGTCAATCAGAGAGGGAACCCCAGCACTCCTTCAAATCCGGTTACGGTCTACTGGGACCATCCACCTCAAGCACCGGGAATGGTGATGATGGAATGCGGCGACAAGAGAGTGGAACTCTCTTGGAGCCCTGTGGAGGCAGTCACAGGCTATAATGTTTATAGGAAGTTGGAGGAAGAAGGAGGGTTTCCGCTCAATCCATTGAACCGGGAGCCGCTAAAAGCAACCCAGTATACCGATCTCAGTGTTCAGAACGATATCAAATACATCTATTCGGTGAGGTCAGTAAAGAGGGTCGTCAAAACCGATGTGGAGGGAAAGGGGTCTCCGGGGTTGCCCGTGACTCCGATCAAGGTCACTGCACCGGGTGCTCCTGTAGGATTGGTGGCCATTCCTATTAAAGAAGGGATAGAGCTAAGCTGGAGGAAGAATTCGGAGTCCGACATCCTAGGATATCATGTCTATCGGCGGAAATCCGGAGAGGAAGAATTTAAGAGATTAAATGAGAGTCCCGTGACAAAAGAGACGTATCTGGATGCCGATGTCGTTTCAGAGCAAGAATACGAGTATGCTGTTACAGCGGTGGACAACTCTCCACGAAGAAATGAAAGCCCCCGCTCCGAAGAAGTGAGGGTGAAGTATCTTTTCTAATAGCGGGTAGCTAATGGCTTATAGCTAATAGCAGATAGCCGAGAGCTCAAAGCTCAAAGCTCAAAGCTCAAAGCTGAGAAGAAACCTAATTACTCAATAACTTAATGACCGATATTTGGAGATCCGATGCGTTTTTTTGAATACAAAGATCATCAGCTTCAATGTGAAGAGATTCCCATTCAGCAGATCGCTGGAAAAGTGGGGACGCCTTTCTATCTTTACAGCTATCACACCTTAGTCAGACATTTCACCGTTTTCGATGAGGCCTTCAAGGGGATGCCTCATCTCACTTGTTATTCCGCAAAGGCCAATTCCAACCTGGCTCTTCTCCGCCTTTTCTCGAAATTGGGCGGAGGAGTGGATGTGGTTTCCGGAGGGGAACTCTTCCGAGCCCTCAAGGGTGGAGCGGCCCCGCAAAAAATTGTCTATTCAGGGGTTGGAAAAAGAGAAGATGAAATTGAATATGCTTTGAGAACGGGCATCCTTATGTTCAATGTGGAGTCTTCCCAGGAGCTTCAAACAATCAACGAAGTGGCAGGCCGGGTCGGCAAAAAGGCGCCAATCGCCATCCGGGTCAACCCGGATATCGATCCCAAGACACATCCTTATATCTCAACGGGGTTGAAACAGAATAAATTCGGGATTGATATCCTTCGCGCACCGATGGCTTACCGTCTTGCTTCTCAGTTGCCCCATCTAAAGATTGTTGGGATTGATTGTCATATCGGTTCCCAATTGGTCGAGGTGGACCCCATTATCGAGGCGTTGAAGAAACTCAAACAATTGGTTGAAAGTTTGAGAAAGGAAGGGATCGAGATTCAATACCTGGATTTGGGAGGCGGCTTGGGAATCACTTACCAGGATGAAGAGCCTCCCCATCCCGTAGAATACGCCTCCACCATTCTTGACGAGCTCCGGGGATTCGGCTGTACGCTCATCTTAGAACCGGGTCGCGTCATTGTTGGGAATGCGGGGGTCCTGGTCTCAAAGGTTCTCTATATAAAAGAAAATGAGGAAAAGCGGTTTGTGATCGTGGATGCCGGCATGAACGATCTCGTCCGGCCCAGTTATTATGGCTCTTATCACGAGATTCTGCCCGTGATGGAGGAGAGCCGGGGGGAGATTCTGGCTGATGTGGTGGGGCCCATCTGTGAATCGAGTGACTTTTTAGCAAAAGGCCGGAAGATCCAGGATCTCCGTCCGGGTGAACTGATTGCCGTGATGAGTGCCGGCGCTTACGGGTTTTCCATGTCCACCAACTATAACTCAAGACCCAGGATCGCTGAGGTTCTGGTTCGGGATGATCAGATGTTTGTGATCCGTCAGAGAGAGGGATATGAGGATCTCATCCGCGGAGAAGAGATTCCCGAATTTTTAAACCGTCATAAATTCGTCGTGAAAAGCACGAAATCCAAGCACAAATTCCAAATAAGCTCGAATTGTCAATTTCCAAAAGTTTCGGGAATGGGATTTGGCAAACGAAACATTATTTGGAATTTGGAATTTGAGATTTGGGATTTATTGCTCAATTATTATATTGTCGAATTTCTGATTTGAATTCAATCTCAACAGTCGGAGGTTAACAGTTGATGAAGATTCCTTTTATGAAGATGAGCGGGAGCGGAAACGACTTCATCCTCATCGATCATCGGGAGCCTTTCCTGAAAGATGATGGTTTGAAGGACTTCATCCGAAAAGTCTGTCGAAGAAGAATCTCTGTCGGGGCAGATGGGCTCATCCTGATCGAACGGTCTCAGAAGGCCGATTTCAAGTGGCGCTTTTATAACGCAGATGGAAGCGAAGCAGAGATGTGTGGTAACGGAGGCCGTTGTGTTGCCCGCTTTGCCTATTTAAAGGGGATCGCAGGTCCCTCTCTCTCTTTTGAGACGCTGGCTGGGATTATCTCCGCCCAGGTGAACGGGAAAAGGGTAAAGCTCCAGATGACAAAGCCTCATGGCCTCAAACTTGATCAGAAGATCTCGATCGAAGGAGAAGAGCGGATCATCTCAACCATCAACACAGGCGTTCCTCATGCCGTCATCTTTGTGGAAGACCTCGAAGGAACCGACGTCGTCCGAATGGGAAGGGCGACTCGCCGCCACGCCCATTTCGCACCTGCGGGGGCCAATGCGAATTTCGTCCGGCTGGAGGATCATTCCCGGCTGTCGATACGAACCTATGAACGAGGGGTTGAGGACGAAACCTTAGCCTGTGGCACAGGCGTCGTGGCCTCGGCACTGATTGCTGCCTTCAAGGGTTTTGTGAAATCTCCGGTATCGATTAAGACCCGGGGAGGTGAAATCCTGACCGTCCATTTCGAGATTGAAGGCGGGGAGGTAAAAAAAGTGTTTTTTGAAGGAGATGTCCACATCATCTATGAAGCTGAGATGTGGGAGGAGGCATACCAATGAAAGAGATTAAGGCGATTGTCATTGGCGCAGCCGGAAAAATGGGGGGCCGGATCATCCATATCATCAAAGAAACCTCATCGATGAGACTTCATCGGGCCATTGAAAGGCCGGACCACCCGTCGATCGGAAAGGATATTGGAGAAGTCATTGGATTGGGAACAATGGACATCCCTTTGGAAGGAGGATTGAAGGGGAAGGGCGGGGATGTGATCATTAACTTCACCAGTCCTCAAGCCTCATTGGAAAGCCTGGAGTTCGCGAAGGAGGCCGGTCTGGCGGTGGTCATCGGCACCACGGGCTTGAGTCCCGAGCAGATTGAAAGAGTCAAGGATCTTTCAAAGAGTGTCCGGTGTGTCTTCTCACCCAACATGAGTGTCGGAGTGAATGTCATGTTCAGGATCGTTCAGGAGGTTGCCCAGGTTTTGGGTCCGGATTATGACATCGAAATTGTTGAAGCCCATCACCGCCTGAAAAAAGATTCACCCAGTGGGACAGCGGTGAAATTGGGGGAGTTGATTGCCAAGGCAGTCGGACGGGATTTTAGTAAGGTGGGCGTTTATGGCAGAAAGGGGATGGTGGGTGAGCGGACAAAAGACGAGATCGGGATGCAGGTGATCCGTGCAGGAGACATTGTGGGAGAACATACGGTTCTCTTCGGAGGAATCGGCGAGAGGCTGGAGATTATCCACCGCGCCCACAGCCGGGATAACTTCGCCCGCGGTGCGGTCCGGGCAGCGCTTTGGGTGGTGAATCAACCCAATGGACTCTATGATATGCAGGATGTGTTGGGGTTGAAAGGAAGGGAGAAATAAGAAGAACGAACGAATATCCCTCCCGGCGTCGCCCACTCCTTAGCTTCCGACATGGGGAAATTTTACCCACTCTAGCGTCTGGCAGTTTCACCTGCAAGTCTTCGGTCTAGGATGATCCTCCAAGGTAACGATTACTCGTAGAAATATGCATAATTAAGAGAAGTAGTAATACAGAGTGGGTTACGATTAACTCCTCACCCCTCAAATAACGCTTTTGGGATGGCTGAAATGCTTAATTTTCTGATGTGAAGGAATTATTTGTTTTTAGGGGGGTTCTAAATCTTCTTTAAGCTTGCATCTAACTCATCTAAAAGTTCTCGCATGCCATCATCTACACCCTTTTCCCTCTTCATTCGCCTTAGAGCTTCCGAGTCATTGATCATCTTATGTAATCTAACGGAAAACTCATTAAGAGAGAATGGCTTTCTTATAAAATCTCGAGCCCCAGCACAAATTGCTAATCCGGCAGTATCTTCTTCTTCAAACGCTGTCATTATCATTATCGGGAGTTCTGGATATTGTATTGAAATCTTACTTGTAAGAGTAATTCCATCCATGTTGGGCATTTTTATATCTGATACGACAGCATCGAATTTATTTCCCTTCATTTTATCCAGAGCATCAACTCCATCAATTGCTGTGACGCATGAATGTCCCAGTTTGGATAGAAAAGTAACGATTAAGTTTCTTAATGACTCTTGATCATCCACCACAAGAATTGTATATTTGCGAGGTTTCGTTCTCCTGTCTTCTACCATGATAGGGTGTTCCATCCTAATGCTTGATCCAATTTTACCCGGCCCTGAGTGAAAAAGTCAACAACTGTTAAGGACGATTGAGTTTTTAATTTTGGTATTAGTGTTGGTTTTTGAGAAAGTCTAAGGGCGTAAGCTTCGGAAAAAGATTGGGCTTTACGGATTACCAAGTGAAATGTTGGATGGCCTGGCAATATTTGAAAATCACTCTTTCAGGAAGCCTTGGAAAGGGGATTACTTGTTAAACCTACCTAATATTCACTCTAAGGGAGCTCTAAAAGACGAGGATTACCGGATGAAAGAAAATATAACGCCGAAATCGGCGGCGCGGGCTGTATCGCGTCTGCTGGATTTTCTTGTTACGTTTGTCAATCAGTGAAAATCTAATTATTGGGTTCAAAAACTCTAAGCTGATAGGGTGGGAATACGAAGTATCCGAGCTGCTTCAGAACCACATCCCCTTTGTAGCTCTCAAGGCAAATGTGTCCACATCTACCGTTAATGTTAATAAAATACAGGCTGTTGAAAAACTCCTTTTTCCAGGCTGATCAAAAATGTCCCTGCCTCCGCCGAAGCGGCTACGCGCAGGCAGGCAGATGCAAGTTGAGCTTTGCGAAATCCCGTTTGCGGGGGCGCCCCAAACACGAGATAAAAGTAGTGAGGACTGTGGACTGAGCAGAAGAAAGGTATACTTCCGGGTTGAGCTTTGATTGTCACTCAGTCCTCATCGCTCAGTCCTGTCTCTTGACGCCGCAGATGCCTGCCTGCCGGTAGGCAGGGGCATTTTTCAACAGCCTGAATAGACCTGACCCGCCCCCCGACCAACGTGAAGTCGCGCCCTTATGCCTCCCGCACCTTCATCTTCCAGGTAAACGTAAAACGGGCAACCTCCTCTCCTGCCTTTGAATATCCAACCGTTTTGCACAATAACTCCTGAGGTTCCCCCGTTTCTATCGCCTTTTTTACCGTTTCGGCAATGCGCTTTCCGTCATTACAGACAAACGTCGTAAGATCCCTGGCTTTGGCGACGAACTCTCCGGAACAATCACCCACAATGATGGAAACAGAAGGGTCGAGTTTATAGGTGTACATCTTAACCAATGCGCCGGTGCTCATCTCCGCCGCCATACCCAATACTGCCCAGAACGTCGACTTAAAAGGATTTTTGTTGAGCCATCTATAAGGAACGGAGACTTTACACGATTGTTCGTTTAGTTCTCTGAGTCTCATTCCTATCATGAAGTTTATAGGCACCTGAAAAAGCAGCACGATCTTGAAGAGCACGCGGTTGTTCAAGACCCGCTGAACAAACTTCAATTTCTTCTCATCAAATTGAAAATCCATTGCCCTTCCTCGCATAGGTTCTAGGTTCGCGCTTGTTGTAAGCTGCGCGCTACCGCTTCCTTCTTTTTGCCTGAGAGATTATTCTTTTGTCATTACGAATCCACCGACTGCATTTCCATAAGCCAGATATTTACCGACGATGAGTTTCCCATCTCATAAAGGATATCCCTCCATTGGAAAGCCCAGGCCATTAAACCTGTGCAGCAAAAACAGGGACGTTCATGCAGCGCGTGCCTCACAGGAGACCTCGAATGGCTGGATTTTGGAGGACAAGGATTGGGGATCATAGACGGTTGAAACCCTTTGCATTGCATTCCCGTCATCTTCTTCATCTCCATTTATAAATGATTCCGTTTGAATCGACCCAGAACTCATTCGTTCTTAGATAGCCGTTATACCATCCCGTAGGAACCCATTGCTCCCAAATATAGACACTCCCGCCCTTGCCATCGGGAATCACTCGCGAAGGGGGGCCCAAATGATCTATGATCGTAGAAATGGGTTGACCAATTCCATCCTGCATGAGATTGATGATTGAGGAACATCCGAAGGTTAAAAGCACTAATAACAAAATGACCCATTTAGCAAATATTGATTTCATTCAGATCCCTGTCTTCCTTTTTTAATAAATCTATTCCAATAATCATTATCAATGAGGAATAAGATGGCAAGCGGGCTCGCGAATAGGTCGCGTGAACAACCTTCCGGCAGCAAGGAGACAAAATGTTACCCCTTGGTCATTCTGCACGGTACGCCCCTGATCTGTCCGGCGCCATCGATCGGATCAAGCGGACCATCGAGCGTGTGTGAAAGGTTGATATTGGGCTCCAACCTCTTTGCCATTTCCCTCTCCTCTGCCTGGTGAAAATGTGAATTGCCCCAGATGACCTTCGGATGAAGTTGAGGGGCGAATACGACCTTCCTCCTGAAACGGTTCTTGTTTTGATGTGTCTCGATCCACACCCACTCCCCTTCCTTTATTCCCAGGCCTTTTGCTGTCTCCGGATGAACCTCGATAATCGCCTCCGGCACCCTTTTTCGGCGGGTAGGCAGATTCAGGCCGAGCCCGTGGTAGATTTCCAGTGTCCTGCCGTCCGTGAGGATAAGGGGATAAGCGTTCAGTACATCCGCAGAGGGATACTTCTCCTCATAGTAAGGGAGGGGATGATATCCGAACTTTTCCAGCTTGGTCGACCAGATTTCACATTTCCCCGTCGGGGTATCGACGCCCGGTTTGCCGTCAGGCCGGAGGAGCCCCTTTTCATACTTTTTCTCAACGAGAGGGACTGAGAGAATTCCGAGCTTCTTCAATTCGGCGAATGTGATTCCTGCCTTTTTCAGCCGGAGATTGAAAAGATCTTCAGGGGTCTTGACTTGCTCCCCAAAAGGGAGAGGCACTCCCATCCTGTTGAGGATGTCGAATAGCACTTCGTATTCATCACGACACTCCCCTATAGGCTCGACCACCTTCTGCCGGGCAGCGATGAAATTGGGATAGTTCTGGGCGTCGGCAATCTCGTCCCGTTCCAGCCAGGAAGCAGGGGGAATAATATAATCCGCAATATCCGCTGTCGGTGTTCTGAAAAAATCGACCACGACAAGAAGTTCGAGCTTTTTCAAAGCCTCGATTACTCTCATGCTGTCCTCGGAATGGACCACCGGATTGCTGCTCGTCCAGAGGGCCTTGATCAGGCCGCCTTTTTCCAGGTCCTTGTACCACAGCCCGGGATGGACCTTCGACCGGATCGAATCCGGTCCGGCAAAGAGGGGATACTCCGCCGCCCCGATCTGTTTTTCCTCAGCCTTTCGGTTTCGCAAATCCCTTGATGTTTCAAGATAGGAGCTGATCGGAAACTGGACGACTCCGTTCCCTTCTCTGGCGTCAAAATTCCCGGTGACCGTAATCAACAAGCTGAGAAGACGCGTCGTCTGGATGACATTATTATGCATTGTGGTCCCCATATGGGACAGAAGCGCGGCCGGTTTGCTTGTGGCATAGGTCCTCGCCGCTTCGATCATCTGCTTTGCGGGAACCCACGTGATCTCTTCCACTCTCTCGGGTGTAAACGGTTCGACGACCTTCGCGAATCTTTGCCAGACCGTCTCACAGGCAATCTCTTTTCCGTCCCTCAAGGTGATCTTGAAGGTGCCGGAAAGGGCAGGCGTCATATCCGTTTTCTCATATTTCACATCTTTGGTGTCATAGACAATTGGGCGATTTGATTTCAGGTCCCAGGCGAAGTAGTTGTCAGACTTCCCTCCCTCTTTTATATCGCTCTCTCGAAGAAGTCTCATTTCATCGGTTCGTACGAGAAAGGGGGCGTTCGTCCAATCCCGGAGAAAAGGCTCATCGTACAGTTTCTCCTTGATGATGACATTCAGCCAGCCCAGGGCCAGGGCGTCGTCTGTTGCGGGCTTGACCCTCAACCATAAATCAGCCTCCTTAGCCACTTCATTTCTCCTGGGATCAACGACGATTAACTTGGCTCCCTTCTTGTGCCCTTCCTGGATTCTCCACCACTTCGGCGGAAAGGAGACAGCCATGTTGTGTCCCCACAGGACAATCGCTTTGCTGTCATAAAAATAGGACCCGGTCAGCTCGCATTTCACATTGACCCCGTAGGTCAGGACATCGGACATAATATGGGGAGTGAAGCAATAGGGGCCATCGATCGTCAGATGTTGTGGAGATCCGATGGCCTGGCAGAACATACGACTGGGAATGGCTCCCCCTTTTGGATAAGTCCCGAATCCCAGGGTGATTGATTCCGGGCCATGTTTCTTGATGATGTCATTCAATTTCGCAGCAATCTCACCCAGGGCCTGGTCCCACGATATCTCGATCCATTTCCCTTCACCCCGTTCTCCCGCACGCTTCATGGGATGCTTGATTCTATCCGGATGATAGAGAAGCTCATCATACGTGATGCCCTTGATGCACAGCCTGCCTCTGTTTTGAGGGTGATCCGGGTCGCCCGCGATCTTTGTGACCTTTCCGTTTTCCTTATGAACCATGACGCCACACCCAGACATGCAACCCTCACAAACCGTCCTGATGATCTCCTTTTCCATGTTTCTCCTCCAGGTTTCAACGAACTCTGGTCATCATAATATTCTTTTTCTTCGGGTTTTTCAATCCAACTTGAGACTTCGCCCTCCCCCAGTTTTTACTTCTCTTCGCAAAGGGTCTGGGCAAACCCCATTCCTTTCAACGTTTGTCTTTGGGCGCTCCGCAAGAGCATCTTTTTCCCGTCGTTAACTGAGTGGCGTGTCCTTACCCCTATTTAGAAATTGCCATGATGGTGACTTTCTGGTATATTGGGGTCAACTTTCGGGCGATCCAGAATCCAGACTTATTTCGACCTATTATTAGTCAGTCCATAATTGTATAGACACGGAAGACTAAATCCCTCCTTCCCTCCCCTGCCTACCGGCGGGCATGCTTTAGAAAAGGGAGGAATTCCCCTCTCCTTGGTATCCTTTTCCTGTCACCGGACAGGCAAAGAGGGGTTAGGGGAGATTTTCGAAGAGCATGTCTTCTCAATTATGGACTCCTTATTTACTTCCACAATACAGGATGTTTCGCTCGCTTTTTAAAGCGGAGTTAATCCAAATTGAAGTGAGGGTTCGGTTTTTCAAGGTGTATGAAGCGAGGAAAGTGTGCCGGCAATTGCATCGCTTGAAGATCTGAAAGCAGCCCAGAAAAAAGGTTTGAGTATTTACGCTATGCTCTATGCGCCATGCGCCATGCGCTCTGCGAGAAGTTGGTAGCAGCTGAAAGGTGAGGGTGGATGAGATTTCGTTCCTATCCTGCATGGTTATTTCTATTTTTTGCAATTTGATGTATATAATAACAAAAAGATTAGGAGATTAAACCTATGAAAGAACTCAATCGGATACCCATTGATCCAGAGGTTTGCCTCGGTCAACCCACGATTCGAGGAATGAGGATAACCGTTTCAGTTATCCTCAAACTCGTTGCCGGTGGAATGACAACACAAGAAATTTTGAAGGCTTATCCGGAACTTGAAGAAGAGGACATCGTTCAAGCATTAAAGTATGCCGCTTGGCTCTCTTCAGAAAAGGCAAAACCGATTCCATTAAAAGGAGTCGTAGGTGCCTAGGCTTGATTTCTGAATAGGAGGGTTTGAACTATGAAAAATTGGAAAGATCGAATAACGATTAATCCGAGCATCAGCCATGGTAGACCCTGTATTAAAGGGACACGAGTCTGGGTGTCTCTTATTGTTGACAATTTTGCCGCAGGATCAAGCGAAGATGAGATTCTGAAGGCTTACCCCTCCCTTACCAAAGAGGATATCCACGCTGCACTTGCTTTCGCTGCTGAAATGTCGAGAGAACGTTATGTGGACGTACCCCTCGAGGGAGCTAAATGAAGTTCAAGCTGGATGAATGCGTAGACGCTCGACTGTCTATAAATTTGAAACAAGCAGGATATGAAGCAGTAACTACCCGGCAGCAAGGCCTTCATGGAATAGAAGATGAATGAAAAGATGGAGCGACAGAAACTTTTAGTGTATGATATGAAAAACTGAAGTGAGGTGATAAAAATGAAGCTGGCAAGGAAGGGAATTGAGGATAGACTCGATGCCGCCCTTAAAATTGCCAGAGAAGCATTTAAGGGAACAAAATTAACAATGAAGGATATTGATAATGCTGTCAAATCAGTAAGGAGAAAAGCCTACGGAAAGAAGAGCAGGGCTATCTTATAGGAGCATAAGATGACAAAGGAACATATAAAGAGAGTTTTACTAAATAATAAGAAAATTCTGAAGAAATACAAAGTGAACAAGATTGGAATCTTTGGTTCATTTGCGACAGGCAGAACTAGGAAAAAGAGCGATGTTGATTTGCTTGTCGAATTTGACGATATGATTGATCTTTTTGACTTTATCCATTTGAACGATGAGATTGAACAGATCTTGAAAAGTAAGGTAGACCTGGTGACACCGGATACGATCAAGCCCTACATCAAGCCGAAAATATTAAAAGAGGTTGAGTGGGTTGAGGGACTATAAGCTCTATCTGCATGACATAAAAGAAGCGGTAGAAAAGATAGAAACCTTTACAAAAGGATATACTTTTGAGGAATTCTCGAAAGACAGCAAAACAGTGGATGCGGTTATCAGAAACTTAGAAATACTGGGAGAGGCCGCAAAACATATCCCCAAGAGAGTGAAAGAAAAACATCCTGATATTGATTGGAAGGCAATGGGCGGAATGAGGAATATCTTGGCCCACGAGTATTTTGGTGTGCGAATGGGGATCATCTGGAAAACCATCAGGGAAAGACTGCCTGAATTAAGGCAGAAGATAGAAGCAATCCTAGGAGAAGGCAAAGATTAAACTCAACCAAAATTCCTAACCCGGTGCCACAAGGGGAGGAAATGATAAGAATCTTTGGATCACCCCAGAGCCTATTCTGAACAAGAATGGGTTTTTTATTTTTGATGATTTACGGACACGGAAAACGCCGTCTTCGGCCCCAGTGGGTTGAGGGGGACACGGACACGGTTTTAATGGGGTAGACCATGCCAGCGATTGCATCTCTTGAAGATTTAAAAGCTGCCCGGAAAGATCTTCTGGAAGCGAAGGACTTGGTTGAATTGAAGGCGGTTTTCAAAAAATGGCGCCGGATAGGATGGAAGAATGTCTGCAAGCTCTGGCTGGAGGAACGGACCCCGGAACAATTGAAGGACAAGGGTGATTAGAATACTAACTCACATTTCAAGACCTGATACCGTGGCCCTCCTAAGAACGGTAAATCGAACTAACGTTTCGTTTCTAAATTTGTGGATTTCATATGAGTCTTAAAGATAAGGCCGAACGTTTGTTTGAGTTTATAAGTCGAGTTTACGCAATTGATTTGCCCGTGAACCGCGAGGTTACTCAATACGGAGATGAACTGTGGTGGCAAGCTGATTTCACAATTTCGGACCACTGTGAAGTGAGGGCGTTTGATGCAATGAATGGCAACCTTGAATTATCGGAAATGCCAGAAGCTACGCACATTGAAGACGCCTGGATTTCGATTACGAAGCGAGCATACGACGATCCGCCAGCATTACCATCAATATTGCAGGGGTGGGTTCTACTTTCTTCAAACCCTACGAGACGGCCATCTCCGAAGCCATCGATCTTAAAAGCTGTTGCATTTGATGAAGACCCTCGCCGGGTGGAGGCATTTAATGGATATATCACGGTAATGGAAAACTGGAATCGATTTCAAACAGGGAAGAAGCCCGTTGTGCCGGAAATCCTGTCAAGCTGGGTTGATGAAGGAACAGGAAGCCAACCTCCGATACCTATAAACAGCCGGGAGTTTGAAGAGAAGTTTGAAGACGACAAGAACCGTTTAGACGGCCTGAATAAATATTTGGAGGCTTCATGGAAGTTTTGGTCTGAACGTGTGTTACCTCAATACAAGGCAAACGTCCTGTATGATCAGTTATTTAGCTTATATCAGAGACTCAGCGTTGAGGGCGACCGCCTGGAAATCATTTGGGGACATCTTTTCCTCTCATGGAGCCATAGTTCAGGAAACAGTATCTATCATCCCTTGATACTCACGCCGCTGAATCTTCATTACGATCCAATGCGAAGGAATATAGCTCTTGCACCCAACCAGACAAGTACAAGTAAATTAGACCTAGATTGTCTGGCAAACCTGGATTACCCTTTAAAAGAACAGTTGATGAAATTCTCAAGAACAGTAAACAGCGATGAATCCCCTCCTGATCCCTGGAACAATAACCAGATGAGGGGTTTTTCTACGACAACTACCGGTTACCTGAGTAAAGAGAGTGCCGAAAAGAGCGATTTGTATTCAGACGAACCGGTCTCACGTCCCCCTATTACATCTATCCCTACAATTCACAATGCCCCAGTAATTTTTGTTAGACAGCGTCCTAGACGCTTCTGGGTTGACGATGCCGAAAAAGTTTCCGCGTCAATACATAATGGGTCCGCTATTCCGCCGTTCATTAGTTCCCTCGTTGCAGATCCACGCACGGAAGAGATGCCTAACCCAGAAGATTATGCTGACGATGTGCGCAGTGACCAAGATGAAGGTGAACATTTGCTTCCACTTGAATATAACGATCAGCAGGAGGAAATTGTCAAAAGACTAAGAACCCATTTCGGTGCATTGGTGCAGGGTCCTCCCGGGACTGGGAAAAGTCACACAATTGCGAACATTATCAGTTCATTTCTCGCAAGAGGGAAAAAAATTCTTGTTACCACTCAAACCGAAAATGCCCTGCGGGTTTTACGTGAATTCATACCAGACCAAATCAGAAGCCTATGTGTAAGCCACATAGGAAATGACACTGAGTCGAAAAAACAGCTCAGTGAAGCTGTAGAATCAATAGGAAAACATCTCTCCGAAAAGAACAGTCAGGTTGTTGAACAAAGAATTCAGCGCCTGAAGAAAGAATTAAGAACCGTCCGTGAAGAGCAATCAAAGCTTCGTTCTCAAATAAAGGAGTGGGGGTCGATAGGTTCCTCTACTATTCCTGTTGACGGAGAGACCATCAATGCCGTTTACGCAGCAAAGGAGTGTGCTGAAAAGAAGCTTGACCACGGCTGGTTTCCAGACAATCTTTTGGCCGAATCAAACTCACCAATAACAGAGCAAGAATTGCACGAAATGTGCAATCTGTTAAAAGAAATTTCTCCTGAAGATCGGAAATCCTGCCTCCAAAACCTTCCCGATCTTGATAAGGTGCTGACATGCGAAGTTTTTTCAAATATTCTCGTGGAATTGCGTTACTTTACGAAAACAGCTGCTGAGACAGAAGAGCTAAGATTGGAGTGGGGTGAGCAGATCAAGTTTGCAGAGCGAAACGCAGTTAGCGAAGCTCAGACTTTGTTGCAGAATGCCCTCCAGCTAATCCAAGAATTGAAGCAGCCATGGCAACTAACGATATTGCGTCTGACCTCAATGGAGCAAAATCAAGACATCTTCTGGCGTGATTTTGTGAAGCAGTGCTCTGCTTGGAAGGAAATAGCCTGGAAGAATTTCAATAAAATTAAAGCCTACAGAATTATAGTGAAGGATATACCTCCTGATGTCGATATCGATCTTGCCCTAGAGGAGCTTAGCCGGATTGTTGGAAAAGGCGGGAACCCATCTAAATGGCTTACAAGAATAACCATGTCAAAAGAGGCGAAATTAGCATTCGAGTCCATCAAGGTTGACTATTACAGTTTGCTCACTTCTGAGAGGATTGAAGTAACGAAGGCATATTTTCAGTATAAGAGGCATCTCAATAAAATTAGAACCATCTGGGGAAAGAACATTGCGATTATTGATGGTCCCAAATTGGCCTCGAACGATGAAATGCCTTTAGCTGAGATAGATGAAAACATGAAGGGGATATCTGCTACTTTAGAGTGGAAAGATCAGTACCTTGAGTACATAAGAAACAAATTGAGATCATTGGGTTGCTGTAACCACATTTTTCACGAAAAGGAATCCATTGAAGAGTACTTGAAGACCCTGAATGGAAGGATTGCTGAAATCGAAAAGAAAAGGACTGAGCAATACTTATCAGATTATCAAACTCCTTTTGAGGCTGAGGCGTCAAAGGAAAATGCTCATGCTCTTTGGAAGCTGTTTGCTTCAGCAGTTGCGGACCTATCTACTGATAGATATGAAGAGGCATATGCTGAGCTCTTGCGTCTGAGGAGGCTATGTGCAAAGGTGGAAAGGCTTGAGTACTTGTCAAATGAGCTTAAAAGTGCTGCCCCTATCTGGTATAGCTTGCTTGAGAAAAGAGCAATAAAAGATGGGGCAGAAGCTCTGGATAAGGATTGGGGAATAGCTTGGCGATGGCGGCGGCTTACCGCATGGCTTGATGTGCTTCATAAGCGTGAAAGTGTCGAAAGCCTCCAAACTCGTTTGGAAAGAGTCAGAGAGAGAGAACATGAAATCGTGACACAACTCGTTATCGAGAGGACATGGCAGAGGCAAATCACAAGTATTAAAGATCACCATTATAGAGCATTGACCGCATGGGCCGACGCGATGCGCAAATATGGTAAGACAGGTGGAAAGTTTGGGCAACGGTGGTTGTTAGCTGCTTCAAAAGCCATGGTGGATGCAGTCGGTGCAGTTCCTGCTTGGATTATGCCACTGCATCGAGTTGTGATGTCCTTTCCAGCAGAACCAGAAATTTTTGATTTGGTGATTGTGGACGAAGCAAGCCAGTGTGATTTGCGTGCCCTACCAGTTCTTTTTAGGGCAAGAAAGGTCTTGGTCGTTGGTGACCCCGAACAGATAAGCCCCTCTGCCGTGGGAATTGAAAGAGGTAAAGTATTCGAGTTGAATAAGCAATTTCTTTCGGATGTTCCTTACGCGGACACGACTTTTTTAATAGACAACAGCCTTTATCACATTGCCCAAAACATCCCACGGATGAACCGTATACTATTGACAGAACATTTTCGTTGCTTACCGGAGATTATCGAATTTAACAACCGTTTATGTCCCACTTACGCTGGGAAGCTCGAACCTTTGCGCCAGCCGAATCCTCACCAGATGCTGAAACCCACAATAAGTACCATTTTGATCGATAACGGGTTCAAAGATAACAACGACGTTAATAAACCTGAAGCAGAGGCTTTGGTCGAGACCTTGATAAAATGTTGTAGGGATAAACAATATTTGACTGGCGGCAAACGTAATGGAAAGAGGACGATGGGAGTGATATCCCTACTTGGAGAAAAACAGGCGAAATACATTTCTGACCTGATCGCTGAACGGCTTGAGGAGACCGAAAGGGCGGAAAGAAGAATAATCTGTGGCGATGCTTACGCTTTTCAGGGGGACGAACGGGATGTCATGTTTCTGTCCTTAGTTGTTGCTGTAAATGCTCCGTTCGCCCCTCTGGTGAAAGATTCGGACCGACAAAGATTTAATGTTGCTACAAGTCGTGCGAGAGACCAGGTATTTCTTTTTCATTCCGTAAAATTAGACAGTATTAGGAATCCGGAATGCGTAAGATATAGGTTACTTGAATGGTACAAGAATCCCCCTTTAGCCGAAATGGAATATGGGATTGAGATTCTAAAACGAAAGGCTGAAAGTGAATTCGAGATTAATGTGGGCGAAAGGATGATAAAGAAGGGTTATAAAGTTGTCCCTCAATTTAGGCCCTTGCCAAATGATTTCAACTACAGAATCGATTTGGTCGTACAGGGGGACAAGAAGCTGGTGGGTATTGAATGTGATGGCGAAAAATACCATGGACCAGACAGGTGGGAATATGATCAGCGGCGGGAGGCACAGCTTCGAAGAGCCGGTTGGAAGTTCTGGCGCATTAGTGGCAGTGCTTTTTATCGTGATAAAGACGGGGCAATGGAGAATCTGTGGAATTTCTTGAAAAATGAAGGAATAACACCCAAAACAGTATCGGAAGAAGGATCAGAGAGCAGAGAAAAAATATTCCCTTCAGGTACAGAAAGCAAACCCGATGCATTTACTTCAGCTGCTCAAGACGGGAAACCATTTGAGAAGAGTGATTACGAAGGAAGCGGAAGCGGTAGACATAGCGAAGCAATTCAACCCAGTAAAGAGGTAAGGAAAGATATTGTCCATGCTAAGAATAAGAACGGTTCAATTCGATCTGATGATCGATTAGGTCAAGTTAAAGAGTTCTTGGATCTCTATAATAATTGGAAGATTTGGCAGAAACTTATAAGTTGGGGTGAAAGCACAGACTATATTGACAGTTTCTCAAGGGGCATCTGCTATCAAATCGTTGAGAGACTCAAATTGGGGAGGAAGATTAACTCCTGGTTAACAAAAGAGATGGAAAGAATATGGAAGACGGCAATCAAAAAAGGGTTTAAGGCGGAACTAACTCAGTTCGAATAAAGTTGAACAAATGAAAAGCATCGGGATGCGCAAGAGAAGGTTTGGTCTCCGGGGTCGGACCAAGACAACTATTCGACTTGATGGGCCAACATCTAGAAAAGCGGTTGATTTTAGCCTTAGAAGGGTAATTTTAGGATCGAAATTGCTCCGATTAGGGATTTTAGGGATGACTATTGAAACAGAAACAGGGGGACGTAGTTGGAAACAGAAACAGGGGGACGTAGTTGAAAAATAGCACTTTACACATATCTGGAAGTGTGGTAGTGAACCGTTATGGCTCGCCAAGCAAGATTAGATGCTCCAGGGACTCTTCATCATGTGATGATTCGGGGGATTGAAAGATCTCCGATATTTAAGGATGACCAAGACCGGGAAAATTTTATTTCCCGGGTGGGGATGTTAGCCCAGGAAACTGGAACCAGGATTCTTGCCTGGGCGTTGATGAGAAACCATGTTCATCTTTTGTTCTTTAGCGGTCCTACTGGGATCTCCCAATTCATGCGCCGCCTCTTAACCGGTTACGCTCTTCGATATAACCGGAGACATCGGAGGAATGGCCATCTATTTCAAAACCGGTATAAGTCGATTATTTGTGAAGAGGGAACTTATTTATTGGAATTAGTACGTTATATTCATTTAAATCCCTTAAGGGCTGCGGTGGTAAAGAGTATGGGGGGATTGGATCACTATCCCTGGAGTGGTCATATGATTTTGGTGGGAAAGAGGAAGAACGAGTGGCAGGAGAGAGAATATGTTCTCCATCAGTTTCATGAGAAGGAAGGGAAAGCCATTCGGGCATACCGAAAGTTTATGGAAGAGGGGAAAGATCAGGGGCGGCGGCCAGAGTTAGTCGGAGGGGGATTGATACGGAGTTTAGGAGGATGGTCCCAGGTACTATCTTTAAGAGGTTCTGGGGAGAAGATGGAATATGACAGCCGGATGTTAGGGAGTGGAGACTTTGTCGCGGAGATTATCAGAGAAGCGGAAAAGAAGGTAAGGAGATATCTCCGGGCCGGCGAAATTAATAATTCTATTGATAATTCCATTAAGGAGATATGCCTTAGAGAAGGAGTTGCGGAACAGGAATTGAGGATGGGGGTGCGGACGAGAAAGTACTCAGGGGTACGAGCGAAGATTGCGTATTATCTAAGTCATGAGTTCGGGATTTCGAGGGCTGAGATCGCCCGGCAAATGGGGGTATGTACTTCAGCGATTGCTAAAGCGATCCAGAACCTCGAAGGAGCCGAGAATAAGTGTTAATTTTCAACTACGTCCCCCTGTCCCGTCTCATTTAATGATATTAGCCTAGTAGAAAAGCACTGAGGCTATATTGTAGTGGGAACGGGGTCAAATCTTTATCCTTGAGTTTGCAATCGTAGTATCATCCGTAAAAAAGTCGGCCCTCTTCAGACGCGCGTATAGCGCCTGCTGTGGCGGACAGACATGGCGTGGAGTGCATAAATCAAAGTTGACTGTTAAGCACTGAAAGCTAAGACATTTGATTTCCGATTGAAGAGTAAAAATAACTTTTGAAACGTTAAGCCGATCTCTTAGCGTTTCAGTGAGGAAAGGAGAGTTAAGATGAAAGAAATTCACAGGGCACTGAAGGAATTCAAAAAAGAGTTTCCCGCCGTGTACGAAGGTCACGAAGGACTAGGGAAAACGATTCATGAGCAATCCGGCCCTCTGACCGAGAAAATCCGGTGGCTGATTAAGATTGCAGTTTCCGGGGCAAGCGGTCATGCCTTGTCTCTTGAGACTCATATCCTGAAGGGAAAGGAATCTGGGCTTTCCAATGATGAGATTAAGCATGCACTTCTTCTCTTAATACAGACCGCCGGATTTCCGACTTTTATGGAGGCCTACTCCGTTTTTAAAAGGATGCGTTAACCGGAAAACAGCGTGTAGGGTGGGGCAATGGGTTAATTCCTTATCGTTGATAAGCCGTATAAGAATATGCTGAAACGTGGAGTACAGAGCGGTGAGCCAGTAGCGAAGAAGATTGAGGGATCGGCTGAGCGATGATCGAAATGCTCAGGGTTTATTCAAACGGGTTTTGGGAAAATGTAACGATTGAAGAGTGCCCCCCTATTCCATTCACCACGCCGGTCGATATTCATCAGCTACTACCACGCCGAGGACCAAGCCTACTCCTCATGTTTTGTGACTCGATAGCAATGTGGCAATAGGCTATAAACTGCACAAGTAAACTTGCACAAGATGGAAGAATACCCAGTATGCTTAAGAAAAAACATTCGCCCGGCAAATATCTGCCAAGAGGGTTAGAAATACTCTACGAAGATAGAGATATTCTGGTGGTAGATAAGCCTGCGGGGCTATTGACGGTGGGGACGGAGACTAACAAGTTGAAGACGGCTTACTACGTTCTAACCGATTATGTACGCAAAGGGTGTCTAAAGTCTCGAAATCGAATTTTCATTGTTCATAGGCTGGACCAGTCGGCATCCGGCGTACTGATATTTGCAAAAAGCGAAGAAGTTAAGTACCATTTGCAGGCTCAGTGGAAAGGCACGGAAAAGAGATATGTTGCGGTGGTTCACGGTCGGTTGGCCCAAAAAGAGGGAATGATTACCTCATACCTGACTGAGAACAAGGCTTATGTCGTCTATTCCACAACGGATGTCACAAAAGGCAAACTGGCACATACTGCTTATAAGGTGCTTAAAGAGACCAAGCAGTTTAGTCTGCTGGAGATTAATCTTTTGACCGGCAGGAAGAATCAGATACGTGTACATATGGCCGATAAGGGGCATCCGATCGTAGGCGATCGTAAATATGGTAAAACCAAGGATGGGTACAAGCGTTTAGCGCTTCATTCCAAATCGATTTCCTTCAAACACCCCACCAGCGGTGAGCAGATGACTTTTGAAGCCAAAGTGCCACATTATTTTAATGAGCTGATTGACAAGTAACGATTGAAAAATTCCCCCCTGATCTATTTTTACTTCCATGGAATAGAACAAGGGGGCGTAAGCGAAATGGGGGCAAATCTTTATCCTTGAGTTTGGAAACACAAAAAAATCTGGGGACGGGAGAAACGCCGGCTGATTATTCAGTCCTTGAGTCGTGGGGTTGATCCCTTCGGAGACCCTTTGTATTATTCCCATATTTGTGGGAACATTATTTCCGGAGGTGAGCGAGATGAAATTCGTGGGTGTCAGGGAATTCAAAGAGGGTGTCGTGAAGTATTTGAATGAAGGGAATGAGATCGTGGGAAGAAAGAGGTGGGGTCGAATCTTTATCCTTGACTTTGTCAGAAATACCGGAAAGAAGGCTCCGGTGTCACCCATTTAAAGTCACCTATCACGAGAAAAAAGTATTCCTACCGTAAGAGAAGGATCTTCTTTCCCTTCCGTCGTTGGTATCGGAGTAAACCCCGTTAGAAAGTCTTCTACTTTCTAACGGGAAGGCTCACGCGGGGCTTTAAACCCCGTGTTCGCTGAAAAAAGAATAGTTTTCATCCCCGCTGCTTGCAGCGGGGCTTTCTAACGGGGTAAACGAGACAAATCAATAGAGTCATCCCCATCTTTCCGTTTGCCGTATTTTCTTTTGAGTTTGCAGGGCGAAGTGCTGACAGGTCAGGCCTCAACAAACAACAGGTGGTTTGGGGAATGGGATCCCCGCTTGACAGCCTCGTTCAATTTGATATAATTATATCTAACCATATCAATTGATATAAGGAGCAACCAACATGTACAAAAGAATTTCCGCTCTCAAAGCGAGGCAAAATCTCGGCCGGGTGATGAATGAGGTGGCGCTCAAAGGAGATGATTATATCATCGAGCGGGCCGGAAAACCTCTTGTGGCAGTGATTCCTATTGACAAATACCAGTCCCTTCAGCAGGAAATAGGGGAGTTTTTTGAATCTCTGTCAAAAATAAGAGCGAATCTTAGAAGAGAAGATGAAAAAGATATGGATGGACTGATCGGGGAGGCAGTGCAGTCCTACAGAAAATCTAAAATCAGATCAAGAAGATAATGCTTAAAGTCGTTCTGGACGCCAACATCTTTGTGAGCGCCGTATTAAAGCCGCATTCTGATCTGGCGAAGATCTTCGAACTGATCAGAGAGGATAAAATAAAACTTATCTTATCAGAAGATATCCTCTCGGAAATCAGGGCGGTCCTTCTTTATCCCAAAATCAAAAAACGACACAGGCGAACCCAAAAAGAGATAGACGAGTTCCTGAACAAGGCATCTCAGGCCAGTATCCTGGCGCAAGGCAGGATCGAACCTGACGAGATTAGAGAGGATCCCGCGGACAATAAATACCTTTCAGCTGCGTTAGAGGCAAAGGCGGATTTTATTGTCTCCGGCGATCACCATCTTAAGGACCTGAAAGTTTTTGAGGGAATTAGGATCCTGGATCCGTCAGCCTTTTTGGTGTTGGTGACAAAAGGCGCCGTATAAGCTGAGAGAATCATCTTGGGTTTCGGGATTGGAGTCGAACCCAGTGAACCTTGAGAACCTTGGGAGTTCGTGCAGAGCGTGCTTGGGGGGCAAACGCCGTAAGGGTTAGGGTGTCGCTGATCTGCGCGGTGGGGGCGTTCTTAAGTTATTTAAGAAGACTTTGTCTCTGAATGGCTCCTCGCAAACTTCACAATTGAAAGAAAGAGCGAATGCAATGGCATGATGTCGAGTCTATCTTTTTACATTTTCTACCGGAGAAATCAGGAATTGAGAGAGCTTGAAGAAGGCTTACGGGGAAGCATGGAGATTGGTCACCCACTGTGTGACCAATCTTGGCAGCCATGGGAATAGTTCGCTGGGCGCGGTTAGCTAACTTACTTTGGCGGGATGATCACCTGGCTTGTGATTGAGGGCGATCAGGTGCCGAAGCCAGGCCACCCTTCGTTTTGGTTATTATTTCATTGTACCACAAATTCGCCGAAGATCTTGAAGGCTTCGGTGAGTTCTTGTCGTTGCAGCCTTGCCCATTTGTTGCCCATTTGTTGCACTTGAAACAACATCTTATATGATGCTATATTTAGTACTAAATAATATGTTTCAGGAGGCAGATGATGTCGCGCATAAGGCCCTCGGAAGATATCCGTTCTGTGACGGATCTGAAGCGTAACACGCGCGAAATTCTTGACCATCTCCATGCCACGGGGCGACCGGTCATTCTGACGGTCAACGGCAGGGCCGATTCTGTGCTGCTGGATGTGCGCGTCTATGAAATGCACCTGCAGGCAGGGAATCTGGCAAGACTGCTTGCCCCCGCTGAACGAGAGGTGGAAAACGGCCGGACCCGTCCTGCCCGCGAGTTTCTGAAAGAGTTCAAGCGTGCCAAGAAAATTCAAGGTTGACATAACAGAGGTCGCGGAGGCGGACGTGGCCGAAATCTGGGAGTACATCGCCCAGGACAAACCTGATGCTGCAACCGCTTTTGTCCTGCACCTGGAAGAGCAGATCAGCACATTGGAAAGTCTTCCTGAACGCTGTCCGCTGGTGCCGGAAAACGAACTGCTCGGCACCGCCTATCGCCATCTGCTGTATGGTAATTACCGGACGATTTTCAAAATCGTCGGCTCCAGGGTGATCATCTTGCGCGTGCTGCATGGAGCCCGGTTGCTGGATACGGAGATGCTGGAGGAGCCTGGAGCAAAAAAGGATTAGTATCTTCCGGCTATTTCGAGTTCTTAGGACAAAACGTTTCCAAATCCCCCCAACCCCCCTTTGCTAAAGGGGGGCGAGGGGGGATTATTTTTTGAGGGATTCGTCAGAGAGGAGTTTGTCTACCAGTTGAAGAGGATGAAGGACCTGGATACGGTCTTTCTCGTTCAGATTCCCCCCGATCGTGACCCGGCATCCCGGGCACCCCGTTACCACGATGGAAGCCCCTGTCTCCCGGATGTTCTTTAATTTATTTTCAGTGATTCCCTTGGAGATCTGAGGAAAATCGAACTGAAAAGACCCTCCGCCTCCGCAGCAAATATTGGCATCCTTCATTTCAACAAATTCCACCCCGGGCAGGGCCTTCAGTATCTTTCGAGGTGGCTGGCTTATGCCTTGAGCTCGGACCAGGTGGCAGGGGTCGTGGTAGGTCACTCGAATCTTCTCCCCATTTCCATCCTTTCGGAACGGGAGGAGGGGGATCCTCTCGGCGACATACTCCAGGACGTCAACGGTTTTCTTACTCAGGGCTTCGGCCTGGGTCGTATCCATCCCTTTTCTCTTCAATAGGGCGATATACTCTTTTTTAAAGGCCGCTCCGCATGTGGCGCAATCTACGATCACAGTTTGGATCTCCTCGCGCGCCATGGCCGCAATATTCTTCTCCACATTGCTGAAGGGGATGTCTGCCTCTCCTGATAAGATGGGAGCGATCCCGCAGCAGTCCTCCCGGGATGGGATGTCTATCTGCAAGTGCAGCTTCTTCAGGATGTTCACCACAGATTGACCAACATCTTCTGCAAAATAGTTGGTAAAGCAACCGGTGAAGTAGTAGACCCGGCCAGTCGGCGTTCCCTCTGGAAGAATGGTTCCATTGAAGCGGTCCCGGAAGGGTTTAGGGTTGACCTTAGGCAATTTTCCCACCGGGATATTTCCGACTCTCATGCTCTTGGCGAAGGTTTCGAGCAGCCAGTTCCGTCCGAGTCTTGCGAATATCTGGGAAGAGTGGAGAAGTCTCTCGTTTGTCAGCAAACGGTAGATGAGCTGTTTTTTCCAGTTCATCCCGTGTTTCTTAACCAGTTCCGTCCGCAAATCCGTGAAGACGTGGTCGTGCCGAACTCCGCTGGGACAATTCACCACACAGTTTTCACAGAGGAGACAGGTCAGGATGATCTCCTTGAAGCGCTTTGAAAGCTCGACATCGCCTTCCAGATAATTCTTGACGAGCTGGACTTTTCCCCGCGGGCTTGCAGCCTCCATGAGGACCTGCTGGTAAACGGGACAGGCGGGGATGCAGAGGCCGCATTTATTACACCGGTCGACCAGCTCCCGTGTCTCTTGTAATTCCATTCAATCACTCCAACCCGGCGTAACCGGAACCCAAAAGGGTTGAGAGTTCTAAAAATTCGAAATTCGAATATCGAAATCCGAAACAAATCCGAAATCCGAATGCTCAAATGACCCAAAGAAAGAAGTTTTGATATTTGGAATTTTGAACATTTGAAATTGTTTCGAATTTCGGATTTCGTGCTTCGGATTTAAAATCCACTCCGTCACTCTGCCTTTTCAATGCACCCTTAAAGCTCTATGTCAGCCGGACGACTTTATCCGGGTTCAAGATATTGAGCGGATCAAAAACTCTCTTGAGATTTCGCGTAATCTCCATTGCTGCCTCCCCAATTTCAAAGGGGAGTATCTCCCTTTTTGCGATCCCAATCCCGTGTTCCCCGGTCAGAGGTGCCACCCAATTCGACCGCTTTGATCGAAATCTCATCGATCGCTTTGACTACCCTCTCCATCTCTTCCTTATTCCGGATATCCGTCAGGATCTGGGGGTGCAAGTTTCCGTCACCGGCATGAGCCACGATAGGAATCAACAAATTGTATTTCTGGGCAATTTTTCCAACCTCATGAAACATGGTTACCAGTTTTGTCACAGGGACCGTGCAATCTTCCGCGATGGCGGTCGGTCTTAACCGGGCTTCGGCGCCATAGGCAGAACGCCTGGCTCTCCAGATCTCTTCGTTCTCTGCTGCGGTCTTAGCGAGCTTGATCTCGTGAGCCCCCATCTCCTGGCAGAGTTTGGTCAGTCGTTCTGCCTGGTCGATGACGCCGGCCTCCGGTCCGTCGACTTCAATCAAGAGCAGGGCCTCGGCTTCACGGGGAAGACCGAGATGTGTATAGTCCTCAATGATGTTAATAAAAGTCTTGTCCAGGAGCTCCAGCGCCACAGGGAGAATTCCCATGTCCAGGACCTTGATAACCGTCTTCCCGGCATCGCTTAAATTCTTGTAGGCAGCCTGGAGCGTCCTTTTGGCCTCCGGCAAAGGAATCAACTTCAAGATGATTTCGGTGATGAGGCCCAGGGTTCCTTCCGAGCCACAGAAGAGTTGTGTCAGATTGTATCCCGTGACATTCTTGAGCGTCTTTCCACCCGTCCGCAAGATTTGACCCGAGGCCAGGACGACCTCCATCCCGAGGAGGTAATCCTTGGTTACGCCGTACTTCACGGCTCTGGGTCCACCCGCATTTTCCGCCACATTGCCTCCCATCGTCGTGACAGCCATGCTTCCCGGATCTGGAGGATAATAGAGGCCGTATTTCGTGAGCTCTTTCTGAAAATCCATGTTGACCACACCGGGTTGAACGACAGCAACGCGATTCTCTTTATCGATATCCAGGATCTTGTTCATTTTGGTAAAGGTCAGGGCGATTCCTCCCCGAAGCGGAACCGATCCGCCTGTGAGGTTGGTTGCAGCCCCTCGGGCCGTTACGGGGATCTTTTCCCGGGTGGCCACGATCATGATCTTTGAGACCTCTTCGGTGGTGACCGGGAAAAGAACGACCTCCGGTTGGCTTTTCACCATGAAGGCGTCGTACGAATAGATCAGGAGGTCTTCCTTCTCGTCCAGATACCTATCCGGTCCCACAATGCTTTTCAGTTCGCTTTTCACTTCCTTGCTCAGCATGGGCTCGAACCTCCCCGGAGCCCTATCAGGCTGCTGAAAAACGCCCCTGCCTACCGGCAGGCAGGCATCTGCGGCGTTGTCCTCACCCTTCGTCATTGCGGCGTACACCAAAGTACGCCTCATTCCTCAGGATTTCGGACGCCTTGCATCTGAGCATTTTTGAGCAGCCTGGGAAAACATATATTTCAGAAACAACCTATTAATACAAACGCATTAAATAAATTGTCTTTGCGAGGGATAAAATGACGAAGGAATCTCGTATTTGTGGAGCTAGGCATTACTACGCCACCACTGGGCGCTCGCAATAATGATGTAACAGTATTTAATGCCAACTTCTATCAATTTACTTCTTCGCCGACTTGACTTCCTTGGCGATTTTCTTAAACTCACTCTCCTTCAGCGTTCGCTTCAGGTCATGAGCCTTCAGCTTCACCTCGTCGCAGGACCTCCATGCCATCTTCATCGGAGAGGTTGATTCCCAGCTTTGTTGACCAGATCGCGATGTTGTCGACCCCGCTCTTCTTACCCATCAAGATCTCGGGCATGTCATGGCCGACGAATTTCGGGTGTACTGGAAAAACGATAGTAGGATCTTTCTCGAAGGCGTTCTTAAACCAGCTTGTTACGATCCCCGATTCAACAGAGTAAGCTTTACTGCCGATAAAAGGCCTGTTTTCAGGAACCTCAATCCCTGACAGATCCGTCACGAGTTTTGAGAGCTCATTCAGTTTGCTGTAGTCGATGCCCACGTCGATTCCGTAAAAAGTCAACAGCGCCAACACCGTTTCTTCCATGGGGGCATTCCCGCATCGCTCCCCAATCCCTCCGATCGTCGTATGGAGCACCTCCGCTCCGGACAGAACCGCCATAAGGGTGTTGGCGACGCCGAGACCGAAATCGGAATGGAAATGGATTTCGAGAGGCTTCTTTACATTCTCTTTTATCTTTCGGGTAAAATAAGTTGCTCCCTGGGGGGAGAGCACACCGAATGTATCCACGAGGGTAAAGGCATCCATGTGTCCTTCGGTGGCAACCCGATTAACCAATTTGAGCAACCAGTCCATGTCGGTTCGGGTGCCATCGATCGTGAAGAAGACGGTATATAGGCCCTGCGTCTTGGCGAAAGAGGTGGCCTTGATGGAGAGGTCGATGGCCTTTTCAAGGGGCCACTTATAGGCATGCTCGACCAGATGGGCGCTGGCGGGAATTTCGATGACGATGCCTTTTACACCGCAGTCCACTGCCCTTTTCACATCGTCCACCATGCAGCGGGTGAAACAAAAGATCTCAGGCCCCAGGTTCCGCTTAACGATCTCCTTGATGGCCGCCTCATCCGGCGGGGAGACGGCCGGCATGCCCGCCTCGATTCGATGCACGCCTACTTCAGCCAATTTTTCAGCGATACGTACCTTATCGTCTTTGGTGAAAACCACACCTGCCTGCTGTTCGCCGTCACGGAGCGTGACATCGTGGACGATCACCTTCTTCGGGGGGGTGAAATCCTTGGTCACTTCGTTCAAGTAGTTCCAGGGGCTCACAAACCAGTTTTCAGTCTTCCAGGGCGTACTCATTCGTCAAATCCTCCTTTTTGGGTTTTTGTTTAATTCGAATAATAACATGGCTTGCTTCATCTCCGCCACGAATGGACAGCACGAATCATCCTCCTATCACTCTGTCCCTTTCTCCCTTTTTGCTGTGAAAAAATTGAATTTCAAGCGTCACCCCGGTGAAAACCGGGGTCCAGTCGGTTCGTAACGCCAAGAAAACCCTGGATTCCGGCGTTCGCCGGAATGACGAGAAAGAGAACTAAATCGATTTCTTGACACCTCCACCGGGGAAGGGAGTGTCTCGCGTAACGAATCTTCCCCAACCAGGCTCTCCGATGACCTTCCCGTCACGCATGACCACTTTACCCCGGACCATCGTTAATACGACATCCCCTGCTGTTTCCTTTCCGTGATAGGGGGTCCATCCGCATTTAGAAAGGATCTGTCCGTCTTCCAGTTGTCTCTTACGTTTCATGTCAACGAGGATCAAATCTGCATCATTGCCCACCCGCAAGAATCCTTTCTGTCCGACTAGTCCATAAATCATGGCAGGTTTCTCGCTTCGTACCTCGGCCACCCGAGAGAGTGTCCACTTTCCGGCGGCAACGCCATCCAACAAAATGGCGATCGCTGTCTCTACTCCGGGGATGCCGAAAGGGGCTCGCCAAATGTCTTCCAGCCCGGCCTCCTTTTCTGAGCGGGGGTAGGGGCAGTGATCGGAGTTGACCATATCGATCAGGCCTTGAGCCAGGCACCGCTCCATCTCTTTCACCTCTTCCTTTTTGCGCGGCGGCGGAGTGAACTTGGCAAACGGTCCTTTTGACTCCAGGTCCTCCTCGGTTAAGCAGAGATATTGAGGACATGTCTCCGTATAGACGGAAACTCCCTGGGCCCTGGCTGCGGCCTGGGCGAGGACGAGAGCAGGGAAGGCTGGTGTGGGCCACTGCAACCCGGGCCCCTGTCTTCTTCGCAGCGTATATCAGGTTACGGACAGCGACTTCCTCTGCCTCGGGCGACCGCCACTCCGAAACAGTCAAGCGGTCTTTTCGACCCTCTTTCCGGAGCCGCTCTTCTGCCTTCTTAAGGAGAGAATCATCTTCGCAGTGGAAAAGAGCGATGCCGTCGAATTTCCGAATCTCCGATAGGATCTCCATCAGGTTGCCCATACCGAGGGCTTCGGCTTCATGCAGCTCACACGTGAATCCCTTGAAGCCCAAGGCCCCTTCCTCCCACAGGCCCTTCAGATTTGCAAGATTGGTCAGACTCAAACCGCCTAATAATCCGAAGTCGACGACGGAACGGGTCTTCAGGTATTCCTTCTTTTCCAAAAGTTCCTTTGCGCCGAAGACCTGAGGCTTTGTGCGATGGTGATCGATGACCGTGGTGACCCCTCCTCTGGCGGCTGCCCTGGTCCCTTTTGTGAAGTCTTCCCGATCCGTATAGCCTGGGTCCATCATGTGGACATGTCCGTCGATCGCTCCGGGAAGGATGTAGAGACCACTGGCATCGATCACCTCCGAAGGGCGATTCTCCAGCGATTGTGTGATCCCGATGATCTTTCCTTCTTTGATATAGAGAACACCCGGCCAGACAGCTTTGGAATCAACCAAAAGACCATTCGTGATCGCAATATCCGCTTTCATAGAATACCCTCCAAAATATCTTCCCCTGTCTCAGGAAAAGCAAGGGATAGGAAATCTTATGCTAAGTATTGCAAACGGCTCTCCTCACATCATCTCTTTCGGTGGGACTCGAAAGAGGTCCTTACCATGGGCAATACCTTGTTTGTTTTGATCCCCAATCGCTCGAGGGCCCGGAGGCTCAGCTCCTCTCCAGAGGTTTCTGGAGGCATCGTTTTGATCAAATCAACAACGATCGCGTCAATCTCTTGAATATAGTGAATGCCCTCCTCCAGGGTCGTGTGGATTTGATTTCCAAAAATGGGTTCATGCCAGGACGATAAAAGGTGTTTTACGTGCGATATTTTTTGCAATTTCTGAATGGATTCTGTAGAAGCCTGGGGATCTACATAAATGGGAAGTGTCCCTACCGCGGGGACCGCATCTCCTGTAAACAGGGCTCCCTCCTCTTCACAAAAGAACGAGATCGATCCGGGAGAGTGCCCCGGCGTCTCCAGGACCCGGATCGTTTTTCCCTTATCCCACGAAACCGTATCCCCCTCCCTCAATTCCCGATTCACAACCACAGACTCCTCCACCAATTCGAAGAAATTGGGGATCGGTCTCTCCTGATATTGCCTCTTTACATCCTCAATCCAAGGCTTGTCCGCAGGGTGAGCATAGAACAATGCGGAGGAAGTCTTCTTGATAGCCAGACAACCACCGATATGATCCGGATGGGCATGGGTAAGGAGGACCATGGAGATCTCTTTGGGAGATCGACCGATCTGATTCAAATAGCCTTGGAGTTGAGGAGCCGTTCCCCAAACCCCGGTGTCGATCAAACAGACCTTCTCACCCAGGAGGATATATGAGTAGACGAACCTGTCCGCATAATGGTTCTCGCCTAAAGCCAGCCGGAAGTGGTGTTTGAAGGCATGAATGGTTTCTGTGATCTTCATCCGTGTAATCCATTGCGGGGCAGAGTAACACCCACCCCGGTCTTCGCACTCCTGGATCAATCTATTGTACTGCGTCCAACACTTCTTTCCATTAATTCTGAAGCTGTCATTCCCGTGAAGGCGGGAATCCAGCTCACAAATAGTGGATTCCGGGTCAAGCCCGGAATGACAATCAAAGCAAAGAGACTTTTGACGCAACACACTATCGAAGCGATGCCTTCAAGAGGCGTTGCTGCCTGATCATTGTCTCCAGTTCTTGAGCCGCTGCCTCCGCAAAGGTCGGTTCATTGATATGAACAGGAAGTTCCCTGTACCGCGCTCTTGGAGACTTAAGATTTTCCTTCAAAGCCCGGCAGAAGGATTGATCCGATTCCGGCCAGAACCATGACCTATCAGCCGGGCCTCCTTGCAGGTTGATCGATCTAGGTCCCTCGGGGCTGTCATAGGCGGAAAAGCCTCGGACAGGAATGAGAACAACGGTTTGGCCCTTGGCCTGATTAATCTTCTTTGCAAAGAGCCGTCCGAGAGAAGCGCTTTCTTCCGGACTGGTTCGCATCAGAGTGATATGAGGCGTGTGGCGATAGAAAACCCGGTCTTTCCATTTTTCAGGAACCGTCTCAGGTGTTTTGAAATTGACCAGGTCGATGGCGCCCGGCACGATGACTTGTGGAATACCCATGGCTCCGGCGGCCTCCATTCGATGGGGACCTGCGCTCAGGACGCCTCCGACGACCTCGTCGGCAAGCTCCGTGGTGGAAACGTCGAGGACAGCATCAATCTCCCCTTGTTTTACCAGCTCCTCCAAGGCCATGCCGCCGGTTCCGGAAGTGTGGAAGAGGATCACCTCAAATCCTTCTTCCTCCAGAAGTTCCTTCGCGTGCTCGGCGCAGGGCTGGACGACTCCGAAGACCGTCACCGCCACTTGAATTCGCCGCTCTTCCTCATGGATGTTTTCCCCTTTCAACATCCCAGCCATGGCCCGAACGGCGTTCAAAAAAATCCTCTTCGTCACCCGATTGATCGAGATATCTCCCACGGGGTTGAACATCACAATGTCCTTGTACCCGACATAGCCCCGCACATCTCCTGACGCCATGGTAGAAACCATGATCTTTGGCATTCCAAAAGGGAATCGCTGCATGACGGCGCAGGCGATCGCGCTCCCATTCGAGCCTCCGAGGGCCATGATGCCGTCAAACTTGCCCTGTCGGAAAAGCTCCTCAGAAAGCTTGATCGCACCTTCTGTCATCACCTTTTGCGCAGGCATACGCTCCAGCTGACTGACCGAGATGAAATCCGCTTTCGCGGCTTGAGCTACTTCGTTGCACGGGATATCCGAGGAAAATTCCGACGGAACCCTCTTACAGCTTACATCCATGAGAAGAGGGTGGACTCCTTCCTCCTCAAGCTTCTCCCGGAGATACTGATATTCTTTCCCCTTCGTATCGAAGGTTCCTATGAGAAGTACCGTCTTCATCGCGGCATTCGATAAAATGGAAGACAGGGGTAGGTTCACACTCCTAAATAATGTTCTTTGATCTCACGATTCTCCCAGAGCTCTTTGGGCGTTGAAGAATGGACAATTTTCCCCTTGCTCATCACGTGGGTATAATCTGCGAATTTTATGGCAAAGGAGAGATTTTGTTCAACAAGAAAGATCGACATACCTTCCTCTTTGAGCCGCCGGATGGCGTCCCCCACTTCTCGAACCAGAACCGGCGCCAATCCCTCCGTAGGTTCATCCATGAGTAGAAAGACGGGGTTGGATATCAATGCCCTGGCAATGGCCAACATCTGTTGTTCACCGCCGCTCAGTTCGTTCCCCCGGTGGTGCCCCCTTTCCTTGAGACGGGGAAAAAGAGCGAAGACCTTCTCGAAATTCCATGCTTGGTTGCCAGCGCCCCGTGAGGCAATCGCCAAGTTCTCTTTTACCGTCAATGACGGGAAGATTCGCCGGCCTTGAGGAACGAGGCCTATCTGCATACGGACGATCTTGTAAGCAGCCACGCGGGTGATGTCCCTATCATTGAACAGGATTTGACCTCGCCGAGGCGGGGTGAATCCAACGATGGATCGAATCAGAGTTGTCTTCCCCACCCCATTTCGCCCGAGAAGGGCTACCACGGTTTCTTTACCAACCTCCAGACTGATCCCCTGAAGGACATAGCTATCGCCGTAATAGGTATGAATATCGACAATCTTGAGCATAGAAGCTACTCCGAACCCAAATAGATCTCCTGAACGGTGGGATTATTCTTGATCTCCTCCTTTGTGCCTTCGGCAAGAAATTTCCCTTGGTAGAGGACGGTGATCCGTTCAGCGAACTCGAAGGCCACGTCCATATCATGTTCGATCAACAGAATCGTAATGGATGGATCGAGTTTCTTGAGCAAGAGGGTTAAGGCATGGGTTTCAGCGGAGGAGAGTCCGGCCGCCGGCTCGTCAAGAAGGAGAAGGCGGGGTTTTTCGGCGAGAGCCAGTGACACCTCAATCTGCCTTTGATCTCCGTGAGAGAGATTCTTGACCAATTCATTTCGCTTCTCCCATAAACCAAACTCCTTCAAAAGGTTGTTACACCGATCTGTGAGGCGATGGTAGGAAGAAAGAGGCCGAAACATTACAAACTTCGTCCGAACCAGAGCCTGGCAGGCCATGAGAATATTATCCGATACGGTAAGGTTCGGAAAGAGATTCGTGATCTGATAAGTTCTGGCGATTCCCAGAGCTGCCCGGCGGTAGGAGGGTAATCCGGTGACATCCTTCTCAAAATAGAGGATCCGCCCAGCGCTTGAAGGATAGACGCCACTGACGAGATTAAAGAGCGTCGTTTTCCCGGCGCCATTCGGCCCCATCAGGACTCGCCTCTCACCCGGTTCGATCGTCAAATTGACCCCGTCCACGGCTCGAAGGCCGCCGAAGTCTTTTGTGAGATTCTCAACGACCAGGCAAGGAGTATTGTCCTTCACAGACAGGACACAACCTTTTCTCTCATCTGTTTCAATCGCTGCCATGGACCTTACTCTACCCTCTGCAAAACAAATATCGTTGAAACATCCACCCGCACGTGACATCATAAAATCCCCCTGCCCCCTAATCAGAAAGGAGGGCAGGGGGATTGGAAACTACGGTTTCAGTGGGGGAAATTCCCGGCTATAGACAGGTTGTTTCAAGAACTCTTCCGGTTTGTACTTCCAGAACTGTGAGACATTAGGGATCGTTTGAATCACTGTGTTCTGAAGTTCTGCTCCTACCCTCTCCACCTTCCGAATGTACACATTTTGAATCGGATTCCCATAAGCATCCAATTTAAAAGCCCCACGAGGAACATCCTTGAGTTCTACCTTTCTCAGAGCCTCCATGAACTTAGGCCTATTCTCGACATCGCCTTTAACGGCCTTGATCGCTTCCACAATCCATTTAGCCCCTGTATAGGTTCCTTCCGAATAGTAGGAAGCAGCCTTCTTGGCCTTTTCGCGGTAAGCCTTCACGAATTTTTTGTTGGCCGGGTTATCCAGGGCCTCACTGTAATGGAGGGAAGTGATGATCCCGATCGCCTCGTCCCCCATGGAGGGAAGGGCATGCTCATCCGTAGTCGTTCCTCCCCCAATCAGAGGGATTTTTCCCTTCAGGCCAAATTCCTGATATTGCTTAACGAGCTGAAGTGTTGTGCGGCCCGTAAACATGGCATAAACCCCATCCGCCTCTTTCGAGATCTGCGATAGATAGGGACTGAAGTCCTGAACCGTCAAAGGAGTCCAGATCTTCTGAACAATCTTTCCTCCTGCTTCCTCAAAGGTCTTCTGGAATCCCCCCACATTCTCCCATCCGAAGGCATAGTCCAGAGCTATCATTGCGATCTTCCTGAACTTAAGGGTATTATAGGCGTACTCCCCGAAGGGATGGTTTGGCTGGCTGCTGTTCCATCCCGTGCGGACGATCCATTTGGCCCTCTGCCGCTGGGTCAGATCATCCGGAGCCATGATCGGATAGGTCATCGGGATCTCCTTGGAGTCAATGTAGGGCATGAGGGCATAACCGGTGGAAGCCATCAAGCCTCCGGTCATGACATGGACCCCATCCTTTTCCACCAATTTTCTTGTCTTCGTAAGGCCCGTCGCCGGAACAGCCTCATCGTCCTCCACGATGAGCTCAATCTTGCGGCCCGCTGCTTGGTATCCGACCTCTTCAAGCGCGAGCTGGATACCCGCCAACATGTCCTTTCCATTTGCTGCCATACCGCCTGAAAGAGGCGAAATGAAGCCGATCTTGATCGGACCCTTGGCCTGGGCCCACGAGGTTGAGGGGTTAAATGCGATTAAACTCGCCATAGCCATAACAAAAAACACCAAAACCAAAACCTTTTTCATAATTCCCTCCTTTTCTTTTTGATCAGATGATATTACGTAGAAAATAGCTTCCAAATCCCCCCATCCCCCCTTTGCTAAAGGGGGGTAAAGGGGGATTCACCGTGTTTTTTCTGGAAGTTGAATGTTCTTAAAGCCTCTCACCGCTTCGGTAATCGATTTCTCTACAGGGATTCGTTCAGCCGTTGATCCTCCGACGTACCCGTCCAGCCCTCTTCTCTTATCGAGGAGATATTTTACGTCCTGTGGTGTCTCTGCTGCCCCTCCGTGGCAGGTCACCAGCGTTTCCGGTTTCTTCTTTTTGACCACGTCGATGATGTTTTGGATGAGGATCGATAGGTTATCAAGGGAGGTCACGGTTTTAGATCCGATAGAGCCTCCGCTGGTGTTTCCTCCATGAGCAATGATATTATCGCATCCCGCTTCCAGCATTTTCTGCGCTTCTTCCGGTGTGGTACAGAAGGCCTTTGTGTAGAGCCCTTTTCGATGGGCCATGCCGATCATTTCGACTTCTTTATTATAAGTCACCCCTGTTTCTTCCAGGGTCCTTCGGAAGTTTCCATCAATCAATGCAAGGGTGGGACAGTTCAAGATTCCTGAAAAACCGGCGGCGATGATCTCATCTAAAAAGGTAGTCCATGTTTCGGGTGGGATCTGCCCCCAGGAGGCCTGCCATGACCGGCGTATTTTTAATCACAGGGATAATGTCCCTCTTTCCCAGCTCAAGCGTAACGGCATTAGCATCTGCAATCGATAGATAACCTGCCATGGAAGAGAGACCTGCCATCCGGAACCGTGCGAGAATGTGGGTGGTGATCATGTCCGCACCTCCGGCCTCGGCAAACTTGGCGGAGATTCCCGTGCCGGCAAAGGCATCGAAGATGGCGTGACCTTTCTCGATTTCCGTCTTCAATCCGGCAACGATCTCTTGTCTTGTAAATCTCCTTACCATATCCATTCCCTTTCTATCCTGCTTCTTCCACCTGGGTTTTCTTCCTGCCTCCTTTGAGCCAATCCTTCAGAAGGTTCATGAGCCCCTGAGGGGCATACAGGATGGTGAGAATATAAATTGTTCCCACAATGAGGAGCCAGCGCTGGGTATAGGCACTGATGAAGTTTTTGAGGAATACGATGATACCCGCCCCGAGAGCCGGGCCTATCAGGGTTCCCGGACCCCCTAAGATGACCATCAAGATGATCTCGATCGATGCCGTGAGGTCCATGTTATAGGGACTGATGAAACCATCGAAATAAGCCCAGAGGGTACCCGCAACCCCCGCGAAGGCCGCCGCAGAAACATAACTCAGGTATTTATGGAGCCAGGTATGATAGCCCAGAACGCGCATGCGGGATTCACTCTCCCGCACCCCCTTGAGGCTATGGCCGAAAGGAGATCGAACGTAAATCGCCATCAGTATGAGGCAAATCAGAAAAAAGACGAGAATGACGTAGTAGAACGTGAGAGGATCCTTCAAGGAGATCGGCAATCCCAGGTCCGGTCTGGGAATTCCAGAGATACCGTTGTCCCCTCCGGTCATGGTGACCCAGCGAAAGGCAAGGCCCCAAAGGGTCATCCCCAGCGCCAGCGTGATAATCAGAAAATAGACGCCTGTTGCATGGGCTACCAAGAGGCCGAAAATCATACTGATCACCGTTGTGACTGCAATCCCGCTTACAAAACAGGTTAGAAATCCCATCTTATACCGGGTGGCAAGAACGGCCACCACATAGCCTGAAGCTCCGAAAAAACCCGCATGGCCAAAGGAGGACAATCCCGTATATCCTAAAAGAATATCCAGGCTCATGGCCAGGATGCCGTAGATAAGCATCTGGGTGAAGAGTGTTATCCAATAAGAGGTGTAAAAGGGCGGCATGACCACCACGATGAGAAAGGCAAGGATGAGACCGATCATTTTGGTCTTTGAGGCCAAAGAATCTTTCATCTTTCTACTCTCTCCCAAATAATCCTGTGGGCTTGACAGCCACCACAATCGCCATGGGAGCAAAAAGCGTGAAATAGGAGAGTTCAGGAACAAGGGCCTTTCCAAAGTTGTCGACGAGACCCACTAATATACTCCCGACCGCTGACCCCATCAGGCTTCCTCTTCCACCCACAATGACGACAACGAAACCTAAAGAGAGGAGCTCAAAATCCAAACCGGGGTAAACCCCGAAGATAGGACCACCTATGACCCCTCCGAAGGCAGCCAAAAAGGCCCCCAGGCCGAACATACACCCAGAGATCAGAGGTACATTGAGGCCCACCCCGCTGGCCATTTCATGGTCATCCACAGCTGCCCGCAATTTCGCTCCTACGAGTGTTTTGTCGTTGAAGAGCCATAGAGCAATGGCGACGAGGACAGCTACGCTAATGACGAAAAGGCGATAGATCGGGAATATAACTTGATAGATTTGCGTCGATCCCTTCAAGAATTCAGGGCAAGGAAGCGTGTAGGGGTCCCCTCCCCAGATCAAAAGCGCCAGGTCACGGAAAACCAAAGCAAACCCGAGGGTGATCATCATTTGAGGAAGAGCCTGTAAAGGAAACTTTCTCAAGAACCCGCGCTCCATGATCATACCGACGACCCCGACGACCAAACCTCCGGCAAAGGCTCCGAGAATGAAGCTCTTGGTACGCAGGATGACAGAGAGCCCGACGTAAGCCCCCAGCATAAAATACGATCCATGGGCGATATTTACAATCTTCATCACCCCATAGATAAGAGAGAGCCCGCTGGCCAGCAAGAAAAGAAGGGCTCCGAAGGAAAGTCCATTAAGTGTTTGAACCAATAGAAACTCGCTCAAGATCATTCCTCCTGAAAACGGGTGCAAAATATCGACATCGATATTTTGCACCCGTCATGCTCGAAATCGTTCTTGCTCCGTCTTTTCCCCGTCTCTGCTTTAAGGCTTAAGGGGCGGATATTCACGAGAATAGACAGGCTGCTTCAGGAACTCCTCGGGTTTGGACTTCCAGAACTGGGAAACATTCGGATAAGTTTGGATGACCGTATTCTGAAGCTCTCCGCCTTTTTTCTCCACTTTCCGGATATAGATGTTCTGAATCGGATTCCCGTAGTTGTCCAACTTCATCGGCCCTCGGGGGACATCCTTGAGGTCCACCTTTCTCAGAGCTTCCATCAATTTACCTCTGTTTTCTACGTCCCCGTTGATGGCCTTGATGGCCTCCACAATCCACCTCGCTCCAGTATAAGTCCCTTCGGAATAATAGGAAGCTGCCTTCTTCGCCTTTTCACGGAAGGCCTTGACGAATTTCTTATTGGCCGGGTTGTCCAGGACCTCGCTGTAATGAAGGGGAGTGATGACTCCGATGGCCTCATCCCCCATTTGGGGAAGGGCATGCTCATCTGTCACCGTCCCTCCGCCGATCAAAGGAACCTTTCCCTTGAGGCCGAATTCCTGATATTGTTTGTTGAACTTAATCGTCTGGATTCCGGAGAAGACCGCGAATACGGCATCGGCGTCCTTCGAAAACTGGGAGAGGTAGGGGCTGAAGTCCTGGGCGGTCAAAGGGACCCATATCTTCTGAAGGATCTTGCCTCCCGAATCCTCAAAAGCCTTATGGAAGCCCCCGACGCACTCCCATCCAAAGGCGAAATCGTATGCGATCACAGAAATCTTCCTGAATTTAAGAACATTATAAGCATATTCTCCGAAAACCTGATGGGGTTGGCAGCTCGCCCATCCTGTTCGGATAATCCACTTGGGAATCTTTCTTTGAGTGATGTCATCGGCAGACATGATCGGGTAGGTCATGGGGATCTCTTTGGAGTCGATATAGGGCGCAAGGGCATAGGCTGTCGAGGCCATTAATCCCCCTGTCATAATATGGACCCCGTCCTTTTCCACCAACTTCCTTGTCTTTGTGAGACCCGTCGCCGGATTAGCCTCGTCGTCCTCCACAAGGAGTTCGATCTTGCGACCCGCAACTTGATACCCAATCTCCTGAAGGTAAAGCTCAATGCCTGTTAACATATCCTTCCCGTTTGCCGCCATCCCGCCAGAGAGAGGTGAAATGTAACCAATCTTAATCGGGCCCTTGGCTTGAGCGAATGAGGCCGAAGGGCTTGCCATGATAAAACTGACTGCAACGACCACCCCCAAAACCGTCCATAATAATCCTTTTTTCATCATTTGCTCCTCCTTCCTTATTTTCTAAACGACCAAACTCTACCCACTCCTTTGCGCCCCTCACCCTCTCTTTACCCCCTGCCTACCGGCAGGCAGGCGCTGGGGAGAGGGGGGAGGGGGTGTTAGAGATCAAGAGTTCCTTTCCACAACCCTCTGAAGGGATTTTGGCATTTTGCACTCGGGAACGAGTCTGGGCGCCGAAAGGGCCACCTCAACCGCCAACTCAGCCCCCTTTTTATAAATTTCCCTGCACGAATTCTCCCTGTCGATCTTTTGGTAAAACGGCCGGAGCATGGCACAACATTTTCCTCCCAGCTCGTCCTGAAACCGCTGGTGTAAATGGGCCGACAAATGACTGATGCATCCATACCTGGGTCCCACGGGTCCTGTCCTACCATAGAGAATACCAAGGATCAGGACTCCCGAGGCCAAAGCCCCGCACATGCATCCAGTCGGAGTCCCTTCCATTCCTTCTTCGTCTGTCTTGACGGCTCCCCCCCCTCCATGAAACCCGGAGGCTATCTTGGGAGGGGCAGGATTGACTTTTAGTTCGAGAATCTCTGCGACCGCAGCGAAGACGGATTCGCTTCAGTGGTATCCCTTCTTTCGATTCTCTTTGGCCAGCTGGCCTGCCCTCTTCGCAAGGGCAGCGATTCGCCTGGTCTTGATCTGATTTTCCGCTGACTTTGTTTTGATGGGTTGACTCACTTCAGCATCTCCTCCTCATAGGGAAAGATCGTGAAGACCTCATGCCCCTTATCCGTAATGACCAGGTCCGATTCCAGGCGGACCGTTTGCTGAAGCAAAGGATGTCCGGCAAAGGTCTCCACGGCAAAATACATGTTGGGTTTGATTTCAGCGGGATACTTCAGAGAATAGGCCCTCGAAATCCACATCCCCTCATAAAGCGTCAGCCCGATGGAATGGGCGAACTGTTGAAGGGTCACGGTCCCGTACTTGTCATCATCGTAGACAGGAAACTTCTCGGCCACATCCTTGCTGGTCTTGCCGGGTTGCATCATTTCAATGGCCGCCTGAAGGGAGTCATAGCATTCCTTATACAGGTCCTTTTCCTTCGGGGTTGGCTTTGCTTCGACCTTCCAGCAGCGCACATAGTCCACGAAATATCCAGAGGGTCCCACCGTGTTGTTATCGATAATGACCAAATCCCCTTGGCGGATGATCTTGTCGGTCGGCCAGCGCCTGTAGGGACTCGTATTGCCGCCGGAGGCGACGATAATCTCATAAACGATTTCGCACCCCTTTTCGTACATGTACTCGATCATTTTCCCGGAAAGCTCCCGCTCGGTGATGCCTGGTTTGGCCCACTCATAACGTGCTTTATACGTGCAAGCATCTGCAATGGCCGCGGACTGTTTCAAAAGCTCGATTTCATCCGGTGTTTTAACGACACGGGCAGCCGACATGGCCGGCATGGCATTCACAACCTTCACCCCTTTTTTCTGAAAGGCAGCGAGGGAGGCCATATCCAGAGAATCGATGCCGATCTTTTCTTTCTCCACCTTGTGCTCGCGCAGAACTTCGAGAACGCTATCGACCATGCGATCGACCATGTATTCCACGGCCCCTTCCGACCATCTCCAGGTGATGGCCGGGCGGATTCTTCCCTCCATCCACGGGAGGTCCATCTTGGCGCAGACCAGGTCGGAGCCGGCCGTTTCGAAGAGGATGGGCTCTCCCCCTCTCGGAAGGACGGCATAGCGGATGAAGATGTTATACTTCCAGTTTCCCTGGAAAGAGCTTGTCAGGTAACGAACGTTGGCTCCATCATAAACCACCAGAGCTCCCAGATCATGAATTTCCATCTGCTCCTTGGCCTTTGCGAGTCGGTCTCTCCGGAGCCGATCAAAATTGACCCTCTCCTGCCAATCGGCACCCGTCAGAGAGTACACCCTTCGAGGATCATACTCATGGGGCTTGCCGATAAACGAAATATCCTTTACCATACTCTTCCTCCTTCCCTTGTGTGTTTATTGAAATTTTGAGACCATTCTCTACCTGGAGGAGAAAGCCACCGTCTCAGGTTTTTCTCTTTTCCACCGAGGCCACGAGGGCCTTCTCCTCTTCCAGCATATGCTGTTTCATCGCCTCCACCGCTTTCTCGGAGTCTCTTGCCTCCAAGGCGCGATAGATCTTCTTGTGGGCAGCGAGGGCTTTCTTGGGGGACCAAGGGATGCGGTATATTTTGTACTGACTCGTTCGAATGAGATTGGCCAGCATGTCCCAGACTAAGATGAGAACCTCATTCTGGCCGATTTCTGCGATCAGGCGATGGAACCGGATTCCCGAAGAGATGAAGGCATCCTGATGATCGATGTTCTTTTTCATTTCCTCGATGCACCACCAGAGGCTTTTCAAAAAGGAATCGTTGATCTGTTTGGCGGCGATGTCCACCATCCCCACCTCCAGCATTCTTCGAGTCTCCCAGAGTTTGACCAGGGTATCCCGCTCGATCTGAAGCCGGGTCCGTAAGGAGAAATTCAGGGATTCGATATAGGGGAGGAAGTTCACCTCCTTCACATAGATGCCGTCGCCCACTTTGATTTCGATGAGGCCCATGACATCCAGGATGCGAAGGGCCTCTCTCAGGGAGTGCCGGCTGATGTGAAATTGTTGTGCCAGGCTCCGTTCGGAAGGGAGGCGGTCTCCCGGGGTGTATTTCTTCTTTAGAATCAGCGTCTGAATCTGGTCGACCGCATTCTCATACAGGCGAACCCGCCGGATGGGCTTCAACAGGATCTCGTTCTCCGGCTCCAGGTTTTTTGATGGATCAGATGAGATAGGAAGCCGAGATCGACGGACGATGACTTGATTCACACCCGCACCTTTCTTTTTTTCTTTCTTCCAGGAAGCCATTGAGAGGAAACGTTTTCCGGAAGATCTTCTCTCGAGTCGTGGAGCGGTCAAGTGGTTAGACCAATTCATAGTATGGCTGAAATATTTTGTCAAGAGAAAAATCAAGCGGGGCGTAACCCCTCCGTCTCGGGTATTTTGGTCCCCCTTTGGCAAAGGGGGATGGAGGGGGATTTTAAAATGATGCTGAGAAAATCTCCCCTTGCCCCTCTTTTCCAAAGAGGGGTATAAGGTCCATTTGTATTACTTGAAGTTATAACTGAGGGATTAATGCGGGGTCGTTTTACGAAACATCAGGGTAAGGACAGAGGGGATCGGGTGTTTTATTCAACCCTTTGTCCTCTTGCGGACCACTTCGTCCCAGTTGATGCTATACGAAGGTTTTCGTCCTTCCAGCACATTGATGGTGTTTTGGGCCGCCCCTTGGGCGAGTTGCGCCACCGCATCCCTTGTTAACGCACCCGTGTGCGGGGAGAGGATCACATTTTCCATTTGAAAGAACGGATGGGAGATCTCCGGAGGCTCTTTTGCAAAAACATCGAGCCCTGCCCCGGCGATCTTACCTTGCCGAAGGGCTTCGATCAGTGCCGGTTCATCGATGATTTCACCCCTTGAGGTGTTGATGAGAAACGCCGTGGGCTTCATCAGATCGAGTTCCTTCTTTCCGATCAGTCCCTGTGTCTCATGGCTTAGCGGGACATGGAGGGAGAGAAAGTCGGATGTCCTGATGATCTCTTCTCTCTCTTTGGTGAACACGAGACCGGGAAGATGGAGATCCTCCGGAGTGAGATAGGGATCGTACCCCCAAACCTCCATACCCAGGTGATGGCACATCTCGGCGACAATTCTGCCGATCCTGCCAAGGCCCATGAGGCCGACCCGTTTTCCGACCAGACCCATCGGGCGATACTCGTACCGCGACTTGAAGTTTCCTTTCCGCACTTCTCTGTTGAGATAAAAGATCTGTTTTGCCAGAGCCATGATGAGGGTCACGGCATGCTCCGCAACAAAACGATCCTGGGGACCCTTCACACCGCATACCACGACTTTGGATTCCGTGGCTGCTTCGACGTCCACGTTATCGAGTCCTCCGCCGGTGCGGGAAATCACCTCAAGATGGGGTGCTGATTCGATCATCGATCGGTTGACTTTGGTGGCTGTACGGACAATGAGGCCATGGACTTCTTTCAGCAGTTGACCCACCGATTCTCCCGAGGGATCGGGACTGATCATGATGTCCACTTTTCCATGGAGCACCTTCATGCCGGCTTCATCGATGGGCTCTGCCAAGAGTACTTTTTTCAAACGGAACCTCCAAATATTCTTTATTGTCTGACCTTCTCAGGGAGTTGCTTTCAAACACTCCTTTCCCGTTCCGACACGGAAGTTAAGCCCTTGAGCGCCGATGGTCCTGCCTGGGCCACCCAATTTCTTACCCACTAGAGCAATTGGTCCAGTAGTTCCATGAGTTCTGGATCGCCGCCTGCGGGCGGGGTCCAATTCACATGAACCACTTGTACCCCCTGAATCTGAAGGCTTTCAGCGAAATCGTATACTCCGATATTGATTGCGATCGGGCCTTGTTGAAGGAGATCCTCCAGTTTATTTGACATCCAGACCCTCCGAAAGACTTGCTGCGAGCAGCGCGCAAAATTGGGCCGCCTGGGCGCTGCTTGGGAAAACGATGACTCCTGCCTCTTCGAGCACCTTGACCTGCTGCGGATAGTTCTGCGGATCTCCCTCCGTTCCGCATATTGAAGCAACGACGCTGAGGGATTCGCCTCTCTTCTTCGCTTCACGCTTGGCCTCTTCGATCGTAGAGACCAGCTCGCCGGCTGGGTCAGGGGAAGCATTAAAGCCAAGCACGACATCGAGGAGGAGAATTCCCACTTGCGGGTCCTGTCCCTCAGCCAGGATGCGCTCACGGCGCAGACGGGAGTCAATCATGGGATGGGGTTTTCCAACCGTAAAATCATCTGTTCCCATGTCCACCAGGGTGTGTTCTTCACTTCTCATCGGATCGGCCAATTTCAAATTTCCATCGAGCGGGGCATTCGAGTGGACGGCGATGCCTGCGTCCTGCAGAATCTGCTGAGCCTGGAAGCAAAATGTGCCACCGGCAAAGATTCCGCGGAGGTATCTTTGTCCTGGATTCTTACCGACTCGCTCCCGTCTAACAAGTTCCTGGAGATGGGCTGAATCGGCATGAAGGCTTGGCGGAGCGTGACCGGTCACGATTTGAACGGCTGTGGCGGCAGCGTCATCCAAAGTACGGGCAGTCCTGGAGTGGAAATACGCGTGAGGAGAATCTTGTTTAAGGCCCAGGAAGCAGACAACAATCGGCTTGTGGCACTGGAGAATTCTTGGAATCAGATTGGAAAGAGCCAGTTGTCCAGGCGGCTTGGATAAGATCGCAATGATTTCGGTCTGCTTATCGGACTCGAGGGCGTCTAAGGCAGAAAGAAAGGAGATGCCGCCAACGGCATCCGAAAGGTCCCGGCTGCCAATACCTAGGGCATGAGAGATCCCCGAGCCGGCCCGATGGACGAGGGAAGTAAACTCCTGGATCCCTGTGCCGGAAGCGCCGATGACACCAATGGGGCCGCGACGAACCGAGTTGGCGAAGCCAATTCCCTTCCCTCCGACGATGGCTGTGCCGCAATCGGGCCCCATGACAATGAGACCACGTTCACGGGCATACTCCTTGAGCGAGATTTCACTCTCCAGAGGAACGTTGTCACTGAACAGGAATACGTTCAGGCCGTGCTCCAGCGCCTTCCGGGCTTCTCGGGCCGCATAGGCGCCTGGAACAGAAATCACTGCGAGGTTGGAATGAGGTTGCATTGCGACCGCTTCATCCAGCATGCGGATATCGTACCGTGGAGCAGAACCCAGGTCGATCGTTAGCCACCGGTCTATATCCTCAAGCACGGAGGTCAGAGCTTCTTGGTTGTCCGCTTTGACCGCTACAATCAGGTCGCTTGGCGTGGCTTCCGAAATCTCCGGATCTCTTACTTCAATTTCTTCGAGCAAGACTTTATTCTTTTCCGTTCCCATGAGAGCCGCGGCCTGCAGAATACCCTTTTGTTCGGACAGACGCTTGGCCACCCGCATCAGGAAAACAGAATCGTGATATTCGTTCTTTCGGATGACATATCCCGTCACCATTCATTCTTCTCCAACTATAGTGAACGACTTAAATGAATTGACATAATTCACCCTCCCCTTCATCCCCTCCCCTCAAGGGAGGGGAAATAAAATGAGTCCCCTCTCCCCTTGTGCCTGCCTGCGCGAAGCCGCTTCGGCGAAGGCAGGGGAGAGGGATAGGGTGAGGGGGCCGATGACGCGTTCTGCATTCGCAATCAAGATCGGCCAAGTCCGTATTTTCGGCCAAAGCTCAACAGGGCCTTCTTGAAGCATTCCATTGGAGCGCGGACCATTCCCGCTCCGATAATGGAATGACCGGGATTCTTGTTGGCGATCGCGGTATCGATGATCGGGGCAATTCCAGTCTGCACTACTTTACGTATATCGATGCCCACCGGAGCACCCTGGAAACCAAGCACAGGCATGCGGTAGTTGGGACTGGTGCTAACGGTGATCTGGCGCATCTCTCGGTTATACCCCATCGCCTCCTCAGGCGTGCCACCGACCAGACTCAGGATTCCTGTGGCACCACACAGAACGAACCCACCCCAACCTACAGTTTCCGTGATTGCAGAATCTCCCATATCTGCACCGGCGTCGTTTTCGGTATACCCGGGGAGATACAATCCGTTCACCTTGGGGGACGAGGCTGTGAACCATTCATCGCCAAGGCCGCTGACACGGATTCCAAACTCAGTACCATTCCGTGCCATGGTCACAACGACTGTGCTGTATTCAATACCCATTGCAGGGTCCGCTGACGCCTTACCCGAAGCCATGGAAAGGCCGAGGAAAATTAGTTCATGGTTCGTAATGTAATTGATCGTACCCACCAGGTGATCCTTTGTGACGCCCCCTTCAATCATCGGAGCCGTCATTGCATTTGCGAATAGACTTGAGGCAGCCATGGATCGGTTATGCAACTCATCGCCCATTTGTAGTGCTTTAGCGATAATGGGCTTTAGGGGAAGCCCTCCCTTTTGAAGGAGACCTTTTCTGAGCGACGGTGCCCAGATATCTCGCCAGAGGCGCAAGCCTTGAAGAGCTGCGTCGCTGTAATCGCCAAACTGCTGGCGTCCTTCCACCTGGCGACAGAAAGCCCTATTCCCAAAGGCTTTATTCTCGACGACCCACACGGGCATCGATGAAGAGATCGTGCCCGCCATTGGACCGACGGCATGGTGGTGATGATTGGGTTCGATCTTAATGGCTCCACTCTCAAGGAGCTTCAACGCCTCCTCTCCGTTTCTGGCCCAGCCTTCGAAGAGAACCACGCCGATCATGGCGCCCCTCTGAGCACCACACATGTGATGCCAATCAATAGGCGGTCCGGAGTGCAGGATCATTCGATCTTCAAGACCCGGGATCACTTCTCCTGCGGGTGCAATATCCACCAGCACAGGATCAGCGGCATTGATCCGTCTCGCTGTCTCTATGTTGGCAGCTTCAATCTTCTGTTTGATGTTTTCTGCAGGTGTCAACGTTTTCCTCCATTCGTATCTTCGAGCTTCCCTTCTCAAGAGGAAGAGAGGGAGCAGGGAGTGCACTCAATTTTCCTTCGACAAAGAGCATGCCGGTCAGCATTCCCGCCAGGATGTCCCATCCGGATGAATCTCCGATCTGAAGCAGACGTGTGACTCCTGCCATGGACCAATCCAGATCCCGACCGTTCAACAACCACGCGACCACATCATGGAGTGGTTCTGGTCCGTGGCCGGAGGCATGATCTCTGAGAATGGTATGGCTGATGGGATGGGTCTGTGTGCACGCCCAATCGATCAGGTTCATCACAGGTTCCTCTTCCCAGTTAAAGTCATGAGGATAGGCCGTCTTCAGCGAATGAGCCGCGAAGAGCAGACCTCCAAGAAAATCATCTCCTGAAGGCGTCAGACCTGGGCCGAGACCGACCAGTTCCCTGCCTCTCCGTGTCACCTCCGTCATATCGAAGTTGAAACAGGCCGTTGCAAGATCAAGGATTGAATTTCGGGCTTTGGCCAGCAGGGGATCTGCGTTAGAGATCGGCTGCTGGTTGCCGTCAACGAGCGCTGAAGTCATTGGAATCATGTGGGGAATCATGTGGGGAATCATCTGGGGGCTCATCTGGGGAATCATCTGGCCGAACCCTTTTGGGTTCCCAAGCTTCATGACGGCCTCAAGCAACCGGCGGGTGCACGCATTCACGACAGCGAGTGGCTCGGTGTGCTTCGGCCCGACGCCGGAGGGTATCCATTCAGTCGCCGAGTCGAAATCAATGGTTACTCCCTCTGAAAATCGCAAGAATGGATCATGAACAAAAAAGTCTTCCCCAACGCAAATAGACCTCGAGCTGGAACGAAGCCAGAATGCAGCGCCTGTGCATGGCCAGCCCTTCCTGTGACAGCCACAAAATCTCTCCGTCTCCGCCCACGAGGTAGACCGTTGTAGAAAGGACGGCAAGCACTTTCCCTGAGAAACCGGATAGAGCAAGCAGAGCCTTGGCCCTTGAACCCATCTGCTTTGCAGGACAAAGAAGAGGCCTCTCTTTTTCGCTAAAATCAAACCATTCCGCAGCGGCCCGCATCTTACTTCGCCTGACCCATGACGCCCTCAACCAGCCAGTCCATCTTCCCCAGGGCCGCTATGGGAAATGCCTCGCCGGCCTTCACCCGTTCAACGCCTTTGTTATCCTTGATCGGACCCTGGAAAACATTCAGCTTGCCGCTGATGAATTCTTTTTTCTTCGCATTGACAAGATCGACCGCTGCAGACGGGACTCCCGGGCCGAAAGGTGCGATGGTGAGATAGTCACTCGACAAATCGCCTAGAAGGGCCTCACTTTTCCAAGTACCGTCCATGACCTGTTTGGCAAACCGGGTGTAGAGTTCCCCCCAGGTAAAGGCAATGCCGCTGATCCAGCCCTTGGGAGCAAACTTCTGGACGCCGATGTAATGGTAGCCTACGGAGAAGGCCCCGCGTTTTTCAGCAGCCTGCACCACGGTAATGGGAGAATCTACAATCACCCCGACCACATCCACTCCTTGATCCAAGAGGGCGTTCGCGGCGGTCGCTTCCTTTCCCGGATCGAGGAAGGTTCCGGTAAAGACCACGCGGGTTTCAACTTTCGGATTGACGGACTGCGCTCCAAGGTGAAAGGCATTCACGTTCGCCAGGAAAAAACTGATGGGAAGGGCAACCACATAGCCGAGCTTATTTGTCTTAGTGGTTTTGCCGGCTGCAATGCCCATCAAATAAAAGGCCTCCGGTGTGCTCGCCCAGTAGGTGCCTAAGTTCGGGGCGAGCTTGTATCCCCCGGGGTGTACAAACTTGACATCCGGGTATTTCTTAGCCACTCTCAAGGCTGGATCCAGATAGCCAAAGCTTGCGGGGATGACGAGCTGGGCTCCTTGCCTGATCATGTTCTCCATCACACGCTCTGCATCGGCGCCTTCCGGGACATTCTCGACTTCGATCAGTTCGACATTCGGAAGATTTTTCTTCATGATCTGCGCCCCTTCGGCATGGGCCTGGTTATAACCCGCGTCTGCGATGGAGCCGATATGCAGGATGCCCACCTTCAATTTTGGCTGTGCAGATGCTATTCCAGTAAGGTTGAAGACGATGACCATGACAAGCCCGGTTAAAAGAAGCAGAAACGCAAACCCATTGCTTGATCTTCTTATGTTCATTTTTCCCTCTCCTTTCTTGATGGCTGGGTATTCCAGCGCAATTTTTTCTGATCCCAAGTGATGGTTAAAATTCGGTTTCTATTCCGTCCCTCGGAAGACCTGGCCTAAGCTGGCTGGCGCTGCATGCCGTCGAGCGCCGCCCCAGACCGCAAGGACTCCCAGACTCAAAAGGTATGGAAGCATATCAAGTAAGAATGGCGAAATGGGCACTCCCCTTGCCTGCATCTGAAGCTGCAGGGCAATCGCGCCGCCGAAAAGCAATGCTCCGGCGATCGCCCGAAGCGGATGCCACTTTGAGAAGATCACCAGGGCAACGGCAACAAAGCCTCTGCCCGCTGTCATCCATTCTGCCCATGTCTTGGCCATCGCCAATGAGAGATGCGCTCCGGCGATGCCACCGAGGAGCCCGGCGATGAACAGGGCCTGGTACTGCAATCTGTAGGGATGCTTCCCTGCGGCAAAGGCAGCCGTGGGTTTTTCTCCGACTGCCCGCAAGCTCAGTCCCCATCGCGTGTAGAAAAGAGCCCACCATACCAGAATGGCGATCGGGATGACAAGGTAGACCAGTATATCATAATGGAAGAGGATTGGTCCAGCAACGGGAAGGTCTGAGAGTATGGGGATTCGAATCTCATTCAGACCTTTGATCTGGCTGCCGATGGTTGGGGCGCCGAGGAGAGCGCTGAGTCCCACGCCGCAGAACATCAGCGCCAGTCCGCTCGCCAGCTGATTCGCCCTGCGCTCGATCACCAGGAATCCAAAGATCATGTTGAAGAGAGCCCCTGCCAGAGCGGCTGCGAAGACGCCCAGCGCGGGATTGCCCGTCTTGACCGTCGTGCTGAAGCCCACCGCCGCTCCCATGAGCATCACGCCTTCGAGACCCAGGTTAATAATGCCCGCCCGCTCGCCTATGACCTCCCCGAGGGTGGCATATAGGAGTGGTGTTCCAGCGATGATCGACCCTGAGAGGAGACCTTGCAACGAAGATCCTATCATTTGACTCCCACCTTTCCGCCCTGCCGGGAAAGGACGACGAACAGGATCAGGGCGTTCAGAATGTTTACCGCCGAGCCCGGAAGCCCATGGGCCATCTGCAGAATGTCGCCACCTGCCGTGACGACAGCGAGGAGGAAGGCCGCAGCCACGATGCCCAGAGGGTTTCCACCGGCCATCCAGCTGATCAAAAAACCGATGAACCCATAGCCGGGCGAAAGGCTGGGTCGAAGACGGCCCTGAATTGCGGAGACCTCGATCATTCCTGCCAGCCCCGCGAGCCCGCCGCCGATAAACATGAGCAGGGTAATATAGCCGGAGATCGGAATTCCGTTCCGCCGTGCCGCTTCTGGATTGCCGCCGATCGCTCGCATCTCAAGGCCCCACCGCGTCCGGGAAAGAACAAAATAGAATAGGGTGAGCGCGGCGACGACAAAGATGAACCCCATGTGAACACGTGTGCCGCCGATGGCAGGCAATGTGGCGGCATCGACAAACTCTGCAGTCTGAGGGTAGTTGGCACTTTCCGGATCCTTCCAGGGACCGAAAACAAAGAAATTGACGAGCAGGATGGCCACATAATTCAGCAACAGGGTAGAGATGGTCTCACTCACCCAGCCCTTGGCACGCAGGATTCCCGAGATCGAAGCCCACAGTCCACCTCCGAGAACTCCCAGAACGGAAATGATAGGTAAGAGAATCCATGCGGGAAGGGCATTCAAGGTGAGAGCCCCCCAGGTGGCAAACAGGGCTCCGATGTAGAGTTGACCTTCCCCTCCTACATTGATGAGCCATATTTTGGACGGCACTGCCACAGCGACGGCTGTGAGAGTGAGAGGGATCATCTTCACCAGGATTTCAGAGATACCGTAGGTGCTACCGAGCGTGCTGGAGAAAATATCCATATAGGCTTTAAGTGGGTTCTTGCCGAAGGCCAACAACAGAATGGCGAAGACTAAAAAGGCGAGCCCGAGGAGTCCGAAGAAACGGATCGAGCTTGCCCACCATCTCCTCCGAAGACGGAAAGCCTTGTCGGCCTGCTCACCGGTTAGATCCATATTCTCCCTTCGAACCGGTCATCAGATAACCCACCTCGTTGACGGTGAGATCGTGCGGCGTGCCGGTGCCCGCAATCCGTCCGCGAAACAAGACCACCAGACGATCGCTCAGCGTAAAAAGTTCTTCCAAATCCTCCGAAATCAGGAGCACGCCGGCTCCCGCGTTGCGTGATCTCTTGAACAATTCCCGGGCCGCGATCGCGCTCTGCACATCCAAACCCCGTGTCGGGTAGAAAGCGAGAATCAATTTGGGGTTCCGTGCCATCTCTTGTGCCAGGATCACGCGCTGGAGGTTCCCTCCTGAGAGCGCTCCCACGGGTTTGTTCATGGAAGGGATTTCAAAGCCCAGAAGCGTCAGGGACCGTTCGATGTCATTCCGAACCAATTTCCAGTCCATCGAGAGGCCACCCTGGCGGGCATACCTGCGGATATTACTGAGCGCCATGTTCTCTTCTATGGTCAGACCTGCAACGGCAGCCATTCCCAGCGGGTCTTCGGGGATGAAAGCCACGCCACTTGATCGAATTCGAGCAACGGACCAGTGGGTCGCATTTTGACCCCACAGGTATTTGGTCCCGGTGTCACACCTTTCCAGTCCCAGGATCACGTCTCCGAGCTCTTTCTGCCCGTTCCCCGAGACGCCGGCAACACCAACAATTTCGCCCGGCAGGATGGTTAGATTGATTTCTTTTAGGCCTATTGCTTGGCCCTCAACAGGAGTACTGACCTGCTTCAATTCGAGGAGAGGCTGGAGATTCTTTTGGGGACCTTCACCGGGGCCGCGCGTTGATTCAGAGATCCCTTTGCCGAACATCAAAGAGACAAGTCCATCTTCCGTCGCCTCGGAAACATTGAGCGTGCCGGTGACCTGGCCGCGGCGCATCACCGTGATGCGATCCGCGCAAGCAAGAACCTCCTTCAGCTTATGGGTGATAAAGACCACAGCATATCCGTCGCGGCGCAATTGGGTGAAGACTCGAAAGAGTCCTTCCACTTCGTGTGGGGCCAGGCTCCGCGTCGGTTCGTCAAGGATGAGAATCTGTGCATCCGCCAGCAGTAGTTTAAGCACCTCCACTTTCTGTTTTTCCCCAACAGAGAGTCGCCAGACCAAGGCAGATGGGTCCACCTGAAGGTCGAATCGTTTCGAAATCTCCTCGATTCGTCCGAGCATCCCCCTCTTATTTAGAATGACAGGAAGGCTGGGTAGAAAGAGTGAAATATTTTCAGCGACGCTCATTGCGGGAATCAGGGTAAAATCCTGAAAGACCATCCCGATACGTAATTGTTTGGCGTCGTGAGGCGAGCGAATCTGCACAGGCTGACCCTTCAGTCGGATCTCTCCCGAGTCCGCCCGGTAAAAGCCGTACAATATCTTCATGAGTGTGCTTTTGCCGGCTCCATTCTCTCCCAGCAGGGCATGGACCTCACCGCTGTTAATCTCCAGATCGACATGATCGTTGGCCATCACGCCTGGAAATGACTTGGTCATGCCTCGCAGGGCAAGAAGGGGGGAAGATGGAGTTTCAGCAGGCACAAAAAGTTTTTAGCACAAATTCTTTTTTTTGTTAATGGAAAAATTTCGGAAGGGAATTACCCCGTTAGAAATAATGCTCCACTGCTCTGCAGTCCCGCTATAGCGGGATTACATTTTAAATAATTCCGGCGGGGTTCAATCAATCCATAATTTGAGTCTATAAAGATTGAAGACTAAATCCCTCCTCCCCTCCCTTTGCAAAAGGGAGGAATTCCCCCTCTTTGGCAAAGAGGGGCGAGGGGAGATTTTCTGAAGCATATGTCTTCTTTATTATGGACTCCTTAGTAATGCCCCGACTGGAATTTCTGACGGGGTTTACTTCGTGATGGTCGTTCCTGCCTTCCCTTTGAACGCGCTTAGAAGATTTTCAGGCGATGTGATGATTGCCTTTTCACCTCCATTTTCGAGGAAATTTATGATGGCCTCGATCTTTGGCTTCATGGAACCGGGCTTGAAATGCCCTTCTCCCAGATATCGCTTGATCTCAGGGAGCGAGACACGGCTGAGAGGCATTTGATCCTCCTGGCCAAAGTTGAGATAGACGGCATCCACTGCCGTAGAAATAATAAGCGTGTCTGCGCCGAGGCCACTCGCCATGACAGCGGATCCCAAGTCCTTGTCAATGACGGCCTCGACGCCTTCTATTTCACCCTGCTCATTCAGGATCACGGGGACGCCACCTCCACCCGCAGCGATCACAATATATCCACTTTGTACCAACAATTCGATGACGTCCAGCTCGATGATTTTCTTCGGTATCGGAGAAGGGACAACCCGCCTGTAACCCCGACCCGCATCCTCTGCAACCTCCCAGCCCAAACCCCTCTTGTTGGCGAGGGCTTCTTCTTCCGACATAAACGAACCAATGGGTTTTGTGGGATGTTTAAAGGATCTATCCTCTCTATCAACGATCGTTTGGGTCACGACTGCAGTCACTTTTTTATCAATTCCTCTTCTCCGAAACTCGTTCAAAAGGGCCTTTTCGATCATATACCCAATTGCTCCCTGGGTGTCTGCCCCGCATATATCCAACGGGATCAGAGGCAATTCGCTCCGGGCTAACTCGCCTCTTCGATATATGAATCCCACTTGCGGGCCATTCCCATGGGTGATCACCAGACGGATGCCATCTGCAATCAGCTCGGCAATGTATTTGGCCGTTTCCTGGACCCGTTCATACTGGAATGACAAGGCGATGTGGTTCTTATCCCTGATAAGAGAATTGCCCCCCATCGCCAAAACAGCGAGATGAGACTTCATAGGCTAACCTCCTTCTCATTCAAATCCCCTTCACGTCCCACAATTTAACGTGATTCCTTTTCGGGTTACCGACCGATTGTAATATACATCCTTTTAAGACTTTGTGGAAGTGGATGTTTCTGAAAGGAAGGGAGGAGATAGGGGTGCGAATAACACCGAGTCTGCAACAGAGGGATGCTTCAGGCGTCGAAGATTTCCGATAAAAATCATCAGGCCAGATAAATATATGAAAATCAAATCCAAACATTTTCGATGGCTGAAAAACAGCAGATTTATAGCAGAAACAGTAACCCTCGGAGTCCCCATGGGCGGTTTTGAAATCCTGTAGAATCCATCGGGTAATTGGGGTCCGGATAGAAGGGGAGGGCAGAAAAAGGAATCTGGGAATCAGAATTATCGATGGAAACCGTTACGGAGGGCGCCTTCACCTTGGGCCGGGGTCTAACCTTCAAGTTCCAAAGCCCAAGATGCTTGAGGATCTTCTCGATCACCTCATCGTCCTCGATAAAACTGATGATCCTCATCTTTCCCTGACATTTTGGGCAAGTCAGGGAATCAATCTCATAAATTTTTTGAATCAGTCGGGCCCAGGTGCGGTTGGGTTTTAAATCTTCAGGCTCCAGGATAGAGGGAAACAGGTCATCGAGGTTTTTCTTTTGCCGAAGGCCACGGGAGGCATTGCTATATGAACGCCTACCTGTCCGCGAAATTTATGTAATTGACGGGCAAAGGCCACAGTAACCCGGGCGATTAGGACCTGTTACTTGCGAAGACTGATAATGAAATCTTTGACCTGATCGTTGTTGCGATATTTTGCTTTGTCATACCGATCATAGTGAACGATTTCATGTTTCTCCCTGACAAGGCGTGGTCTGGGCTGATCCCCAGGATAGCCCACGGCCATCATATCATAGATGACCAGCTTGTCCGGGATTCCGAGGAGTTCCTTCAGGAGGCACATCACGAAGGGATGTCCTGTGGCGCTCACCCATTGTGAGCCCAGTCCAAGGGTCGTAACGGCCAAAGACATGTAAAGAAAGGCGCTGGCAAGACCTGAGGCGAAGTGAGAGTCGCCACGGGTCAATAAAGTCAGAAGCGGATAAGATTCGCGGGTCCTTGGGTCTCCGCAGAGCAGAATAAAGACCGGGGCATCCTGGAACCCCGGGTTGCCTTCGGGACGAGCCGCAGAAGGCCACCTCAGCTCCTCCTGCCTGGTGAGTTCCACTTTACGACCGTATTCACTATGCTCCTTGATGATTTCCACAATCCTGTTTTTGAGGTCCTTTTCCTTGATGACAATGAACTCCCAGGGCTGAGAGTTCGCGCCTGAGGGAGCCCATCGGGCGGCTTCGATAATCTTTTCCACATCCTCATCTGGAATAGGATCCGGTTTAAACCTGCGCACACTGCGGCGTGCCTTCACCAAACTCAGGAATTCCTGGTAGTCCATATCAGTTCCTTTCTGGCATACAAAAAACGTGTCCGTGCCTGCGCGCTGAAGTGCTTCGGCGCGCAAGCGTGTCCGTCACTCGTGTCTGCAACTTCGCTTCTCCATCTTCATCTTCTTATTCCACATTCGAACTCCGAAAAACGAAATCTCTTATTACCTCTTTAATCCATTTTGCATAGTCCTTAATCTGAGGTCTTTCCTCCTGCATAGCCGTTGTGGCAGAGTGTTTCATAATTCAAATCTCCTCTCCTTCAAGATCTGTTGGTGCAATTCCTTGAAGTCCCTTGGAGGAAGGGCATCTGACTTTCTCACCAATCTGATTGCTGAAGCAGGGCAGGGGATGGCACACACCCCACAACCAATACACCACTCGCTATCGACAACAGGGAAATCGCCCTCCATCCTGATCACATTGACCGGGCAGATCTCAACGCATTGTCCGCAACCAGTGCATCTTTCTTTGTCCGTCTCCCTGAGGAAATAGGTGGCCATGAGCACGTCCCTCGGAATCCTCTTCCTTCGGATCGTCCCCACGGACCAGCAACAGCAGCCGCAGCAATTGCAGGTATGTTTAATCCCTTCCCTTGCGTTATCAACAAGATGAACCAGCCCTGCCTCCTCAGATCTTCTGATCACATCGAGGGCTTCTTGTTTTGTGATCTCTTTTCCGATTCCCTTCTCAATCAAGTACTCTGCCAATTCGTCATATTTGATGCAGTTTTCGAGAGGATGATCACATTTCTTTTTCCCGATGAATTGTGCCGTCGCCCGGCAAGGGCAATGGACAAGGGCAATCACATGGACCTTTTGAACGAGTTGCTCCATCATCTCAAAAGGAAAAACCGCGTGTTCATTGGGATCAACTGATAGAGAAGCGGGAACATAACGCAGGGGCTTTGTCTCGGTCTTTCCGTAAGCCTCATAGAGTTGATCGCGCTTCGAATATCTGACAACCAGTTCGGCCATCTTCTGTGAATTCGGGGTATGCAATCCTCGCCAGAAAAAGGTCTGTGGAAAACCATATCCGAATTGCTGGAGAGCATACCCTACTCCTCCATCCTTCATCCTTCTTGAAAAAAGAAGTCCCCGATGAGACAATTTTGACAGAATCTGTTCCAATTCCTCCCGGGGGAGGTTGATTCGGGAGGCAATCTCTTCTGCTGGACAGAGTTCAAAAGGGATTACCTTTGTGGGAATCGCTAAGGCAACCTCTGCCTCAAGAGAAGTGAAGTTCTCACGGAGAATCTCCAGGAGTTCTTCCTTCTCAGGATAGCCCATGCCCAATGAGGATAGATGCTTCGCTAATTTCTTGTAAACTTCTTCGACCATCTGACCCACTGTCTTTGTCCCCCCAGATATTGAGTTACAAATTATT
>CAVQFR010000009.1:0-63490 GCA_963711845.1 uncultured delta proteobacterium
ATCATCATCAAACTGGAAGGGTACAGTAAACGTATTCGAGTAGGCCAACACACCGACAAGAGCAATCACGACCGGCATGAAATATCTATTGAAACATGAATTTTTTTTCATCAGTTGACAGAGACGGACCCTAGGTCCAAATCGGATAGTTCTAAAAGAATTTTCAACCCGATGACCGTTTACGTCTGGTGGTATGATATAAAAACCAGCTAAACCCGGATTTTCCGACACTCCTTTCAACTTTAGTCAATTTGTAAGTCTGTTGAACCCTGTGCTAATAAAAGGTTCAGGTTCAAATGATCTATCCATTTTGTGTATGATAATCCATTCGGGGGGGTCAATATTCCAAAATTGTTGATCTATAGATGATGTAATGACTGATAAGGTGGAATAACTCGCTGGTAAAGAGAGAGTTTCATTTTGTTCTAAAATCATGGTCACTACCAATTCTTAGGACATTTCCCGGTGATTTATTTGAAACTTCCGTAAGGATTGCTTGATAATTCCCACGACCGTATTTGAAAAGAGGCCATAATTGCTGCATTTGACCAATGAGGTATATGCATATCAAAATTAATGCGATGTAAGAATATTTATTGCCTCTCCTGTATAGTTTTCCAAAAATATATGACAGCAATAAATAGAAAAATGGATAGGTTACGACTAAGTACCTGAAATAGTAAACAGTTGGCCGAGTGATGAAGATGATGACAATGGGCGGTAAAACCAAGACAGCGATGATAAGAGACCATAGCTTGTTTTTATCATGATAAAATAAGTATGCGCCCACGAGAGTAATGATGGCAAATAAACCAAGAGCGGTAAATTCCCAATGAGTTAGGATGTATGGTAATCCCAATAAACAGACGATTCCTTTGGATATCTCGGTGGGTCTGTCATTAATATCTCCACCACCAATGGTCATGCCTCTTGCATAAAATAAATAGAATGCAATGATGAATGCAGAGGGAAGGAATAAGTACTTAAACGAATTGTAAAGTTTGGATTTTAACGATAAAGGTCCTGAAAACTCATTGTAGAGGACCCAAACGGATAGTGATAAAAATACAATGATAAATGATAAATGGGATAGGGTGCCCAAGCATGAAAATAGCCAGAACAATAATAATTTAATCGTGCTGAAGTTTGTAAAACATTTTTCTAATACGAATAATGATGATAATGCGAAAAATATGGCTGGTGCGTAGCCTCGGGCTTCCGAAAAATACAAGATAAGAGGATAGGAAAAACCAGCCAAAAGGAATACGAATACACGTTCAAGATACCCCCACTTGCCTGCCATGGCTGTTAGTAAGAATAGGGAGCCAATTCCAGCGGCGATAGAGAAGAGTCTATAAACGACCAAATGATTTTGTCTGCCTATAAGGTACAAATAAAGGGTATTCAAAAGGTGATTATTATCGTGTTTGAACAATGATACGATATCCCACGGTGATTTGGCAGCTTCGGCAATGAAGATGGACCAGATTTCATCCAGCCATAAATCGCCACGTGCAGAGAAGTAAATCATGATCGCACATACCAGTATACCGGCTGCTAAAAGGAGCTTAAAAACTAATCCTGAATCATCTTGACTGCATGGAACATGAGGAATCGAGGAATTGAATGACATTGGGTACCTTTACTTATTTTTCTTAGTCCAGAGTAATTTGTCACCACAGGGTGACTGAGGACACAGAAACCGTCCCCTCCGTGACCTCTGTGCCTCGAACGAGTCCTGCCTTGCAGGGCGAGTGGGCGGTGAAGATCCGTTTCCGAATTGAAGAATCACTCCTTCCTGCCTCGTCCTTCCTGCGGTTGAGCCTTATGAGAAGGCAATGGCATTGGCCCCGAACGAGAATTTCCTAAATCAAAAAGAATCCACTTCTCGTTCACGAACAGAATCTTGACGGTAGGGTCGGCGCTGAGGGTATCGAAAAAGGGCCAATAGGCTTGATAATTTAGACTGATCACAAATCTACTCTTGAAAAGAAGACGAATGGCTTCAACCGAATCAATAGGAGCGTCAAGGGGCAGGCGGTACCAGATATCATAAAGCTTCGGGTCTTTCTTATAAAAAAGAGTTGGGTCCGCGGCCACAACAAAATATCTTTCGGGCAGGGCCAACATAAGATTTCCGGTATAATCCCAGCCCGTTGTGAATACGTGAGACCCTATCGGAATCTTTTGATTAAAGAAGCGTGCAATATCGGGTTCAATATGGGCCTTGTGCTTGAATGACAGGTTCTTATAAGGTTCAGTACCCAAAACAAACGTATAGAGTAGCGAGATGGCAAGCAGCGCATAGGGCAGGAAACGCATTCTTATATTCAAAGTCGCAAGAGCTAAGGCCGCGACGGAGAAAGGAACAAAATATTCGATAAATCTCAATGAACGGGCGGTGAGCAAACCGAAGGCCACTGCGGCAAGGGCGAATGCAAGAGGGACAGAAGAGAATGTGCGATGACGCCAACTCAGGACAAGAGCCCCTCCCGTCATGATTACGACGATAACCAGATATCTTCCCCAATCCGCAAGCGGGTATGGGTTGAACTCTTTCCCCAAGTTCATGAACTCCCGTCCCCAGGCTTTTTGAAAAAGAATATCTGACATGTGGATCCAATTGATCTGGATCAGATTATAGGTATTAGGGTGGAGGGCCAATCCAATCGTGATGCCGGCAAGGACAACAGCAAAGGGTTTCCAGTAGACCCGTTCACCGGAGAGGAGACGAGCAGCCTCAGCGGCGAGAATCAGGATTAAAGGGATCTGCCAAAAGGCGACGTAGGTCAGGGGGTAGAGAAAAGCGGCTGCTGCCAGGAGATATAACTTCTTACGTGCAAATGCCCACATTACAATGAGGGCAAGAGTAATCGATAGTAGATGGGGTCTCACGAGCCCGAGGCGAAAAAGAAATTCGCTGCAGGCGAGGGGCAATAATGCCCAAACTCCTGCAAATCGTACCCGTTCCGCACGGAGGATGAAGAATAGGGTGGTTAATACCAATGCTCCGGCAAGGGCGCCAACAAGCCTTGCGGCGGGGACGAACCCCAAACCGCTGAGAGGAAGAAAGAGCAAATGGAAAAGAAATTCCTTATCCGCGTAGTGGTCGAACTGCCAGCTAAACGGCGTCCAGGGGAATTCGTGGAGAATTCCGTATTTCCTGATTAATTGACTAACGCAGAAATGATAGGCGGTGTCGTCATCGATTGGGTAAGGAATGAACCACTGAAGCAGGCCTGTCAGGACAATGAAAACGACAATCCAGGTTGCCACGGCCCGCCAGTTTCCTGTAAATCCCGGCTGTGCAAGGCCTATCGGGGATGAGTTTTCCTTAACAGTCATAGGGAGAACTTCGGACGCTTAAAAGGGCACCATTACAAATTTTAACACATTTAAAGTCAGAACTGGTAGGTTTTGAAAGAGGATCCCTTAGCAGTTGATTTAGTGATGGGCATCAGTATAGAGAGATCTTCTGCTCCCGGGGAACCGAGGAAAGTGGCGCTACCCCTCCGCGTGCCGCTCCTGGTCATGAAACTTTCTCTAATCCCTCAACAAAAGAGGTTGTATTTGATGATGCAATAAATCGCCCGTAAACCATCTTTCCATCCGATTTTTTTCCCCTCTTTATACGTTCTCCCGGAATAGGAAATCCCTATTTCATAGATCCTGACGTCCAATTTTGCAACCTTTGCGGTGATCTCAGGCTCAAAACCGAAGCGGTTTTCCTCGATACTTATTTTCTCCAGCACCTCTCGCTTGAAGACTTTATAGCAGGTTTCCATATCCGTCAGGTCGAGATTGGTGAGCATGTTCGACAGCAGGGTAAGGAACTTGTTGCCAACCATGTGCCAGAAGAAAAGCACCCGACGGTAGTCGCCTGTGACGAAGCGGGAACCGTAAACGACATCAGCCTTGCCATCGAGAATCGGCTTTATGAGTTTTGGGTACTGATTGGGGTCATACTCCAGGTCGGCGTCCTGGATAATCACAATGTCTCCGGTGACGTTTTTGAAGCCGGTTCTTAATGCCGCGCCTTTCCCCATGTTACGGTCGTGAATGAAAACTTTTGTCGTGTTGTCTGCCAGCCCGAGGATGATTTCCCGGGTTCCGTCGATGGAGCAGTCGTCAATCAGAATGACCTCCTTCTCGATATTAACGGCTTTGACCGAGTTGTAGATTTCCTTAAAGGTATCCTTTTCGTTATAAACGGGTATGACCACTAATAGTTTCATAGGCCACTCCTCTCAAATTTAAAACCCTTTATCATCACAGATAAAAAGTTCACAACGTTAGTTGGAATAATGGAAGATTCCAGTCTTCCAGCCCTCCATCTGCCCAGCCTCCGTGACCTCTGGGCTGCTCCAATAATAAGTTTTCGAACAACGTGAGAAAACGGTTGGCGATGTACTTGTAGAGCGGCATACCGCCCTTCAACGCACCTACTCCCAGGATCCTCGAACCGAGGACAACATCGAATTCCCCATAAGCGATCATGGATGCCATCGCGGGAATCAGTTTGGGCGTGTACTGGTAATCGGGGTGCACCATGATGACGATATCCGCCCCAAGCCCCAGGGCTGTCCGGTAGCAGGTCTTCTGGTTACCACCGTATCCGAGGTTCTCTGTATGAACGACGGTGTTGATTCCCATCCTCCCTGGCGATTTCCGAAGTGCGGTCGCGGCTGGCATCGTCGACCAGGATTACATCGTCAACGATTTCAAAAGGGATTTCGTTGTAAGTCATCTCTAAGGTCTTCTCTGCGTTGTACGCAGGCATGACCACAACGATTTTTTTGCCGTTTAGCATCTTTAGTCCCTTCGCTTCGTATCCTGAATTGAGTGATGTTTGCTTGCTGTTTCGCTATCACTCTTTGGCAGTGGGAAGCATCGAAGCACGCAACCGCGCAACCCGCTGCTTCGCATCGGGTTCGTATTCAATATAGTATACGTCAACGAGTTTCAAAAACAACTCATAATGCTGCAAGGCCAGCTCCGGCCTCTGCCACTTCTCATAAATCTTGCCAAGATTATAATGAGCCATCGATTTCTCAGGATCGGCTCTACCGCCCGGGGAATTCAGGGCGGCAATGTAATACTGTTCGGCCCTTTGAAGGTTACCCTGGATGGCTTCAAAGGTTCCCATCTGGGTGAGTGCGTCTGAGTTGCCGGGGTTGATCTTCAGAGCCGTTTCCCACTCCTGGCGTGCCGCTGACAGATCCCCTTTTTCCCTCATGGCCGTACCGAGATTGTAGTGTGCCTCAGAGGAAGCAGGGTTGTTCCTTACCGCGCTTGCGAAAAGAGAGTACCCGTCCTTCCAATCCAGGCTACGGTGAGTGGTCACCATTGCCAAGGCAATTGCAATGACTGCCGTGATTGCCCAAGACCGGTCGTTTCATCTTTCAAGGTCGTAAAGCCAGGCAAAGCCTGCTCCGGACCACCAGAAAGACCCCGACAGCCGGCAGGTAGAGGAAGCGCTCCGTCATTGGCTCGCTCGGGATCGGGACAATGTTAGAAATCGGCAGATAATTAATGGCACACCACGCCAGGCCGAAGAGGGCCGCCTTGTTGCGGGACCGGATGATAAGCCAAGTGGTGACAAGCAGCGCCACCCAGACTGGGAAGAACCACGGTGGGCTGAACAGGCCGCCCTTCGGGTACATTGTGACACACCGTCAGGTCGGTTGGAAACACCAGCAGGGCGATGTACTGGGGAATGATGTGATAATTTCGGGCCAGGCGGCTGAGAAGCCCGACATCGGGAATGCTGATGCCCATCATCCCGTGGAGGGAATAGATCCTCATCACAAAATATACCGCCGTGAAGAACAGATAGGGGAGAAGGGAAAGCAAATTCATCCGCCCTTTTTCAGAAACGGCCCCGGGGAGCGGCAACAGCGTGTAGAGGGCGATCAGGGCAATGAGCATGAAAGAGGTTTCCTTGCTGAGGAGTCCGCAAAAGAAGAGCAGTGGGGAGAGAAGCGGCCATCGCACCCCTTTTTCTTTGGCGTGCACGAAGGCGAGAAAAGATGCCAGGCAAAAGAAGAGTGAGAGGAGTGTATTCCTCGCCGAGATGAAATTAACAGCCTCGCTATTCACGGGATGAACGGCGAAGAGAAGGGCGGCAACGAATGCAGCACTGCTGTTTTGCAGGACCCGGCGGCCGATCATGTGCAAAAGGATGACATTGAGCAGGTGGATAAGGATATTCGCCGCATGGAACCACATCGGGCTCATCCCAAAAACCCAGTAGTCGAACAGGTAGGTCGCTCGGTTCAAAGGGCGATAATACGGCTTGATGAGATCCGGGGAAAATAGAACTGTGCGGAGGTTGCTCAACCCCATCGTCAGAGGATTCTTGACGATGATAACCTCATCATCCAGGACAAAACCATTGAAAAAACTGACGCTGTATACACTCAGCGTAACTGCGGCAAGGGCCAAGAGAGCAATCCAAGTTCCCTTCCGGATGGACTGCATGCCTCCGTTATTGCCGGTCATAGGTCAACTCCTCCTCCGTGATCTAGCAGGCTGCTGAAAAACGCCCATCTGCTTCGTTTCCCTCATCCTTCGTTATTGCGACGTACGTCCAAGTACGCCTCTGGCCGACTCACCAACTCGTCGGCGTGGCAAGAAGTCACTCCTTATTCGTCGTGACGCCACTCTCAGGATTTCGGGCGCGTAAACGGGATTTCGCAGCCTAATGCATCTGGGCATTTTTGAGCAGCCTGAGAAATAGTCACTTTTTCAGCAACCTGCTAAATTGATATTGGGTCCGCATTTTCCCGGAATTTCCTTCAAAGGATGAAGAAACCTATTTATGAGCGGGCATGGCCACAACGATTTTTTTCTCGTTCAACATAGCGACTCCTTACGCAGTGACATCAAATGGGCATTAATCAAAGCTCTTACCCCGGGTTCAATTATATTTGCACGATTATTCTTATCGAAGATTAGCCCTTCCACCTACTTTCCCATGCGGCGCCGGGCCGCCTCAAGCGCTTGCCGCGCCTCTGCCAGGGAGGGGTCTATGCGAAGAGCCTCGGCAAAATGGCTCTTGGCTTCAGCCAAGCGGCCGGTCTTTGCAAGTGCGACACCCAGATTGTAATGAGCTTCCGAAAAGTCCGGTCTGAGTTTTAGAGCGCGGACGAACTGAAGCTCGGCTGCAGCCACATCTCCCTGGGTGGCGAGAGCTACCCCGAGGTGGAAGGCCACTTCAGGATTCTTAGGATCAAAATGCTGTGCTTCGCGGTAATGGGACAGCGCTTCAATCAGATTGCCTCTTTGAAGCAATATATTTGCCATGTTATTATGGACAGCAGCATACCCCGGGTTAATTCGAACTGCCTCACGGTAGTGGCTTAAGGCTTCATCATAGTTGCCCGCCGTTTCCAACGCAAAACCCCATTCGGCATGAGTACGGTCATTATCGGGCGAAAGCCTCAGGGCTTCTTGAAAGACGGTCTGTGCCGCAGCAAGGTTTTTCTGTTCCGCATAAGCTTCCCCGAGGTTGCGCAGGGCGGTCACGCTACCTGGAACAACTTCAGTGGCATGGGAGAAGAGAGTAACACTATCACGCCAGTAGCCGACCTGAATCCAGGTCACCGGTACCAATGCCATGCATGTGGCCACGGCAAGGATTGAGAGAACCCTTGTCCCCGATCGGTAACGGTAGAGCAATGGATGAAACTCCCCAGACGACCATCAGAAAGAATCCGATGCTTGGGACGTAGGTATAGCGGTCAGCCATCGCCTGCTCGCCAACCTGCACCAAACCGATGACTGGCACAAGCGTCCCCAGAAACCAGGCCCATCCCACCAGGAGAAACGGGTACCGCTGTCGCCAATACCAAAAGACCACAGAGACTCCCATCAATGCACTGCCTGCAATGATTCCTGCGAAGAGAGTCCGGGTGGCTGGGAGCGGGTATATGATCGCAAGCTTCTGCGGCCAGACAAACTTCCACACATAGTCCCAGTAACTGGCGAGGGCATTGATGAGTCGAAAATCAAAAGGTACTGATTTTACGCTGGCGACTGTACCCCCCGCTTGCTGGGCATAATAGGTCATCACGCACGATGCCACTGTCAGGATGAAAAAGGGAAGCTTCTCCAGCAAGAGAAGCGATAGTGGCTTACCTTCTCCCTTGACAGGTGAATAGCGCCGCAGCGGCCAGAGGTCCCACAGGACCAGTACGAAGGGGAGTGTTACCAACATCGGCTTGGCCATGAGGCCAAGGGCGAAAAAAATTAAGGCAAGCACATAGGCTGCTCTATTTCGTCCGGACGGCATAACGGTCATAGGCGAGCATGGTGAGAAGCCAGAATAGCGTGCTTAAGACATCTTTGCGTTCGGCCACCCAGGCGACCGATTCCACATGGAGAGGGTGCAATCCAAAGAACGAAGCCAAAGCAAAGGATTTCCAAAAAGACCTGCTACTGCTCTGGAAGAGAAAAAAGAGGAGAAGGGTATTCGCGACATGGAAGAAAACACTGGTCAAGTGATGCCCTGCAGGGTTCATCCCGAATAGCTGCGCATCGACCATGTGCGAGAGCCATGTGATTGGATGCCAGTTTGCGGCCTGAAAAGCTGTAAGGGCCCACCATATCCCTTTTAGAGTCAGTCCTGCGCTGACATGGTTGTTTTCAGTCACATACAGCGGGTCGTCATAATTGATGAATCCGTGTCCTACTACCTGAAAGTAAGTAGCGGCCACAATGACGGCGATCAAAGATTTAAGAACAATATCGGTTCGCTTTGAGACAGCTTCGGTCATATTATCTGACATCAGCCCTGTCAAAAATAGAATCTTCGCCACAGAGACACAGCGCAGAGTAGCCGCAACCAAATCCGAAGCACGAAATCCGAAATCCGAAACAAATTCGAATGACCGAAATTTAAATGACCTAAACGACTTACAAAAGAACTGTGCCAGAAATCTTAACAAAATTTCAAGAAATCTCGCGTGAGTAGTACAGTGGAGAAGTGTTTTCCCTACGCCCAATGCCTCTCGGTCCTGAGCTTGAGGCCGAAGGGCTCTATGCCTCATGTTGTTCTATTCTGCGGCCGGCTGCTACCACGACCGTTCCACCACGGCCCGCGAGTTTTTCAGCCACAACAAACGGCAGTGCCAGGATGCTCAGCATTGATCCGAGCACGAAACTGGAGGCGGTGATCCATTTGTTGTGGGTCTTCTGCTTACCGGTCAGACAGTCAAAAAAGACGTTCTGATGAGACATGATACAATTCGATGCACTCTGGGACCAGCCAAGCAAGTCGTAATCGAATTCCTGGTGCCATTGACTCACTATCGCGTACCCAGCAGATTTGAGGGAATACGCTAACGAGTCGGCCTCAAAATGATAGAGGTGCCGGGGGACATCGAGATGGAACCACCTGTGCCTGAAGATCTTCGCCTGAAGCCCACCGTTGTCAGGCACTGCGATAAACAGCCTCCCCGCAGGTTTAAGAAGTTCTGCTATTCGCGCCAACGTAGAGTTGATGTCCCACATATGTTCCAGGGAGTGCCACATCGTAACACAGTCGAATTGACGCTCAAGAGGCACCTGGTCGACGCCTACTTTGACATCGAGACCGGAGTCTCGAGCTGGCTGGGGATTCAGTTCTGTTCCCATGACATTCCAGCCGACATCCTTTGCCGCTAAGAGAAAAGAACCATCCCCACAGCCAACGTCGAGGAGCCACCTGCCACTTCCCGACCCCATCGCGGAGGCTACGAAGCCGAGGCGTCTCTCAATGGAACGCCGCAACGTGAAGCCATGGCGGTTTCCATAATACTGTAAGCCATAATATTTGCTCAGCTCTTGCGGTCTCGGGAAGGTGTGCCCGAGCCCACACCGTTTGCACTTATAGATGGCGAATATCTCATCCGTCAGCGGATCACGAACTTCTGGAAAGTGGGGGGCCAACGCCCCTCCACAGACCGTGCAATTCTCGATCATGATAGGGTCTCGCAGTTTGGGAAAAATCATCTCTCACCACAGAGACACAGAGGACACAGAAAAGGACGTGTTTTTTTAATCTGGCGGGGAGGATACCGCCAGATCAAAAGCCTCTGACCCTCCGAGGGGAAGCTTTTGATTTATATATTTGTTGCCGCGAAGCAGCTGAAGGCTGGCGGTTTGTTTTGGTTTGTAGTCGCAAAACAAAACAAACCGCCATTTCTCCTCAATTCGCTCTTCTCTGTGAACTCTGTGCCTCTGTGGTGAATGTAAACAATTATCTGCTCTGCTTTGCAATAATCTCTCGGGTCAACTTCAGATTCGCCTGGAAAATCGGATTTCGAGGGTTAAGCCCAACTGCGGTTTCAAAGCTTTGCAGGGCCTGGTCGACCAAGCCTTTATGCATGAATGCGTTTCCCAGATTGAAATAGGCCCGGTCAAATCCGGGGTTTAGCTGTACAGCAATGGCAAAATGTTCAATCGCCTCATCTGTCATCCCCTTCATGCCATACGCTGCGCCAATATTATTATGCGTGTTCGCCTTGGCGTTGCGCCCACCTGTGTCGAGTGTTTCTGTCGGAGCATTCGGTTGCAAGCTCAGGGCCTTATTGAATTCCTTGAGGGCTTCATCCAATTGCCCTTGCTCCAGCAAACCTTCACCGAAGCAGTCATGAGTCAGGGCTACATTCGGAGACTTTTTAACCGCATCGCCCCAGAGCGTATAACTGTTCTGCCAAACCGGGATTCTAAGGAGGGTAGCCGCCGAGCAGGCTCCAATCACCAGGATGCAGAACATGGCCACAGGTATGTACTTTTTCGAATGAAGTAATTCGGACCATGTCACCTCACGAATGGCCGCCATGCTAAGAAAAGCCGCTGCGCCAAGCATCGGAAAGTAGAGATAGCGATCGTTCATCAGGGTCACGATGGGGATGATCTGGAAAACAGGAATGAGGAAGATAAAAAAGAGAGCAAACCAGAAAAACATTTGCTGCTTTCGGCGAAAGAGCATGACTCCAATAAGGCATAAGAAGGCTAATACAAATGTGGCCCATGCAACTTCAGAATCAATGTGGGTTTTGATGGGCGGATCGTGAAATGCGCTTAGATTCGCAGGCCAGATAATCATCGTCAGGTAACGGATGAGAACAGGGATCATCGTAAGAAACGTAGCATACAAACTCCCGCCATGGTAGGAAGTTTCCCCACCCTGAACCTGCGCGGAGTGACTTTTTATGGCCACAATACCAAGAATAACTGCTATGATAATAAATGGTATTTTGTCAAGCAATAGACTTTTGAGATCGTTCTTTTTCTTGTAACAAACATCGAAAGCCAAGAGGACGGTTGGTAAGACCACTGCTACCGATTTTGATAAAAGAGAAAGGGTAAAGGCTACAAGAGAGAGCCAATAAAAGCCTAGTTCGGGTTTCCCCTCCCCTTGTTTGTATAAGGTATAAAGATGAAACCCGATGAGAAAGAAAAACATGGCGAGCAAGTTTTTTCTTTGGGATACCCAGACCACCGACTCGGCCTGCACGGGATGGAGCAGAAAAATCAGGGAAGCAAGGAAACCCCACACTTTTTCACCGAATAATCGTTTCAATAGAAGGTAAAAGAGGATGCCGTTGGCCGCATGAAGTAAAATGTTGATGAAAATAAACCCGGAAGCACGAAGCCCCCAGATTTCGTAGTCGAACATGTATGAAATCATGTGAATCGGAGCGTAATTCCCAACAAAATTGGTTGTAAAAGCCCCCTTGATATTTTCGAGAGTCAAGCCGTGTACGATGGAATTTCCTACAACGTATTGGCTGTCATCCCAGTTGATGAGAAAGTTATGTCTCAAGGCTGGTGAAAAGACTGCAAGTGAAGCGATTGCCAGGATGAGCGGAAGCAGATCGGGAAAACTTTTCGGACGAATGAGCATAGCTATTTTCTTAGACACGCCAGCAACTGAAGCACAGTACCAAAAGCCTTCGCTTCAAAATTGACCCTTCGCAGACGGCTTGCAAGAGAGGTTTGCCTCAACGGGGATACTTTCCACAAGCCTCTTTTTGATATCTACTCCGCCTAAACACTAACTTATCAAAAAGGATGAAATCGATAGTCGCAGCCATACCTATGCCGATGGCTACATTGAAGAGGTAAAAGACCTCATATTTTTCAAGGATCGGGAAAAGAATGGCTCTAAAGGCAATGCCCGTCAGGGCTGCCAAGTTGTAGGAGATAAACTGGGCGATCAAGCTTTTCCCCTGTTTTCTGGGAGCATCTCTCCATGTCCACAATCTGCTGACTGAAAAATTATACAAGGTACTAATTTCAATGGCTAATATATTCGCAACATTTTTCAGGGAGTAGGTTTGAAATCCCAGAAGCTCGATCAGAATCGTTATGCTTAGGAAGTTTACAGCCGCAGCGCTGCAGCCCACAAGAAGAAATCTCAGGACCCGTTCATTATAGGTCATGTAATTTATCTCCTAATGAATCATTTGAGAAAAATTAGCATCCACTTCGAATTAACCCGTTAGTGGAGTAATTCCTGTTCCATTTCAATAATATTTTCTCAATTATAAATCGAAATCAAGGTTCTGGGAAAGATAATTCTTGCCATCCTCTTCCTTTAAGTTTTTCTGCAGACCTTACTAACCTGACTCTCGACCCATTGGACCCTTTTCTCCTTTTACATCATTCTATTTATTGTGGGAGAATCCACAGGGGTGAGGAATAATACGCAACTAAGCACGTATTTTCACAAGCCTCAAGAATTAGTCGCCAACACCGCTTGTTCATTCCAAATCTAATAGCTCGAATTTAAAAGATTTTTTCTTCTTACATCAAATCTGTTTTCTGATAAGAATTTAAAGGTTTTTGGCATGGGGCTTGCTCTATTAGGAACCGAACTGAGGCTAAACATCGACATCTATGAGAAATCGAAATCCAAATTATCTTCTATTCATCGTGCTCAGCATCCTTCTCGTGATGACCTGCTCAACCCCGGCTATGTCTGCCGTCCAGGGGAAGTACCTTTATAACCTCTCCAGCTTTACGGGCACGATCCCTTATGAAGAAGTAAGAATTTTTTTCGACAGGGAAAATAACGAGATCTACGTCTCGAACCGGGGGCAGGGCACTGTAAAAATCTTTAATGAAAACGGGATGGAAGTCTTCAGCTTCGGCGAAGACGCAGACCTCGGTTCCATCCTGGATGGTCAGGTCGAGAAAGACGGTACCATCCTTTTGCTTTCCTACAAGATGGAAGAGGGCGCTCCGAAATATTTCATTATTCGGTGCAACTTCAGAGGAGAGCCGACGTCGGCGACCGAGATTAAGGACATTCCTGCGAAGTTTTCAGATTTCGAACCCAGCCGTATGGTTCTGAGGAACGGGACTCTCTACCTGGCGGATCTCAACAGGATGAAGATTGTAGTGACTGATATGAGCGGACAGTTCAAGGACGGATATGACATCGTTGCTATTCTTGAGCTTACCGAGCAGCAGAGGGCCGACTCAGGCTTCGGCGGTTTCAGCGTGGATAAGGATGGGAACATTTTTTTCACGATCCCGGTTTTCTTCAGGGCCTACAAACTCACACCCGACCGTAACCTTACAGACTTTGGAAAAAGGGGCGGCGGTCCCGGAAAGTTCAATGTCATCTCCGGCATCGTGGCAGATGACAAGGGGTATATCTACGTGGCCGACAAACTGAGATGTGTGGTCATGATCTTCGACAAAGAGTTCAAGTTCCAGAACGAGTTCGGCTACCGGGGGCTGAGACCCGGAAGGTTGATTGTTCCAACGAACCTGGAGGTGGATGCGAAGGGCAGGCTCTATGTGACCCAGATGAGGAAGAGGGGAGTCAGCGTTTTCAAGATATCTACGAATAATGAAGACGCACAGAGCATAGGGCAAAGAGCAAAACATTAAAGAAATCGGCTACAGAGGGGGTGGTAAGAGGCAATCACAAAAGACAGGCAAAATGTAATAGGCAATGGGCAATAGGAATAAACTTGAGAAAAACATTTTAACCATTCTCGGCGTAATTAAATCAAATGGCCGAGGAAAAACAAAAATTCAGGAGGAAGAGATGAAAGGTTTAAAGATTAGCTTGACTCTTATGACAGCAGCCCTGATGGTTATCGGGCTCACCAGTGTTGCAAGCGCTTTCCACTCCGGCGGCGTCGCCGAGTGCGAAGGCTGCCACTCGATGCACAACTCGTTCGAGGGTTCGGCCAACGTGACCGGCAGGACGTTCGCCCAGGGCACCGGCATCTACCTCCTCAAGGCCAATGACCAGTCCGGCGCCTGCCTCAACTGCCACAAGGCGGCCGACACGGCTCCGTCGCAGCTACCACATCTCCACGAACGGCGTAGTCGCCTATGACTCGACCGCGCCGGTCGAGATGACCCCGGGCGGCGACTTCGCCTGGCTGAAGAAGACCATGACCTTCGTGGTCCGCGGCAACACCACCACCAACGACGGCGACCGCCACGGCCACAACGTCATCGCCGCCGACTTCGGCTACGTTGCTGACGAGGTCCTGACCGCGGCCCCGGGCGGCACCTACCCGGCCGCCAACCTGGCCTGCACCTCCTGCCACGACCCGCACGGCCGCTACCGCCGCTTCGCAGACGGCACATACGGCACCACCGGCCTCCCGATCTTCAACTCCGGCTCTTACAACAACAGCGCGAACCCGATCGCGAGCGTCTCCGCGGTCGGCGCCTACCGCATCCTCGCCGGCATCGGCTACCAGCCGAAGTCGCTGACCGGCTCCTACGCCTTCACGACCGACCCGATGGACGTGGTCGTCGCCTCGACCTACAACCGCTTCGAGGACGACAGACCAGACCGGCATCGCCTACGGCCAGGACATGTCCGAGTGGTGCGCCAACTGCCACACCGGCATGCACCAGGACAGCTACACCTCCGGCATGGCCGGCCTCCGTCACCCGGCCGGCAACGGCGCCAAGCTGACCGCCGACATCGTCACCAACTACAACGCCTACGTCTCCTCGGGCATCATGACCAACACTGCCGCCACAAGGCCTTCAGCACGCTGGCTCCGTTCGCGACCGACACCAACGACCGCACCGTCCTGAAGCCCCAGGCTGTGACCGGCACAGGCGGCGTCAGCACCCACGCCGCCGCTACGACGGCGACAACGTGACCTGCCTCTCCTGCCACCGCGCCCACGCGATCGGCCTTCGAGAGCATGATCCGCTGGAACTACGCGGGCAACGAGTTCATGACCGCGGCCGACAGCGCCAACGCCGCCATCTACGACTACAGTGAACGGCAAGGGCACGGGCTACAACGCAGACCCAGCAGCAGAACGCGTACTACGGCCGTCCGGCCACCGTCTTCGGCCCGAACGCCCGGTCCTACTGCAACAAGTGCCACGCAAAAGATTAATACAAACCAAAGCCATTTACCCTCACCCTCTTCCTCTCCCCGTTTGGGAGAGGGAGTGTGAGGCGTTCAAAAAAGTTTCTTAATGCAAGGCTGGCATCTGTCAGCCTTGCATTATCTTTTTTATCGTAGAGTAAGATTTTATCTATGCTCAGCGGTGTAAGTGTAAGTTGACATTCCATAGGTTGTCGGTGCGAGCGAAGCCCTGCACCGCATGGTGTACAGGGCGAAGCGAAGCAATCTCACGGGATTGCTTCATCGTCCCGCGAATCGCGGGACTCCTTGAACTTTCAATGAGACCCAATGGTTTTGAACAATGATCTTCATTTCGGTAACTACTGCATTGAATGAGTGGGATGAGGACGAGATGAAAGACTCGGCTAAAGTTTAGACTTAACCGGACAGTCATATTAACGAGATCCGATGTTGAGAGAGGAGGGCACTCACATGATTCACTGGCGGACGCATTCACCAGTCCGGAAAGTTCTTATATTGATCGGAGTACCGGCATTTCCGCCGCTGTAGGGGGGGTATGATCCGGTGACCAAACGACTATCTCTGTGGGTCATCGGTAAGTTTTCTGCAGCAAGTATCCTTCCAGTGGGCTAGGGTAGTGCGCTAAAGCACAACAGTAGGGTTCAAGTTAAAGTTTGGAGTAAGGCCCAACCCGGTGACAAATGTAAAAAGAGGAATCCGAGACTCAAAAAGTAAGAACATAAAATTATTGAAGCCGTTTACGCTTGCTATGAAAATTAGCATTATACAGAGAGGGGGCTGGCGTTTTGTCAGCCCTTTTTTATGGTTGAATTTCTGATATTGGGTGGTTTAGTATTATCTTATTTGCATCGGTGATTGCGAGACAGGGATCAGGATAAGACGGCTATGAAAACCTTATGTTGCATTTGTCTTTTCTGGGGGTTTGCTATGCGCTATTCCCTTTGTCTTCTTAAGTTCCCCATGTTTTATGCTCTGCGCTCTGTGCGCCATTTAGGTTTGCTATGCGCTACCTGGCCTTCGAAGCCTCTGTACCTGGGGCGTAGTAGGCTGCTCTATGCGGTCTGCCTTTTTCTTCTTTTGTTGGGCTGCCAGGGATCGTTTCTCCAGCTCAAGCCAGTTCTCGAAAATGAAGGGGAGGTTTATCTCTACGTCCAGCCATTTCCTCAGGAGGCGGACAGGCTCAGGTTCAATATTGAAGGGATCTCAGCCGTAAGCAGCGACGGAAGGGAATTCCCTCTCGTGCTATCAATGAAAGACCTTAAATGCCGCGAACTCAAGAGGCAACGGCTCTTTGCTTCCGGCTCTTTGCCTCCGGGCTCGTATGCGGGACTCTCATTTAAGGTCAAGAGCGCTTTTTTGAAAACAGAGGATGAAGAGGTAGCGCTGCTTGTCCCGGATGCTCCTGTGAAGTTGGATTTTCCATTCAGTGTGGTAAGGAAAAGAGGTTACGTCATTTCGATGACCTTCAGGTATAACGAATCCGTCCGGGGCGGATTCAGCTTCACCCCGGGATTTTCCCTCTCCATTCCTCCGAAACCGATCATTGCCCTCACCGGATACGTCTCGAATTCCAGCTCGAACAACATCAGCATATTCGACAAGAAGAGAAACCAGGTCATGGGTGTTATTCCAACCGGCCGGAACCCTTTGGGTATGGCCCTCGACCAGGGAAGAAGGAGAGTGTACGTTGCTCTTTCAGCAGACGACGCAATTGAGGTCATTGACATCACGCTGGCGGAGGTAGTCGATAGGCTCAAACTCAACATTGGCGACAGGCCTCGCGAACTGGCCCTCACGCCTGATGGGAGGTTCCTTCTCTGCGTGAACACGGGTTCGAACACGGTCAGTTTCATCGACCCCGGGTCCCTCCATGAAGTAGGCAGAATTAATGTGGGAAAAAGCCCCAATTCCATTTTGATCGATCAGACCGGCAGAAGGGGGTTTGTATTCAACACGCTTTCCAACACCTTCTCCGTGATAGACATACCGAACAGGGGCACGATAGGTACGATCTCAACAGAATCCACACCTCTCCGGGGGCAGTTCAACAGGAGAGGAGATAAGCTCTACGTAATCCACGACGACTCCTCGTATCTCCTGGAATTCAATGCCGCCCTTCTGACCCTCTTGAGGAAAGATAAAGTAAAGTTCGGGGAGAACTCGATCAAAGTCGATAACAAGACGGACTACGTCTATCTTGGCCGTAAAAGAGATGTTACCGTCGAGGTTTACGAGCCCTTTATGTTTTCCGTCATCGATTTCATCAACACGGGCGGAGACATCGAGTACATGACGATCGACGGCGAGCAATACTACCTCTACCTTGTCAATTCAGGGAAGAGGACAGCGATGGTGGTGAACCTGGTGAGCAAGAAGGTGATTGCGGAGTTCGATGTCGGAGAAGGACCTTACTGGGTGACCATGATGGGAGAAAGGTAGGAAAAGAGTTACCACAGAGGCACAGAGGACACAGAGCAACGAAAGTTCTTGGGTTCATTCCGGTAATCGAACCGAAACGAACCCAAAAAACTCTGTCTCTTCAAAGCGAAAAACCTTACTCTGTGGTAAGAAAATTCTCTTATGGAGATTAACGATCTTACGCATGAAGTCATTAGCGCGGCTATTGAAGTTCATCGGACCCTGGGACCAGGTCTGCTGGAATCTGCCTATGAGGAATGCCTGTGCCACGAGTTTGACTTACGAAAGATCCCTTACGAGAGACAAAAGGAACTTCCCGTAGAATATAAAGGAATCAAACTGGATTGTGGTTATCGATTAGATATTCTGGTGGCAAACACTTTAATTCTTGAATTGAAATCTTGCGAGGGTCTTCAAGGAATACACGAGGCACAACTCCTGACTTATTTGAAATTAGCAGGAATGAAGCTAGGATTGCTGATTAATTTTAATGTTCCGGTCTTGAAAGACGGCGTAAGGCGAATCGCGAACTGAATGGGTTTATTACAGAGGCACAGAAAGCATGGAGAAGCGCGAGTCAAAGAGTGTCGGTTTGCAAGCCCTCAGCCGCTTCGCGGCAAAAATGTATAATAAACCCTGTGCCTCTGTGGTGAGAAAAACTCTTGGAACTTTCTGTTTGCCCCGAGGGGCTGAAAGCTTTCGGGCATACTCTCCGACCGGAAAAATAAGTCCACATCTCTGAAGGAAGTTGTCTGTGAACTCTGTGTCTCTGTGGTGAAAAGTCTATCCTGCCCGTATCATTTTGTTGGGGTTAGTGTTGCCAACGATGGCAGAGGCCCAGGGGCTGCTACAGGGCGTCAGTGGCTATTTGGACTTTAACTTCAATACCAGTTCGACCAAATCGACCGATTCCTCGGGGAATACCGTAAAGACAGACTCCATGATCTACACTCCGCGGTTCAGGCTTAACGTCGACACGCAGATTTTTCCGACTCTTCGGCTTACGGCCGGTGGGCTCATCGAGGGAACCGTGTCCGAATCCACGACGGATGGTGTAAAGGCGAAGTCAAAGGGATTGAACTTCCGGCCCTATATCAACCTCATGTGGAACAGCGATCCTTTTACAGTCGGGGTTGGGTATAACCGAAGACAGGAGTTAGTCAAGGCTGGAGGCGGGCCCAGTGTCACGAATATTAGCGATGAGTATAACGCAATCTTCGGCTGGAAGCCGGACGCGCTTCCGTCGTTGGATATATTGTATACAAGGAAACATTTTTACGATAAGGAGCATGAAGTCCAGGATACAACCTCAGATTCCGTTCTCTTAGGTCTGAAATACGCATACAAGAATCTTGACCTTAGATACCAGGCCAATTACAGCGACCAGACCCTCAAGCTGACCGGACTGGAGACGACAGACCTGACCCAGACCGGGAGGATTGCCTACTCCGATTCGTTCTTTGACAGGAGGGTTTCTTTCAACACGAGTTATAACATCACCCGGCAGGATACAACCACCACATCGAAGGGAACTGGAGGAGAAGTCAGTTCCCAGCTTTTCCCGTTTGCAGGGCTTTCAATCAATTTTGATGTCGTCCCCCCTCAAACACAACACTCTGTTACTCTGAACCCCAACCCGGCACTCATTGACGGCAATCTCACTGCGAGCGCGGGCATTAACATCGGGCTTCCTCCCCCCGGAGGAGATACAACCGCAAGGCACATGGGACTTGACCTCCTCAATATAACCGAAGTGAATAATCTCCTGGTGTGGGTGGACAGAGAGCTTCCAGCAAATATCGCCAATGCCTTTTCGTGGGATATCTATACCAGCTCCGATAACCTGGTCTGGAATTTTTACAAGACGATTGCTCCTGCGCCGTTCGGATTCCAGTTTCAGAATCGGTTCGAGCTGGACTTCTTAGCGGTGACGACGAGGTATATCAAGGTAGTCACAAAACCCCTTGTGCCGACAGTGATCGACGCCTCGAGTTTCCCCAACATCTTTATCACTGAGATCCAGGCTTTCATCAAGAAACCTTTCGATGGCTCGAATAGGAAAACGAAAACCCACAACACATCACAGTACTTCAATGTCGATGCGAGAGCCAGGATCTTGAACATTCCTCTGCTCTCCTACGACTTTTCTTACTTCTATTCGAGGAGTGATCCCTCAGGGGTGTATCAGTACACCCTTTCGAACGGTCTTTCGGTGAACCATCGATTCAGCCAGGTCTTTTCAGGAACGGCTCGGGTTAGGAGGGAGGATAGCGTCCAGCAGGACGAGAAGGTAACGGAGTATCTTTACGACGCCTCGCTTACGGCAACCCCCCTGAGAACACTTACCGATACCCTGGTTTTCAGCGGCCGCAATGGGACGACTTCAGAGGGGTCGACGAATGCCTATGGCGTCTTCTTGAATAACACGGCGAAACTGTATCAGGGGGTCGATGTTTATCTGAATGGAGGAGTAAATTCCGCAAAAAGAGAGACGAACGAAAAGCAGTTTGGTACCACTGTAAGCTTTGGTTCCAACATTGTCCCCCACCGGAACCTTAGCTTCAATCTCAACTTCTCCAACACCACGTCAGATCAAAAGGGAGGGGGCAAGCCGGAAACCTCTTCGTCTACAAGATCGGTAGATATGAATGTTTCATACACTCCTTTCCCTACATTATATCTTTACGGGTCCCTCAATATCACTTCTCGAACGGATGCGAAAACGAGCTACCTTCAGAATTATTCGGTGAACTGGTCGCCTTTTCCCGGGGGCAGCCTCCAGTTCAATTTTGGGTACACCGAGAGCTTGAGGTCCGAGGACAATGGAAGGGACACGAGCTTCGGCCCAAGCCTGACATGGAAGATCACGAACCGTGCCACTTTGAATATGTCATATCAGATAGTGAAGACTAAGTCCCTGTCACAGAAGGAGGAGACGAACTCATTCAGTACGAGATTGCAGGTACTCTTCTAATGAAAAGCAGGGAGCATAGGTCATAGAGGTATAAGCGTCGGAAGACATATTGACAGATCAAGGATTGAAATGGGATAAATGGGATATATGATTCGATGGCAGTTAAGGTTTGAATTCTGGGTGCGATGCTCATCGCTCTATGTGTTTTGAAGGGGGGAATCTATGGGGATTCGAAAAATATTGAGCCATCTAAGAATCTTTGTCTGTCTGCCCCTTATCTTATTGGGGGCCTGTGCGTCCACGATTGAGATGTACCGGGACCCGAATATGGATTTTGGGGCGGTGAGGACAGTTGCCGTCATGCCTTTTGTCAACCTGTCGAGGGACCAATTGGCAGGTGACAGGGTGAGAGATGTCTTTGTTAATGCGCTCCTGGCCACGGGTGCGGTTTACATCCTCCCAACCGGTGAGGTCGCCCGCGGGGTTATAAGGGCAGAGATTCAGAACCCGGCTGCGCCCTCCCCTGAGGAGGTTGTTAAATTGGGCAAAGCCATTAAGGCTGAGGCTGTTGTCGTCGGGACCCTGAAGGAATATGGGGATGTGCGATCCGGGTCAGCCTCTGCAAATGCAATTTCCATGAGCCTCCAGATGATAGAAACAGAGACAGGTCGAGTGGTATGGTCGGCCTCTACGACAAAGGGCGGGATCACGTTCTGGGACCGGCTCTTCGGGGGGGGAGGTCAACCGATGGACATCGTTACGGTGAAGGCAGTCAACAATCTGGTCAATAAGCTTCTTAAATAGCCGATGGTTTCCAAGAGGATGAGAGATTCTATAAAGCTCTTGAATGATTCGGTTCACCACAAGGTCACCCGGGGGAACTGTAGCTTCCTGCGTCCTCAGTGGTTTTGCAGTGCCATCGTCGTTCTGATTTTTTTCTTTTTGGCCTCAGGCTGCGCCAAGAAAGAAGTATTGAAGAAAGATCTTCAGCCGGGACAAAAGCGATATCCCATTGCTGTCTTGCCATTTGAAAACCTGAGCGCTACGTCAGCACCCGTAAGAGAAATCAGGACAGCTCTCATTAATCGCTTGAGAGATCGGGGATTCGACGTTCTGGACGAGGCGGCCCTCGAAAAAATCATGACAAGGCACCGTATCCGGTATGTCGGAGGGATCGATCAAGCAACGGCACAGGCGTTCAAGACAGAGACCGGCGTCGAGGGAGTCCTCCTCACTTCCCTGGAGATGTACATTGAATCGGTTCCTCCCAAGTTTGCCATGACCTCGCGGTTGGTTTCAACCGGAGAGAAGACAACGATCCTGTGGATGGACGGCGTCGGCATGGCAGGCGATGATTCTCCGGGGATCCTCGGGCTCGGTCTGATCGAAGACCCGAGAACACTGCTGAACAATGCTCTCCAGTCTCTCTCAAATTCTCTCGCGTACTACGTTTGGAAGGGAAAGGGACCAGCTCCCGGAAGAAGAAGGCAGGGGAGGTTCGAACCCAAAATAGCCTACCGTTCTCCTGAGATTGATCCCGGGAAAAAATACACCCTGGCTATCATCCCCTTCATCAATTTGACAAACCGGAGAAATGCCGGGGAGATGGTGGTCCTCCAGTTTGCCCGGGAACTGACAAAACTTGAGAATCTGAATATTCTCGAGCTGGGTATCGTGAGGCAGATGTTGCTGAATGCGAGGGTGATCATACAGGAAGGGATCGCCCTGACTGATGTGGACGCAGTTGCGATTAACTTGGAAGCCGACTTTGTGATGACCGGAAGGGTCGTGGATTATCAGGACTACGAATTCCCCGGAGGCACTCCCAAAATTGATTTTTCAATGCAGATTCTCGAACGAAGAAGCAGAAAAATCGTGTGGAGCTCCCAAAGCCATAACACCGGAGACGATGAGGTTTTCTTCTTTGATGTCGGCAAGATCAATACCACTCATGTCATGATGGGCTGGATGGTCCGGATGATTGGAAGGAAGATTTCGGAAGGGAAATAGGCACTTCCTTCCGAGGAAATGCTTCAACCTTTTTCCGAATACGGAAGGAACCATAACTAAACAGGAGCCATGACTAAGCCTTGAATCATTCAGAATTGGGGTAAAGAAAGGAGCATAGAGGAGATTAGTGAAACCTAATTATTTGAAATTGATCGTAGTCATTTCTTCTTTGATATTTTGCGGATCAACCGTATCCGCTGCGGAGCAGAAACTGCCTGTCATCAAGGGGCAGAAGATTGTTGGCATGGTGAATGACGAGCCGATTACCCTTGAGGAATTCAAACAAGAGCTTGCAGTTCTCGACAAAGATAGGGCAGGGAAGGAAAAAGCAAGTGAAAAGAAGGAGGGGGAGCTCCTTCAGCGTTTGATCAATTCGAGACTGATGGTCCAGGAGGGGAGAAGAATCGGACTGGATGAGCTGCCGGAGACGAAAAACCTGGTTGACGTTTTTTCGAAGGTGACCCTCAGAGAGATGCTGGTGGAAAGGCAACTGAAAGACGCCAAAGCCAATCAACAAGGGGTGGAAAGGTTATACAGGGAGTTTATCAGAGAGTGGAAGATCACCTCCGTGTTGATCGAAAAGGAAGAGGACGCAAAAAAGGCTGAAGAAGATCTAAAGGCAGGCAAGAATTTCGATGAAGTGGTCAAGAAGTTGATTGAGGACGGGAAGGCCAAGGGCGGGGAGGAGAAGAATTACTTAAAGAAAAAAGATCTTAACCCGGAGATCTTGGGAGCCCTTTCAAAGATGGAGGCTGGTTCGGTCAGCCCGATCATTCCTCTCGGGAAGGGGTTTGTGATCTTGAAGGTTGAGGATATCCGCTATCCCGATAACCCTGAGGCAAAAGAGAAGGCAAAGGAGGAGGGGCTTGCTCTCGAAAAGGGAAATGTATTGAAAGTATATACCAATGCCCTTATTGAAAAATATGCCGTTACTCGGAAGGCGGTCCTTGACAGCCTTGACTATGAGGCGAAAGAACCAGGTTTTGAGGGACTCCTGAAAGATAAGAGAGTTGTCGCCGAGATCAAGGGAGAGAAACCCATCACCGTGGCTGAGTTGACTGAGCAAATCCGACAGGGACTTTACCATGGAGCGGATCAGGCCATTCAGAGCAAGAAGATAAATTCGAAGAAGGTTCCGACTCTCGAGGAAATGATCTACAAGCGGGTCTTCAGAAAAGAAGCGTTGAGGCTGGGCATCGATAAGACGCAGGAGTATAAGGTCCGGGTCAGCAATTATGAGAAGTCTGTCGTTTTTGGGGCTTTCGTTGAGAAGGTGATTCTCCCCGATGTCAAGGTTGCGGGGGAGGAAGTCAAACGCTACTACGATGAACATGCGGAAAAATTCACCTATCCCGAGATGATCAGGATCGGAAGCATTGCCTTCGGAAAGAGGGGGGATGCGGAAGACGCGATCGAGAAGTTGAGAAAGGGGATGGACTATCAGTGGCTCGTGACCCATACCGACGGGCAATTGGATAAAAGTACCCAGGGGTTGATGGTGCTTGAAGGAAATTCGTTGGTGACAAAGAGTCTGCCGGAAGGGGTACAGAAAGTTGTATCAGGCGCCAGGTCCGGAGATTTGAGGCTGTATGCAAGCCCCGAAGGCTATTTTTACGTTCTGTCTATACAGGAGGTGACAGCTTCCAGGCCGCAGCCCTACGAGGAGGCGAAGGAAACTGTTGCAAGAATAGTTTATAACGAAAAACTCCAAAAGGCAGTGGAGGACTGGGTAGAAAAGCTAAGAGCGGTCTCGGATGTGAAAATCTATTTAAAAGAAAATTAGAGGGTTCAAGGAATCAAGGGGCCGAGGCGGCAAGTGAAAACCTTATAAAAAAGACTGATCCCATTAGGCCCCGGGACGAATGAGGTTTATTGGTGTGGGAGAAAATATGCATTTATTCAAATCAAAAAATAAAATTGTACTTTTAGGAATACTCATATTCCTGTATGGGGTTCTGCTATATGCGTGTGCGGAGGCCCCAACCACTCGGGGCAGGACCCTTGGGGGGGGAAAAGCCGCAGGTGGCAAAGCGGGGTTTGCGCGCAAGGATTGCCTCGACTGCCACAAGAAATTTGTAGATAAATACCTTGGGATGAAGAATGTCCACGCCGTTGTCAAACAGAAGAAATGTGAGGACTGTCACCTCCGGCATGGGTTGGTTCCGAAACTCCTACTGAAGAAGCAGGGGAATGAAATCTGCTATCCCTGTCATAGCAAAGAAAAGGTGGGATTAAATAAACCCCATGTCCATACTGCCCTGAGCGGAGGGAAATGCATTCTCTGCCATAATCCCCATGCCTCTCAGGCGAGTCACTTGATGAAAGCAGAAGGAAATGAGGGCTGTTATCAGTGTCATAAAAAAGAGAATTATGAAAAGAAAGTGCTCCATAAAGTTGGGCAAAAAGGCTGCACCACCTGCCATCTTGCTCACAGTTCTGATCAAAAAGATCTTTTGGTGAAGGGTGAGACCCCTCTTTGCCTGAGCTGTCATGACAATAACAAGCCATCTTTCAAAAAGGCCCACGGCAATTATCCAGTCAATCAGGCGAAATGTTCAGGTTGCCACAACCCCCATTCTTCATTGCAAGCGAAGCTCTTGAAAACGAGCGCCCATAATCCAGTGACGTCCGTTCAGTGCGATGCGTGTCATAAGTCTTCTTCAGATCCGAAACCCTTTGGGACGAGCGAGGATAAAAATAAACTCTGTTCCAATTGTCATGAAGCTTCAGCCCTCAAAGCAGGTGGGACCGTGGACCACACTCCTTTTAAAGAAGGGATGTGTGATTCCTGCCATCAACCTCATGCTTCGGAATATCCAAAGCTGGTTCTGAAGGGAGGGAATACCCTCTGTTTTGACTGCCATAAAGAAAAGGGAGCAAAGGTCGGCGTCGTTCATAAACCCGTGGAAGGCGGCAAGGGATGCCTCTCCTGTCATCCGCCCCACGCCGCAAAAAACAAAAAGCTTCTGAACATGAAAGGCGCAGAATTGTGCTTTACATGCCATGCAAAGACCAAAGAGGCCGCGAAACTAAAAAAACCTCATGTCCCCTTCACGGAGGGAGAATGTAATTCCTGCCATAACCCTCATGGGTCGAATACGAAAAACATGTTGAAGGATAGAATGGACAAAGTGTGCTATGCGTGCCATTCGGACTCTGAGACAAAGTTTTTGAAGACCTACACTCACAGGCCTGTGCTCGACGGAAACTGTGATTCATGTCATCGATCCCATGGGGCAAACGAGGACAAGCTCTTGAGGGCTTCCGGTTCAAAACTGTGCGGCGAGTGTCACAAGGACATGATGAAGGCGGAGACGAGCGGCACCAACCACAACCCTTTTGCAGAAGGGGAGTGTTTCGTATGCCATGATGCTCATGGGAGCAACATCAAAGGAATGGCTTCGAACAAGCTGGGTCCCCTCTGTTTCTCCTGCCATCCTGACCTTGAGAAAGGAATGAAAGCTGCCAAGAGCAAGCATGAACCCGTTTTGAATGCAGAGTGCACAAAATGCCACAGCCCGCACAAAGCAAAATTAGACAATCTCCTGTTGGCAAAGAGTCCTGATCTCTGTCTGACCTGCCATAAAGACCTGAAGACAAAGATGGAAAAGGAAAAGGCACATCAACCGGCTGCGAGGGATTGCGAGAGATGCCATAAACCCCATTTTTCGGCGGAGGCAGCCCTGATTAGCAAACCCATTCAGCCCCTATGCGGAGAATGCCACGATGTGAAAGGACCTTCGTTTGCTAAGGCTCATCTTTCGATTGAGCCTTCGGTGATCGACTGCAGACACTGTCATGAACCGCATGCCTCGAAGGATCCGAAGTTCTTCAAAGCCTATAGTCATCCTCCATTCGCGGGGAGGTCGTGTGAGGATTGCCATATCGTAGCAAAATAAAAACGCAGAGGGTATGGAGCAGAGAGCATAGCGTAAGATAAATAAAAAATACTAAATTCAAAGCACTAAATCCGAAATTCGAGCCAAAGATGCTAAACCCTAAACTCGAAACGCTAAACTCTAAACAAACTTAAATGTCCAAAACACAAAACTCAAAACCGTATGATTTGAGGGACAGGACGTTTAGGTTTGCGAAAATGGTAAGAAACTACGTGAAGAATTTATCAAAGACGTTAAGCAATATAGAAGACGCAAGACAGCTAATCAAGGCTTCTGGCTCAGTGGGAGCAAACTATATTGAGGCCGAAGAAGCATTAAGTAGGAAGGATTTTTTAATGAGAATAAAGATATCAAGGAAGGAAGCAAAAGAGAGTGTGTATTGGCTTGAGTTAACCGAATCAAGAGAGGAGCAAATTATAGAAAAGCAGAACTTGATCAGGGAAGCAACAGAACTGACGAAAATATTTGGTTCAATTGTTGAGAAGTCGAAATAATTTTTTGAGTTTTAAATTTTGGATTTGTTTAGGATTTAGAGTTTAGTGTTTAGAGTTTAAACAATTTCGGATTTCCTATTGGAGAGGACGCCAAATGAAGCTACAAAGTAAGGTCATCCCGTTAGGGCTTGCTGCTGTCTCCTTGCTGGTTTTTTCGGTAGCTTATGGGCAGCAGAATAAGTTCAAGCTGAAACCCGATGCGAAGGGAAAGCTCTGTCTGAGTTGTCATGACAATTTTAAGGAAAAGCTCAAAAATCGATTTGTGCATACCCCCGTGAAAACGGGAGAGTGTTCAGAATGCCATAACCCTCATTCCTCTTCCCACGGGAAGCTACTGGACGAAGATCCGAATAAAATATGCGATAAGTGCCATGAAGGAATTGTGCCCAAGAACTCCAAAAGCAGTCACAAAGTTGTGATGGAAGGAAATTGTGTTAAATGCCATGATCCCCATGCTTCAAATAACAAGTTCGCTCTTCTGAAAGCAGGGAATGAACTCTGTTTTGATTGCCACAAGACCATGGGGGATGCTGTGACAAAGGCTAAATTTAAACACAGCCCCGTGGAAAAGGGATGCTTGAACTGCCACAACCCACACGCGTCTGCCAAAGCACAGCACCTCCTAAGAAATGAGCTCGTTGCTCTATGTACGGAATGCCACAAACCGGATAGCCCTGCCTTTGTCAAGCAACATGTAAATTATCCTGTCGCGAAGGCTGATTGTTCCTCCTGCCATGATGCCCATGGTTCTAATAAAGCAGGGATCCTCTTTGACAATGTACATGCTCCGGTTGCCAATAAAGGCTGTACCCAGTGCCACGAAGCGGCGGCCTCTCCCGACTCCTTTTAAAACAAAAAAGGAGGGTTATGAGCTCTGCCGAGGCTGCCACAGCCCCATGATGAGCGACACCTTCAACAAAAACCGGATTCACTGGCCTCTGGTGGATAAAAAAGGCTGTTTGAGCTGCCACGAGGCGCACGCTTCAAAAGAGAAAAAACTTCTGATCACGAATGTGGTTAGTCTTTGCGGAACGTGTCATACGGACACGATGGAAAAGCAAGAGAAGTATGCTGAAATGGATAAAAAGGAAAAGGCTGCAGTGGCCGCCTCAAAGGGGAAAATACAGGAGAAGGGGGCCATCGCCCACAGTCCTGTCATGGAGGGAAATTGTCTGGCCTGTCACACTCCTCATGCCTCTGACAGCGTCTTTTTGATGACAAACCCTTCACAGGTTGAGCTCTGTGGGACCTGCCACGAGTGGCTTAAACATTCTTCCCACCCCATCGGGGCGAAGATTATTGATTCAAGGAACAAGAATCTGACCCTCCAGTGCTTGAGTTGCCACAGGTCTCACGGGACAGGGTACAGATATTTGAATCCCTTCCCGACCGTCACGGATCTTTGCGTCCAATGCCATAAACAATACAAGAGGTGATCAGCAAAAGCTGGATAATTGGAATGTTGGAATACTGGAATGTATGGGGAATCAAAATTAGAGGCAAAAAGCCTGATTACCGTGTCACTCGGTGGTAGAGTCTAGTCTTGGAAGAGGTGAAACGATGGTAGGAACTTCGATTAAAATAATGTTGATTATTAGCATTTTGCTTTTGCCGATGAAGTCTTTTAGCGCTGAAACGGCAAAGTTGAGGTATTCTCAGTCCATCTATTTCGATGATCGAGGGGTAGGGTTGAAGCAGCCCGAGGGTGTTGCCTGCAACGACAAATCTGTTTTGATTGTGGGGGATACGGGAAATGACCGTCTCCTCCGGTACACCGTTCAGGATAAAAACATCCAGGCTGGAAATGAGATGAAAATCCCGCAGCTTTCAAATCCCATCGGGTCCAAATGAATTCGAAGGGAGAGATTTTTGGCCTGGATGGCAAGCAGCGGCGAATGGTACGACTGAGCCCGACAGGGGAGTTTAAAGACTATCTGAATCCGGAAGGATTACCCTCCCCATCCAGTTTTATTCCAAGGAGCTTTAAAATTGATCCGAATGACCATTTTTACATCCTTGATATCTTTTCAGAGCGTGTGCTCGTGGTCGGCCCGGACGGAAAATACCAGAGACATATTGCCTTTCCTAAGAGCTACGGGTTTTTCTCGGACCTGTCGGTCGATCCGAAAGGCGGCGTTTTATTAGTCGATAGTGTGAAAACGATGGTGTTTGCCGCTCAAAAAGATTCCAAGGAACTTCTACTCCTTTAACAGGGCCCCTTAAACAATACGCAAATTTTCCCACATACATCACAACCGACAATCGGGGAACCATCTATGTCGTGGACGAAAATGGCTCAGGCATTGTCATCCTCGGCCAGGATGGTTCTTTTCTGGGGCGGCAGTTGAGCATGGGCTGGAATGAAGGCCTCCTTTACTTCCCCTCGCAGATGTGTATCAATGACAAAGGAGAAGTTTTTATCGCGGACCGAGGCAATAGCCGGGTTCAGATATTTACGCTGATGAAATAGAAACAATCCTGTATGAATGAGATCCCATTCTCGCCGTATCTCTCCCTGATATCTTGTTCCCATTTTTTGATTTTTGGCCCTTTCCATGGTAAACATTGAGTATAAGTTTATTCACTACAAAAGGAGGAAGATGCGATGAAGTGTTATGTTTGTGCTAAGCAGGGAGTGGATAAAGATGCTGTAGCCATTTGCATCGTCTGCGGGATGGGACTCTGCACAGGGCATGCCTTTAAGGAAGAGCTGCTGGTGAAAGATATCATTGATTGGGGATTCGGGCAGGAGCAGATTACCTATCCCCATACCCTTCCCCGGTTCATCTGCGCTGAATGCAAGCTGGCCATTGAACAGAGGAAAAAGGCGGAGCGAAGATGATAACGTTCGGAGTTCAAAGCTAAAAATCAAGACCATTCACAACGGGAGCTCTCTTTTAAAAAGAGGCCCATCCTGGTTGGTTCAAAAATTGGGAAAAAGGTTGTTTTTTAACGAGAGATTATCAATAATAGTTCTATGAAGGAAAAAATTTTGGTCGTTGAAGATGAAGAGAGCCTAAGGCTTCTCTACGAAGAGGAGCTGAAGACGGAGGGGTACGAAGTCCTCACCGCCAGGAACGGGAGAGAAGCCATTCGACAATTGGAGACGGGGAACCCCGATTTGATCATTCTCGACATTGTCATGCCTGTGATGGATGGGATGGAGACCCTGGGCCGGATTGTCAGCCAGGAGAGGAAGATCCCCGTCATCCTCAACACCTCTTATTCTGGGTATCGGCAGGATTTTATGAGTTGGGCTGCCGATGCCTATGTCGCAAAGTCTCATGACCTCACTGAATTAAAAAAGAAGATCCGAGAACTTTTAAAGAAGGGTAAAGGCCAGTGAAGAAAGTCTTGGCCATGGTTTTAGCAGGCGGCCGGGGGGAAAGACTCTATCCCCTCACCCGGGATCGGGCCAAACCTGCTGTTCCCTTCGGTGCCATTTACCGGATCATCGACTTCACGCTCTCCAACTGTATCAATTCCGGCATACGCCGCATTTATGCCCTCACCCAATACAAATCCACCTCTCTCCACCGCCACATCCAATTTGGGTGGGACATCCTCTCGGCCCCTCTGGGAGAGTTCATCGAAGCGGTTCCCGCGCAACAAAGAATTGACGAGCATTGGTATCAAGGAACCGCCGATGCGATTTTTCAAAACATCCACATCTTACAGGAGGAGAGACCCGACCTCGTGCTCATTCTCTCCGGTGATCATATTTATAAAATGGACTATCGAAAGATGATCGCCTTCCACCTGGAGAAGGAGGCAGATCTGACGGTCGCGGCCATCCGGATGGACCGAAAGCTTTCCAGAGAATTTGGTGTCATGGAGATAGATGAGAATTGGCGAATCGTTGGTTTCCAGGAGAAACCCGAAGAACCCAAAGCGATTCCAGGAGACCCGAAAGGGATTCTCGCCTCCATGGGAATTTATATCTTCAATACCGAAGTATTGGTCAGGCGATTGATTGAGGATACTCGATCTGATTCAAGCCATGATTTTGGCAAGGATATTATTCCCATGATGATCGGAAGAGATCGGGTCTTCGCTTTTGATTTCAGACGGGGAGATTGCGGAGGCACGGGATATTGGAGAGATGTGGGGACGATCGATGCCTATTATGAAGCGAATATGGATTTGATCTCCGTCACCCCTCAACTTAACCTCTATGATTCGCAATGGCCTATCCTGACCTACCAACCTCCTTCTCCACCGGCCAAAACCGTGTGGATCGAGGAGGGAAGGGTGGGGACCGCTCTCAACTCGATTATCTCAAATGGCTGCATTATCAGTGGCGGAAATGTCAGGCGGTCGATCCTCTCCCCCAGAGTGACGATTCATAGTTTTGCTGAGATCGAAGACTCTATCCTTCTGGAAGGGGCGGATGTCGGAAGAAATGCGAAGATCAAGAGGACGATTATCGATAAGGAAGTTGAGATCCCTCCGGGAATGGAGATCGGCTACCATCTGGATGACGATGCGAAGCGATTCACGGTGACGGACTCAGGGATTGTGGTGGTTCCGAAAGGGATTCGACTTTAACAGGCTGCTGAAAAACACCCATCTGCGGCGTTGCCTTCATCCTTCCCCGTGTCAAGCACGGGGCAGGCTTATTGCAGCGTACATCCAAGTACGCCTCACTCCTCAGGCCTTCGGGCGCCTTGCACCTGGGAATTTTTGAGCAGCCTGACAAATAATCACTTTTTTAGCAACCTGTTACTGTATTGATTCGTTCAACTAATCGAACGGGGTGAGTAGGGGAACGGCACCTCCCTCGTTTTGAAACTGTCCTCTTTTGCGATTCTGATGTACAAAGACAGATTTTTGAGAGAGGAAGAGATGTTCAATAGACTGAACAATCCTTGATGTATTTCCCATCCAGTTCCACTTCCTACTCCGTGGGTCCAAGATTTTGCTTGACAAAAAAACTGACTTTTTGTATAAGCCATTATACATGGTTAAAGGGCGGATAGGATCGAACACCGATTTGAGACCTTGAGCAGGGTCCCGGGACATTTTATAAAATCTTAAGAATAGCAATCCAGCAAAATCCTATCACGAAAACGATTCCTCGGTTTCCTGTATTTCTATTAGCATCTCCGAGTAGGTTCATATAAGAAGGAGGGGGGATGGAAACATTATTTCGCATTCTTCTCAGGGTGAGCAAAATCCTTAATTACATCGGTGGCGCAGCCCTCACTTTCATGATGTTTTTGACTGTCGCGGATGTGCTCATGCGAGCCGGTGGTCGCCCTATTTTAGGCACCTACGAACTGGTATCACTTTCGCTGGCGATTGTGATTGGATTTAGTATCCCGAAGGTCTCATTGGACCGAGGGCACGTGTACATGGAGATCCTGCTGGAGAAGCTCTCCAAGAGAGATAAGGCCATCATGAACACTTTTACGCGGATTCTGTGCCTCATTCTATTTGCGATCATAGGGTATAATCTCTTGTTGATCGGCAATGAGTTCCATACGTCAGGTGAAGTTTCATCCACACTCAAGTTACCCTTCTTCCCCATTTCTTACTTCGTCGGAGTCTGCTGCTTCATCGAGTGCTTCGTTTTCATGTTCGATATCGTGAAAATCTGGAGGGGTAAATATGAATGAGATCACGGTGGGCATTATGGCCCTCGTTCTGCTGTTGCTTCTTTTCGCCACGGGCATCGAATTGGGCATCGCGATGGCACTGGTGGGGTTTGTCGGTTTTGCTTACCTCAACGGCCTTCATCCGGCCATGCAACTCGTGGGTCGGGACATATACGATGTCATCACAAATTATGGGTACACGGTTTTCCCTCTCTTTATCCTGATGGGTCAAATCGGCTTCAACGCAGGGATAGCGGTAAGACTGTATGGTGCGGCACACAAGTTCGTCGGCCATATCCCCGGTGGCCTGGCCATGGCTACCGTGATGGGAGCCACCGGTTTTAAAGCCATCTGCGGCTCCTCAGCGGCTACCTCGGCGACCTTTGCCAGCGTGGCGATTCCCGAAATGGACCGGTATGGGTATGACAGGAAACTGTCCACAGGGATCGTTGCGACCGTGGGAACGCTCGGCTGTATCATCCCCCCCAGCGTGGTGCTGATCGTATTCGGCATTATCACGGAGCAGTCCATCGGACAGCTTTTCCTTGCCGGGATCATCCCCGGATTGATCATCGCTCTCTTTTTCATCGGGATCATTTATGGATGGGTAAAGATCAATCCAAAGATTGCCCCCATGTCAGAGCGGTCGACCTGGAAGGAAAGGTTGCGCTCGCTGCCGGAGGTGGTCTGGATCCTCCTTGTCTTTCTCCTGGTCATCGGAGGGATCATGCAGGGCTTTTTCACCCCGACGGAGGCAGGGGCCGTAGGTACATTTGCTGTTCTCCTGCTGGCGGTGGCCAAACGGACTTTGAATTTCAGTGGGTATGTGAAATCACTCTCGGAAGCCCTTCGTACCGCCGGGATGATTCTTATGCTCATTGCAGGCTCTGTGATACTTGGCCACTTCATCGCGGTGACCAATATCCCGCAGAAAACGGCGGACTGGCTGGTGGCGCTGCCTCTTAACCGTTATGTCATCCTGCTTCTGATCTGTATCGTTTACGAGATAGGGGGTTCTTTCATCGATGACCTTGCGTTCATGATCCTTGCCACGCCTATCTTCTACCCGGCGGTACTGAAACTCGGTTTCAATCCCATCTGGTTCGGGATCGTCATCGGTGTGGTCGTGATGATCGGTGTGGTTATTCCTCCGGTAGCCGTTTGCGTGTTTGTGGTAAAGAACATCACCAAGGAGCCAATCGGCCGGATATACAAAGGCGTCGCCCCGTTCTTGATCTCTCTTGTCGTTGTCTGGGGCCTTCTGTTCGCCTTTCCCCAGCTCGCCCTCTGGCTCCCCTCATTGTTTTACAAATGAGAGCGGATGTGAGGAACGGAAAGACATATGCATTCAACCCCGTTTGGCAAATGTGTTTGAAAAAGGGCAGGCAATAGGTCACAATTTAACGCAACACAAGTAAAGGAGGTACTAAAATGGGAAGAAAGGTCGCATGGGTAGTGTTTGTGGTGTCGTTTTTGTTCTTAATGGTTTCTTCTCCTTATGCAGCGGAAGTGATCAAGCTCAAGTTTGCGAATTATTTTCCGCCCACGCACATGAATTCGGTGATGATGGGTAAGTACTGCGAGGAGCTGAACAAAAAGCTCGCCGGCAAGGTGGAGTTAACCCAGTACACGGGCAGCACGCTTCTTGCAGCTCCCAAGATTGCTGCCGGTGTGGCTGCCGGTATTGCGGATATCGGCCTCTCCAATCTGTCTTATACGAGGGGACGGTTTCCCGTCATGGAGATCATGGAACTCCCCCACGGTTTCCCGAGCGCCTGGATCGCCGGCCACGTGGCCAATGACTTTTATAGCAAATATCAACCGAAAGATTTTGACGGTTATCAGGTACTCATGCTCAGCACGTCTCCGATTAACGTCATCCAGACGCTTAATAAACCTGTCAAGACACTGGAGGATATGAAGGGGTTAAAACTGAGAGGCACAGGGAGGCTCGGGGATATTGTCAAAGCGCTTGGGGCCACCCCCATTCCTATTGAGACGCCCGACCTGTACGATGGGCTGAAAAGGGGTGTGATTGAAGGCGCATTGCTCCCCCTCGAAACGATGAAAGGTTTTAAGACGGGCGAATTAATAAAATACGTCACTGCTTCATGGAGAGTTGGAAGCGCCTATTGCTTTTATGTGCTTATGAATAAGCAAAAATGGAATAGTCTTCCTCCCGATGTCCAGAAAGTCATGACCGATTTCTCCAAGGAATTTATTGAAAGGTGGACAGTGGAGTGGAACAACATCGATATTGCAGGCGGGGAGTACTTCAAAAGTAATGGCGGCAAAATTGAATCCGTCCCCGATGTGGATAGCCCGAAATGGATTAAAGCAGTAAAGCCTGTGATCGACGACTACAAGAAAGACGTGGTCGCTAAAGGCCATAAGGCTGGCGATATCGATGAGTGGATCGGCTTCGTCACCAAGCGTATTCAATATTGGAAAGGTGAGGAAAAGGCGAAGAAGATACCCACATCGTATCAGTATTAACAGACTGTTAGGCTTCTCTGAGAAAGAGGCTGCCACACTCCATCCTGCTCGGGCTGGAGTGTGGCACCTTCACAGATAGGGGTCAAATCTTTAAGGTGAGGAACGTCATCCATCCGCAAAGGAATATCCTGGAAAGAGCTGAGTCCTTTCGTTTCCTCCATCCACAAGACTTCATTTATCTCCTCCTGGACTTTCTCTTACCCTGGTTGATCCCAAAGCGATGTGTGTGATGTATTCTTGACTGAAATAGTCAATCGCGTGAAGAAGCGATGTGTTGAAAACCGAGGTTGTGGCCGCTGTTTTGATCATTCGATGCCGGCAAAATGGAGAATGAGGTGAAACCGATGAAAGAGGAAAGTAAATACTGGAATCCGGCCGTGGAGACGTTGCCGAGAGAGAGGCTTGTGGAGATTGAGCTGAAGCGTTTTAGGGAGCTTCTCCGATGGAGTCAGGAGAACTCTCCCTTTTACAAAAAGAAATTCCATGGGATTGATCCGGAGGATATTCGAACTCTTGAAGACGTTTCAAAGGTTCCCCTGACGGAGAAAGATGAACTCAGAGAGGCCCAGGTGGGTAAGGAACCCTATCTTTATGGCGACCTTCTGGCCGTTCCTCCCGAACGACTCTCTGTCTTCCATCAAACCTCAGGGACAACAGGGAAGCCTGTCTACATCCCGGACACTTACGAAAGCTGGCAATGGGTCGTGGAGGTGTGGTGTTATATCCTTTATGCCGCAGGCTTTCGACCCACGGACCGGGTTTTTCTCCCTTTCGTCTATAATGTCTATATTGCATTCTGGCAGGGCCACTATGCTGCGGAAAAGTTGGGATGTGAAGTGGTCCCAGGAGGAGGTCTGGAGACAAAGGCGCGGATTCAGAAGATGATGGAGGTGAAAGCGACGGGTCTGATGAACACCCCTACCTACGGCCTTCACATGTTAGAAGTGGCCAAAGAGATGGGGATTGATCCGAAGCGAGATCTAACCATTAAGAAAATGATTTGTGCCGGTGAACCCATGCCGGAACCCACTCGACTTCGCTTGGAAGAAGGGTGGGGGGCGGATGTCTTTGACCATCTTGGAGGAACGGAGCCCGGGGGATGGGCGGGAATGTGTTCCGAAAAGAGAGGGATGCATGTGATCGAACCCCACTTTTTATTAGAAATGATAGACTTAGAGACGATGTCGAAACCCATTCCTCCAGGGGTGAAAGGGGTGGCTGTGATCACCTCTCTTTGCCGGAGATCCATCCCTCTCATTCGATTCAACTTGAAAGATATGATGATGGTCAGGGATGAACCCTGTCCGTGCGGGAGAACTTCCGTGCGGGTGGATCAGGTCGGAGGACGGGTCGATGATCTCAGAAAGATCAGAGGGGTTTTCTTCAGTCCAAGCGTCGTGGAAGAGGTGATCCGGGGGAAATTCCCGGAGGTGGTGGAGTTTGAAACGATCTTAACGCAAGAAGGGATCATGCCGGTTCTGACACTCAGGGTGGAGGCGGATCCATCCCTGGCCGAATCCCAACAGAAAGAGCTTCGAAAAGTAATCCGGGAGCAGCTTAAGATCAGGACGAATCTCACCTTCGAAATCGAGTCTGTCAAACCCGGAGGCTTGCCTCGTTATACCTTAAAGTCGGCAAGATTTAAGGACTCGACAAAGAAGTAAACCCCGATAGAAATTCCGGGGGGGCATTAAACCCCGCCGGAATTATTTAAGATGTAATCCCGCTATAGCGGGACTGCAGAGCACCGGGGCATTATTTCTAACGGGGTAAAGGGGAGAGAAAGCATGGAATACGATTTGAAAGCAATGGATTTAGAGATCAAGGCGATCGAAGAGAGAACAAAGAAGCTGAGGGAATTAGGCAATGGGTTTGTAGCGGTTGAACGGAATGCAGATTCGATCCTAACCTTTGTCTATCTTCTCAAAAAGAACGTTTCTGACTTGATAGAGTAGAAATCAAGTACTGGCACCTCCGTGTGACTACCCTCTGTAAGAAAGCCTGCCTGAAAAATGGTATTTCCAGGGGAGGGTATAACGCGGAGCCTATCCCCTATCCATTCGGGTAGGATTGTCCCCTTGACCTATCCCAAAACCGTATCTGATCCAAGATCGAAACTCCCTTTTAAAGCAGATCTTTCACGTCACTGATGTTGATCTCCAGCATCTTCACCGAGGCAAGGATTCGTACGGTGTTTCGGTCGACGGCTGGGATTCTGCCCGAGAGTGCTTTCAATTCTTGAGCAGCCTTCTTGATTGCCCTAATTCGAGTGTCGAGCTTTTTAATCTCTCTTCGAGTCATCAAATTCTCCTTATCATTTCGATTGCTTTAAAATAAATCCGAAATCCGAATATCGGGCGAAGCGTCCGTCTCGGACCAATACGAAACAGATTTTACACGGCAGGTTCGTCACCCGCGAATCCCGCCATTGGCGGGAAAAATTACCCGGGATTATCCTCCCCCTTGACGGGGGAGGATCGAGGAGGGGGTCATCTTGTATGTCCCCCTCACCCCCGCCCTCTCCCGCCAGGGGAGAGGGGATAAACAAGTTATTTTCAACGTAATTCGAAATTCGAATTTCTAAATGGTCCAAACTTGCTACTTTAGTTTAGAATTTTGTATTTTGGTCATTGGAATTTGTTTCGAGTTTCGCCTGCCTGCGCGTAGCCCCGCCTTGCGGGGCGAAGGCAGGGATTTCGTGCTTCGGGTTTTCTCATCAACTGTGTTTCCTTAGGTCTTTAAATCGTTTGGCCTTCACCTCGTAACGAGGCAGGGAATTGAACGGATGAACTTCGATGTTGTAACCCAGGTTCGTTTTCAATCGGAGCTGATCTTTCAGTTGGGTGAGGATGGCTTCACGGTTTTTTTCCTCTTCGGGCAAAAATTCGATCTTGAGTGTGATGTCGTCGAGATCTCCTTTCTTCGTCACCACCACCTCAAATTCATTGCTCAGGCCTTTGACGGAACGGACCACCTCTTCAATGGCGGAGGGGGCCAGCAAAACACCTTTGATTTTGGTAATATCGTCCGCTCTTCCAGCCACACCGCCTTGAATGACGCGGAACGTCCTTCCACAGGGACAGGGATCCTTTGACCATTCTGCCACATCCTTGGAGTCGAATCGGATACAGGGCTGGGCGATCCGGTCAAGGGCCGTGATAATGATTTTTCCCTTTCGCCCGGGTTCTTCAATCATCTCTCCTGTTTCAATATCCTCGAGTTGGACGAGAAACATGGCCTCGTTGATATGAAGGCCCCCGGGTTGCGCCGCGCATTCAAACCCCCATGCCCCAATCTCTGTGGCGCCCACATGATCGTAAACCTTGGCTCCCCAGGCTTCTTCCATTCTCTTTTTCGTTGACGGGATGCTGGCCCCGGGTTCCCCGGCGCAGGTGATCTTGCGGATCGTGAGATCCCGTGCCGGATCGATTCCTAATTTCTTTCTGGCTGTGTCGGCCATTCCCAATACATACGTAGGAGTCGCCATCATGGCCGTTGCCTGAAGTTCCTGGATTTTGAGAATCCGGGCCTCCGTATCGAGCACTCCGCCCGGAACGACTTCACAGCCGACCTTTTCAGCGGCATAATGGCCTGCCCAGAAGGCAACGAAGATGTTGTACCCGAAAGGCAGGAAGACTCGGTCTGTTTTTCGATAACCTTGTGCATAGAGGAGGTATGCCCAACATTCCGCCCACCACTCCCAGTCCTGCCAGGTATCCGGCTGATACACAGGAGTTCCCGTTGTCCCGCTGGTCTGCCGAAATTCGGTGACTTCTTCCAAAGGGACACAGAGAGCGTCTCCATACGGGAAAGGATCCTTCCTCTGGATATCCCTCATCATTGCTTTTTCCACTTTTGGGACCCTGGCCACATCTTTAAAAGATTTGATATCGCCGGGCTTCAGTCCTGCCTCCTGATAGAGCTTTCGATGAAACTTCGACCTTTCATAGGCCCATTTCAAAATCTTTTTGAACTTCCTGACCTGAAGCTCGCGTAATCGTTCAAGGGGAAGGGTCTCCACCACGGGGTTCCAGTAGACATCCGTCTTTTTTAGCGTCGTCTTCATCTTATCCTTTCCTCCTCTTACCGGCAGGTAGAAGTTTTTTGAGAATCCGGTCTGACAATCCTTCGGTAAGGTTCTCTATGATTTTGATCTCTTGGGGAGTGATGCTGTTCCAGTGAAGGCCGGCAGTTACCACCACATTTTTTCTCAACCGGGTGGCCAACCTTTCCGAGATCTCTTTGACCAGGGTGTCCTCTTTATGACCTAAGAAAGTGAAAGTGGAAGAGGTGGCGCTCCATTTCTTAGGGTCCTTGAGACTATGCCTGGGGACCGCTATCCCAACGGCACCGATATGGGGCCGGGTTCCTCCCCATACGGAGACCAGGAAATCTTGGCCCACCTCTTGAACGAAACTACAGATCTTGAATCGACCTCTCGAAATCTCAACTAAAGTTCTTTTCATGGGGGCGGTTCCCATTTTAGAAAGTCAAAGAGGTTTTGTCAACCTTGATTTATCCTCTTTAGACCACTCCCATTTCGGCACCTGAGTGAAAAGACGGGATGGATAGAGTATGGGAAGGGAATGAAGCAGGTTATTTAGACTCGGCCCCCCACCTCTTAAAAAGCTTTGCATCAACAGAGAAGAGGTCGAGGACCTTTCCGATGGTTTGATTAATTAAATCCTCTATGGTCTTCGGATGATGATAAAAAGCAGGCACGGGAGGCATGATCACCCCTCCCATTCTTGTTACCTTCAGCATCAGTTCAAGATGTCCCTCGTGCAAAGGTGTTTCCCTAACGAGGAGGACAAGCCTCCTCCTCTCTTTCAACATCACATCAGCAGCTCTCACAAGCAGGTTATGGCTGTACGAATTGGCAATCGCAGAAAGGGTCTTGATGGAACAGGGAGCGACCACCATCCCATCCACCTTGAAGGAGCCACTCGCCAAAGGGGCAGTGAAATCCCCCTCCTCATAAACATGGGAGGCCATCGATTTGAGTCCGTTGATGCTATCGCTCGTCTCAATCTCTAAAGTTTTCAAACCGGCCTGAGTGATGATGAGATGGGTCTCCATCCCCAATTTAGAAAGGACTTCGAGGATTTTCACGCCATAAATCACACCGGAAGCACCGGTAATCCCTACCACGATACTGTTCATCTGAGATCTTCACCTCTTCAAACTCTCTTTGAGGGCCTCGACCACAGCCAGGGCAAACTGAGAGTTATTGATGTCTGTGTTCACTTCTACGACCTTGATCCCCGGGTCCAAATACTTTCTCAAGGCATCGACAAACGCCTTATCTGCAATGGGATCGTAAAGGGCGCCTCCTTCCACACTGAGCGAAGAGAATCCTTTTTGAGGGATAATAAACTTCAGTAGCTTCTTGTTTGGATACTGATTGAGCTTTTCAGCCACGGCTTTGGCAATAGTCTCCATCTCCTCAGCACTTGTTCTTGCCTGAACTCTCATGGCATCTTGGATCAGGAGCTTTCTCTCCGCCAATTTCCGGGAGACCCAGAGCGGATCTCCTTTGTCTCTTCTCTCAATGGGGCCGCAGCTGATCATGTCAAAACCACAGGGAGCGAGGATGTAAGGAACGGACGTCCGAAGAGTTGCATCCAATCGATTGGGTCCGGAGGCTCGGTTGCCTCCGAAAAGATATTCACTGAAACTTGCTGGGACCAGGTCGATAAAGGCTTCGAAGAGCCCTTGACTAACTAGGTCCACGGCGGCACGGTCCCCTATCCCTGTCGCATGAAAAGAGATGAGGTCATAATCTTTTTCCAAAAGTTCCCTGACATAATGAGCCCCTTTATCACAAAAGCCAAATTCTGTGAGGGCGATCGAAGGCTTCTTCTCTTTCTTAGAGGGCTCCAATCCTTCGACCATTCCGGCTATCGCATTGGCACCATTCACGGCCAGCGTTCTTACCAGTGGGTTTAGGCCCACCGTGTCGACCACACTATGCATGACCGTGATGTCCCTGACCCCAAAATAATCTGCGAGTCTGTTGGCATAGGCTGGCATGGCCGTGACACTTGAAATGAGAAGTTTGGGAACACCGAAAGGTAAAGCCCTCATGGCTGTCAGGGAGAGGAAAGTTCCTGTCATGCCCGCAATGGCAATCATCCCCTTCAGTTTTCCTGCTTGATAAAGCTCAGTCACTTTCTTGGACAACCCTCCTGCTACCATAGAAGTGGCTTTTTCTCTCTCCTTGGCAAGCATTCCCTTTATCTGCTCGACGGTCCCTCCGCCCAGCTTGGCGATCTCCTCACAGGTCACATCTGCTTTCAACGAGGAAACAATCGCCCCCGTGCCGATGCTGATGTCGATCAGGAGTGTTTCATGCCCTCGTTTCTCTATCTGTTCTTTGATAATCTTGAGGGCTTCCTCTCTTTCATCTAACATCCCCACAATCACGATTGACATTCTTTATCCTCCATTCCGCCTTGAATTAAGGACGCAAAGGGCAGAGCGCTAAGGAAATCTTTAAAATTCGGACCAAATTCCAAATTCCAAATAGATTCCAATTTCCAATTTCGAATGGTCAAAACGGTTATGCTTGGAAATTAGAATTTGGGTCATTGTATTTTATTTGAGATTTGGTGCTTGGATTTTGCCCTTTTCTCTATGCACCATACTTCATCTTATAGGCCGAGTTCTGACCACTTTGCCTTTATCTTTTTGACCATGTCTGCATCAAGTTCAACCGGAACAGGTTTTTCCTTCCACTCAAAGGGTATCGTGGCATCCATGATGATCCTGGAGGTGATATCCCTTTGATCGATGGGAAGAGAAGGATCTAAGGGGGTAGATCTTCCGCGATTGATGATCTGAGCCCTACTCGGTTGGAACCTGAAACTAAGCGCCCACAGCACACGAGGTATATCCCAGGGATCGATATCCTCATCCACGACAATCACGGTCTTTAATCCGTACGCCCCCATCTCGGTTGAGATGGCTGCGGTGCCTACCTGGTTGGCATGGCCGGGATACATTTGTTTCACAGCGATGATGGCGACGAATCTTCCTGCCCCTTCTGGTGGACAGTACACGGCCTTTATTCCCGGGATCCTCATTGCTTCAAGTTCCTGCCAAAGTGTCGCACCATAGGTCAGAGCCATGGTCATATGTGTATCGGTTACAGCCCTTCCCACGGTCGTAAACCAGAATATGGGATTATTCCGATGAGTGATGCAATTAATCTTGATAAAATTTCTTGGCGTAGACCCGACTCCTGAATAATAGCCCGTGTATTCTCCGAATGGGCCCTCAGGCTTTGTGGTTTCAGCGTCTACTTCTCCCTCCACGACGATTTCAGCGCTTGCTGGGACAGGGAGGTCGACTGTCTCTCCCTTAGTCACTTCTATTGGTTCACCCCGAATCGCACCGCCGAAGTCATATTCTGACTCAAAAGCAGGCAACCTTGCGGCACCCATTAAAAACATCAGAGGATCCCCTCCGATGGCCACAATCACAGGCATAGGTTTTTTAAGTGATTTATATTTTTGGAGCATGATATCTGCATGCTTTCCCTTGATGAATTGTGCACCGAGTGTCTTCTCATCCAAGGCTTGAAGTCTATAGACACCAATATTAAGCCATCCGGACTCAGGGTCCTTTGAAATGGTATAGGCTGTGGTTCCAAAGAAACGTCCACCATCCTTCGGGAAGACCTTTGGAACTGGAAACTTAAGAAGATTGATTTGATCTCCCTTGAGTACGTTCTCCTTACACGGTCCGCTTGCTACCCACTTTGGAGGAATTTTATTATGCGTCCTTTTTACCCACTCCCTCATGAGTTCAACCAAACTTGTATTCTTGGGCATGCTCATGATCAGGGCCAACCTGGACGTAGTCGTACAAACACTGGAGATCACTTGACTGGGGTAGCCCTTGACTTTTTCAAAGAGGAGAGCAGGTCCCGCATGTTCTTCATTCAGTTTTGCAATGTGCGACATCTCAAGGTTCCAATCCACCTCTGGTTTTATCCTTTTTAGTTCCCCTTCCTTCTCACAAAGTGATATAAAACTTCTTAAATCCATAAGCGGCCTCCTTTGGATTTTATTTTGGCTCTAAAGTATAAACATTGACTTGACATGTCAATTCATTTCTAATAATAGTTTATAAGAAAAACTGATATGTATTCCTATTCCTTAAACTCTCTCATTGTCTTTTATGAAGTGGTGCAACTGAAAAGTTTCTCCAAAGCTGCAGAGGTGCTCTGCCTGACCCAGCCCGGTGTTTCCAATCATATTTCACAGTTAGAGGTTCAAACAGGGCGCCCTCTTCTGAAAAGAGAGAAAGGGACGATTGAACTGACTCCGGAAGGAAAGGTCATTTTCAAATACGCGGAGAGGATCGTCAAGATAACGGAGGAATTGGAGAAAAGAATCAAGAGCATGCATGAAGAGGTGAAACCCCATCTCAACATTGGCACGACCCCTACCTATTCAAAGGCCATCATGCCAGAGCTTCTTGGGAGCTTTCAAAAGGCCTTCCCTCAAGTGATGATCAAACTGGATACTGGAAGCTCGGAAGAGATGGAAAAGACCTTACTCCCTGGCCATAATGATATTGTCATCGTCGCAAACCCAACCCTATCCAAGAAACTACATGCCATTCCTTTTCTCAAGGAGGAGCTTGTCCTGATCACCCCGAAAGATCATATCCTCTCAAAGAAGGAGTCTATCTCGCTTCGCGAGATTAAGGATTATCCTCTTATCTTACGGGAGGAGGGGTCTGCGACGAGAAAGGTTGTCCTTTCGGCATTGAAATCAATGAGGATAACCCCTTCTGTCCTCATTGAGGTGAAAAGCACAGACTTTATTAAAGAATGGGTTTCTAAAGGGAAGGGCATCTCCGTGCTTATCAAACGATCTATCCTTGAAGATGAGAAACGACATCTAAAGATAATTTCCTTGGCGCCCCCCCTCCTCCTTGAGATTTCTATTCTGTTTCTGAAATCGATGAAATACAATATATGGATTCAAAAATTTACTGAGCACATGAGAAACCCTGCTTGTAACCCCTTTCTCCAACGCTGAATCAATGGATTTGACCCTCTCATGTGAATGGTAAAGAATTGTTTTCAGAAGACCCACCTCATCTCCGTTTCCAAAGGGAGGGCAAAATAAATTTTTTTGGCAAAGAGGGGCGAAAAGTGATATTTCTAGCTGCCTGCCAATTCAATTCTGAGACCCTTGAATAACGCCTCTCATGTGAATCGTAAAAGGATTTTCGCGGAAAACGGAGCAGATAAATGTTGTTTCAGCAGCCTGTTGATTTTGAGAATTATTTGCGGTTGATCCTATTCGATCTGATCATCTCATCCAGGACCTCTACCGCTCTCTGGGCAAAGGCAGGCTCACTGATATGAACATCCATCTCCTCAAGAGGGATGTTAGGCTGGAGGATTTTTTTTAGTTCTTCAACAAATACATGGTCTGTCTTCGGATCAAAGAGCGCCATTCCCTCCTTATCCGCTTCAGACCAACCCTTCTTAGGAATGAGGATGTGAATGGGGCCTTTTGACCGGTTTAACTTTTCACCCATGATTTGGGCAAAGGCCTTCATTTCTTCAGGTCCCATACGGACACAGAATCGGATATCATGTGAATGTATCTTTCTTCCTTGCAGTTGATGGGGCATAGGATAAGTGGGACTAAAGACGGCATTGTCCAGTCCCCCGGGTGCCACCACGAGAGGAATTCCAAGACGGCCTGCGGTTTCTAATCGCATCGGACCGATGCCTTTGCAATATCCCCCGAACATCTCATCGGCTATCTCGTGAGTCGTGAAATCGAGTACACCCGCAACCAATCCTTCTGCAATAAACTCCTCCATCGCCATCCCACCGACTCCATTGGCGTGGAAAGCGATCATTTCGTATCCTTTTTCCTGGAGCAGGGGCTCTGCATGCGTTGCACAATTTGAATTAATGCCGTAGGCAGTCACTGCGACCATGGGTTTTTCTTTATTCATTTTTCTGTCTTTTTCGATCATTCCGCAAATGGCAGAGGAGACCTGTCCAAGGATTAATCGCATAAATTCATTGGACCCCAAGATATCTGCCACGGAGTGGAACATGACAATATCTTTTGTTCCCACATATTCTCTCATATCTCTGGAGGCCACAGTAGAGAGCATGACCTTGGGTAGGCCTAAAGGAAGGGATCGCATGATATGGGTGACAATCGCTGTTCCTGTACCCCCCCCAATCCCTAAGACCCCATCCAGTTTTTCGTCCTCCAGTAAGCGCCTTGTTAAGATCGTTCCTCCCTCCTGAATGGCTTTGATGGCCATTGAACGATCTTTCTCTTTGATCAAATGCTCCAGATGATAACCCGCGGCCTCAAGTACCTCCTTCCGATTGATATCAGGAGGAGTCAAAGGTTCTCCTAGGATTCCAACATCCATCAATAGTAGGCTGGATACCGAGTCTTTGGACGTCGCCCTTAATATAGGCCGCTTCTCTTCCTTTGGTATCTAACGTGGCGATAATGAGAAGATGTTTTTTCATTATACCTTCCGCTTTTGCTGGGGTCTCTTTCTATGAAGATAGTATTGATGATCCTCCTCGGGGAGGGGATGGAAGAAACGATTTAAAAAACAGAGCATATGATATAAGAAGCCCCACTCATAGGGCGGGGCTTCGTTTAAATCTTCACTTTTGTAGGGGTAAAAGCCTTTTCAAACAATAATTCTAAACCAGTCTTTTTTCCAAGCACCGATTCCTTCTTCTTTTTACCCCAAACGCTCTCAGGACGAGCCTGAACGAGAAAGATGTTTTCAGGGAACGGAAGGCTTCCCGAGATACTATATTCTATGTCTTGTGGGCACCCAAAGTGGGTCTCCACTTTTTTTGAAATCTTTGTGAGTTCTAGGATCTCCCTGTCTTCAAGGCAAGGAAGTTTCCTCTGATCGGGTCGTAATTCCTTATACTCCATTTCCTTGGTCTTAGGGTTATAGGCATATTCACTCCCCTTATCAGAGATCACCCTTTCCTCTATTTCGAGTGTCACCTTATCAACCAAATATCGATCGGGGGTCACGTTCCCCGAAACAACCGCTTCGCCAAGACCGAAACTCCCCTCAATGACCACTTTTGACTCATCCCCATTCACTGGATTCACTGTAAACATCACGCCGGCAGCCTTTGCATCCACCATGGTTAATACCGCCACGCCAATCGGGTCATAATGCAAAGGGAGGCCCAATTTTCCCCTTGCAATCATAGAGCGGGTATTAAAAGTACTTGACCATACTCTTGTTACATTTTTAACGACATCCTCTGATCCGCTCACATTAAGATATGTCTCATATTGACCGGGATGGCTTACAGGGCCAGCCGAACGAGTAGCCACATAGATGTTTTCACGTCCCGCGATCCTGCACAGCTCCAAATAATACTCCTTTACCGTCTTCTCCATATCGGAGGGCATCTTTATCGATTCAACCATTTCCCTTATGTCTTGAGACGCCTTGTCATACTTTAACGTATCGGATACATTATTTGGATCTGCCTTGAAGCTCTCTAAATACTTTAACAAGCGTTCCGTGGCTTCTGTTTCATTCATAAATCTCTTGTATGCTTCCACGCTTAGAGCATAGCCAGACGGTACATTAAACCCTCCCTTCATCATCTCTCCGAGGTTTGCGCATTTCTTCCCAACGATGGTGCTGTTCTCTTGTCCGAGCTCTTTCAGCCAGTATATCCATTTCTCCGGCATATTCGTCCCTTTCGTTATTTATCACCTATTGGGGATACAGGAATCGTACCCCCAATAGGTGATCAGACTTATTTACCCTTTGCCCTCTTGACGATAATCACAATACCTGTCGTTCCATCCACTTTAATGATATCGCCTGTCTTTATCACAGAGGTCGCAACTCCAGTACCGGTTACAGAAGGCAAGCCATACTCCCTCGAAACAATGGCCGCATGGGATGTCAGTCCTCCTATATCCGTTACGGCTGCCTTGATCTTTGTAAAGACCGGTGCCCAAGATGGGTTTGTCGTGGGGGCAACCATAATCTCGCCCTCCTTTAGTGTAACAATATCTTCAAGGAGTTTGAGGACCCTTGCAGGACCTTCAGCCACTCCCGCGGATGAAGCAAACCCTTTGATTTCTGTCACATCTTTTTCAGCTCCCGTGCCTTTTATCCATTCATCAATTTGAGCACTGGTGACACCCCAGAGCATGATGGTAAAGGGTTCGACGATCTCTTCCGGAGGGATCCCGAGCGCGGGCGGAGCCATCCATTTTCTCGCTGCGTCAAGTATCTTTTCTCTCTTCTCCGCTTTCTCCATCCAGAATTTGCTTCTTGACGGTACCCCTTCTCCCAATGCCCATGTGGTGACTAAATCTTCAAGCAGCATAGGGACTTCAAATCTATTGAAAAGAAAGATATCGTCTACCTTTTTCAATATTTTGTTATCGGCGAGCAGCTTTCCAAACTCTCTTACCTTTTTAAACCATATCGTATGCAGCCAGTGCTCAACCCAGAAAATGTGGTCTTCCGCATACCGGTATATTGTCCTTACAATACCAAACGCATCATCAAAGGATTTTCTATCGTCTTCCGACTTGATCAGCTTCCGATACTCATCAACAATCCTTTCTCTCTCTTCAGAAATTGCTGTAAGGGACCTCTCTATCGTTTCCCCCTTTTCAAGTCTTTGAACATAACTCTGCATATAGGTGAAAGGCACATTCATCTTGTTTACCCAGCTTCCTTCATAATGGAACCATCCACTTCCGCAGGATACAGAAAACCATGGGTCTTTTACTCTCTCTAACTCCTCAAGCCATTTCCTGCCTCCTTCTGTGCTCTTCAACTCTTTGATCTTCTCCTCAGCAGACGTATCCTTTTTAAGGATAGCAGCCACAGGCCGCTCTGCTATAGCCAATCTACTTAACCTGCAAAGCTCTTCTTCAGGACGGAACATGGCCACATCTGCGCCTGCAACCATCTTACCAATGGTACTCTCTTTTATACCTGGAAACAGCTTTCTCGCAGCATCCGCAAACATAAGATAGGCAGCGTAAGCCAAATTCAGATACTCAAAGTGCCATTGCCATGATTTAAATATCATGTTGATTAAAATATTAAACGATGCTATCACATCGTATGATTGAGTATATCCTTTCACCAATGGAATCACTTCATCATCGGGTACGTACTTTACTAATTCTTTCACAACCTCAAGCGATTCCATCTCCTTCCCAAGTGCCTGGAACTTTTGTAACCATTTTCCCCACAGCATATCATAGTTTTGAAAAACATAGGGTACCCTTTTCCCAAACAGTGCGGCCTTCTCTCCAATCGTCGCCTGTGATGGCGGCTCAACAGGCGTGATATACATATAGCAGCCCAATACTCTCTGTGCGATGCCCTGTGCCGGAGGGATACAGAATACCCTCGTATTATTCTGTGAAAGCGCTATCTGCCAGGCCTCCTGGAAGATATCATCTAACGGATACAGAGGCTCAGGAGCATGGATCTTATCCGCAAACCAAATGTGATTGTTGTCCCATTCCTCTCTATCCTTGCTAAACAGACGCTGGGGTGCATACATCTCTTCCCAACCCTCTAATCCCGGCGGCAATTTCACCTCTGATGCAAACGGAAATCTCTTTACCTTTGCCATAATAACCTCCTTTCTTTTTAAGTCTTTTTTCCAACTGGGTGATCAGATGTTCCTATTTCTTGCCTTAAATCATCATCCCCTCTTTTCAAATCATTTATTGACAAATCAATCCATTGAAAAACCTCACACGATCTTAGCTTCCGTACCATTTTCCGATACCTAAGGGGGGTAAACAAATCTCCTCTGAAACGTAAAAAGGCTGAATAAAACATCCATAGAAAGTGCAATTTTCATTTCTCACCCTTTACGGTTTTTCCTCATTTACCCTGCTTTGCAAAAACCCACACTTGCGCATCGAAGTGTTTCCAAACACTTCTCAACATACGGCCACAGGCTTTAAGACAAAGGTTACGTGCCTCTCGAAGCTCATAAGAGGCACAGGGGGGAATACTCCGAAAGTTTCCGCACTCCGCCTGTTGACGGGCAGGTCTGGAGCGAAGACAACTCTCCCTAGGATAGGGAGGAGCCGTGGGCTTTAGCCCATCGGGTTCCACAAATCATTTTTCAGGGTTTCGAAAACCTTAACTATGGAGCTTTACTCAGCCTCTGAAGATTTTGTCTTTTAGAATCCGTAAGGTGTAATTTAAATTAATGGCCAAACAAGTCAATTCATTTCTTTTTATGGAGTATCATAAAAAGTTATGAGATTCAATATCTTCGCAGGCACCGTTGTCGTTATAAGGAATTGATAGAATAGGATAGAGGTTTAATACCTCTTTGGAATCGTTTGCATCAGTTAATGGAGATCAAAATATTGGGAGAAAAAGATAAAATATTTTCAAAAGGTTACCTCCTGTTAGAGAGGTGAGAAGTTCGTTAAAATGGTGGATCAGCTGATCAGGGCCTGCGGAGAGAATCTCTGCCTTTGAATTCTCTTTACCCATGATGATGATCACTTTTAAACCTGCCTCTTTGGCAGCCTGAATGTCATCCAAGCTATCCCCCACGTAAAGGGCCTTCTCTTTAATCACCTGAAGTCGGCTCAAGGCCAGACTTAGGCCTTCTCCACTTGGCTTGATGAATTGGACATCATTTCGACTGACCACGACATTAAAAAACGGACGGAGATCCAGTTTTAGAAGGGCCTTCTCCAATGCCTTTCTTCCAACATTGCTGACCAGCCCGATTTTAATTCCCTTTGTTTTTAAGGCGGATAAAAAATCTTTGGATCCATCTCGCAGGTTCCAGCGCATTAAGGCATCCTCATCGAACCGATCATAGATGGCCCCAATCTTTTCTCTCACTCTGTCAGTGGATTGTCCGATTTCTTGAGCCATCCTTAAGGCTTCCAACATTAAAGTTGAATACTTCATCCCTTGAAGCCGTTGAATTGGAAAGCGAAGGGTTCTCAGCATCTCCAAGGTCTCTTTCACCGCCCCTTGGAGATTCCATTGAAGATCGACCAGTGTTCCTTCAAAATCGAAGAGAATGGCCTCTATATCCTTGAAACAGCCTCTCTGCATGGACAGAAATTTAGCAAGTCTTGCACACTTTTTCAAATTTTTCTATTGAAATTTTTTCGGAGGGAAGATATCCTTTTGAAAGGAGGGCTGAACATGTCACAGATCATCGTCGCGCAGAGTGTTGATGGAATTGTCATGGCATGCGAGAATCGGGCGATCCAGCTGGATGAAAAGGGCAATGAGATCTCACTCCAAATAAACCGCCTCCTTCCCCTGACTTCTCATTGTGCCTTAATGATTTCCGGATCAGCAGAGGGAAGGGATATGGGGAGTGCCTTAAAGAATTTTCTCGCAGAAGAGAAGCTGAACGATGTGCAGGATGTTTATGGTGCGGCCCTTGCCTTTCTCTCGACGGAATTTGAGCGGTTTATGAGGAAAAAGTGTGAACTCCTTCCCGTTGATCCGATCCATCAGGTATCCTTCGTCCTGGCTGGAAGGACAGAACGGGATCCGGTGATGCCCTTTCGACTTTACTTCCTATGGACCAAAAAGAAACTCCCTCAGCTCGACGGGGACGAGATTTCCAACGCCTTCTCTTTGCCAAGAAGGATGAGTTTGGAGTTTCAGCTGAACAAGATGTGCAAAGAAAATGCCCCGTTGAAAGAGATCTTGAAAAAGATGACGGAGGGAATGGAACACCTAAAGAATAAGGGAGAGGTGACCGGCCCATTCTCCTTTGCGATGATCACCCGAGATGGATATCAATCGCTCAATCCCTGAAGAAAACTCTTGACATTTCTACCGAGAACGGAGTGGTTATAACCTCCTTCGAGAACACCAAATCGTCTTCCCTGGCAGTGTTCGAGGGAGGCCTCTTTGGCCCATTTTCCGATAGTGAAATAGTCTTCGGTCTTAAGAAGCCCTCCCCAGTCCTCTTCGTGGCGGTCGAATCCTGCAGAGATGGCGATGATGTCGTAGGCTTTTTGTGTTTGAAGACATCGTTTGACCTCTTCCAGAAACCCTTCACGGCGAGTCCCTTCAGGATGGAAATAACTGACGGAGGGTGAGCCACTGAAGGTGTTGGACGTGCCGTCCCCATAATGAAGATCGAAATCGAGGATGAGGGCGCCTTTGATCTTTTCCTCGCTGAGGAGCTTCTTAATGGCAATGGCAATATTATTGAAATAGCAGAACCCCCAGCAGGAATGGGGGCTGGCATGGTGTCCTGGAGGCCGGATCAGGCCGAAAGCGGGCTGGCCTTCAAAAGCCATTTCCGCTGCCAGAATAGCCCCTCCGGCGGCAAGGATCCCAACTTCATAGACCTGAGGCTCTCTTTTGACAGATTGAATGTGACTCTTTCCATGGACTCTCTCCAGATCTCTGTCTGAAGCCGGGCCCGGTTCAACGAATTCAAACTCCTTCTCCAGAGCTTTCACCATGGGCTCCATCCTTCCCGGAGCCGCCGCCGGATCGGAGGTATAGACTTCATAAAATCGCGGATGAAAGATGACCTTCATGGTTTTGCCTCCTGCTAGGAATTACTATTCAGGCCATAATTGTCTGTACACCAGAAGCTAAATCCCTCCTTCCCTCCCTTTGCAAAAGGGAGGAATTACCCCTCTTTGGCAAAGAGGGGAGAGGGGAGATTTAATGAATAATATGTATAATCAATTATGGACCGAGTAATCATACTTTCTATCTTACCACACTTCGTATCAATGGTATATTGAGTTGATTCTGATAGAATGTGATAGAATGAAATTGACAATTCAAAATGCGGATATACAATATATACAAACCGGTATAGGCCCCGAAGATAATAAGATGGCAACGCAAATAGTAATAAGAATAGACTCCGAAGTTAAAGAAAGGTTCAGTAAACTTGCCAGGATGGAAGGGAAAACACCAGGTCAGGCGTTGAGGGAGCTAATAGAAAATTACATAAAAGAGAGGGATACTCGTACCTATATCGATGACCTATGGACCAGAATCGAAGGAAAACTAAGATCCAAGGATTTGAAGCAAAAAGACATTAATAGGGTAATCAAAGAGGCAAGAAAGGCTAGCCGATAAGTGAGAAAATGGGACTTCCTTTCTAACCATTTCTTCCTAGGAAACACCTAAAAGTTGACGGACAGTGTCAAAAAACCCCTTCTTGCAATTTGCACCTACTTACCTGCATTAGCAGAGTGATCATGGAGGTGATGATTACTGAAGGAAATATTTTGGGGGAGGGGGTAAAGTTTTTGTTACGGTTTTTTTATTGGTTTAAAAGTTTTACCTCCCACTCCCGGTACTATTAATTTTTCAGAAAGGGCTGTGGACGATAAAATAAAAAAAGAGACAGGGTTATTCTCTGCCTCCCCCAAAATTTATTTTTCAAAATTCTTTATCTCTTTGTTGGTATCGCAGTGGCACGTACAGGTTGGGCTAAATGTTCCATCGCAGCAAACCACCCTCCCATATTTGCAATCGCAAACACCACCATGATGAGAACAACACCCCTGCAATCCCCTTCTTGCTATGTTCTGTTCCGCATCTGATGTAACTGTTTCCTGTGTCAGGTTCGAGGTAGAGATAAACAATTCAGAAATTTCAAGGTCCTCAGCACAGCTAATACTTATGTCTCTGTAGCCAAACTCATAAGAGGGGCGCCGAATAAAAGAATTAAAGAAAGGGAAATTTCAATAAGAAAACTAATTCTTTTCATTAAAACCACCTCCTTTTAACGAAAAAATGATTGACTTTTCTTATAGAGTATCCTCAATATACCCTGATCCGAACCACGCACCAGAGGAAAAATAAACCCAATCTTCACTTCCAAAAGAATTCCTATACCCAAAAGAACCCAAAGGCAGCGTTGCCAACAAAACGATTAGAACCTTTCTCATCGAAGGATTTCTTGCACATTGTAGGCTTTGTAAACTATTTGAGATTATTGTGATTTTTGTGCCAATTGAATTTCATTTATCTCGCACATACAACCTATTGAGATTACAAAGGTATTTTCATAGACATTTTTACCTTCTCTCTTTTTCTAGTACTGAAAATAGGACAAATGTTCTGTTCCTTTTGCAGAAATTGCCAATTCTTGGTTAGTCTGGAGAGGGTAGTGGTTAGGAGGCCAGATGTGATTACAGCACAGTGATAAAATTAAGGTCAAAGGTCATTGACACGAATACTATTTTCCAAAGGTTAAAATAGTCCGTAGGTCATGCGTAGATGGCCAAAGTTGATTACACTTGATGACCTACGGCTTTTTACCCCCTTAGGGGGTAAAGCCTGTCAAGATAACCTGGTAGCATACGAAATAATAGTTTGACGCCCTAGCTGTTACTTGATTTGATGGATATTGTCAAGATAAGTTTTGATCCGTAAGTACACAAATCGCTGCTGGCAGTCATGTTCAGTATTCGAGGATTAGGAGTTGAAAACAAGTATAACGGCCTGGGATCAGCGGCAAGCACAGCAGAAGATTTAGATTTCCTTCCCGCAATTTAAAAATGACAATTCTCTTACCTGCAATCAGTCTGAGTGCAAGTTTCCGGCCGACGTAACCAATGCACCGCTACCTACCCTCATCGCTTGGGGTTGTAGAATTCCACACGATCTCATCGTCCACCGCGTACAGGAGGCACGGTTTGCCTGACCGCTCCGCACACCGCGAAAGGGCGACGTTGATCGCTTCGATATTTCCCGCTTGCCATGCCCAGGCCGATTTGTCCGGCGCAATAGCAAAGGCCTTAGGGGGCATCGCTTGCAGATATCGTTTGTACTCCGCTAACCCTTTTTCCGATCTAACCGGAACTTTATCCAGATCATCGATACGCGCGTACTCCGTCTTGGGTGGTATTTTGGGAAACGATGCCCTCAGTTCTTCTTGATCGTTGCTCTTGATCATCTCAAGCGACGTCACGATACCCAGATCGAGTGCATTCTTGTCGATCGGTTCACATCCCAGCACGCCCTTGCCTGGTATTGGCCCTCGCTCGCAGAAAAATGTTGCAGCGTTGCGCTTCTTCGCCAGCTGAGGGTGATAAAAATGGATCAAACCGATGTTCACTGGGATGTTGATCCATCGCTCCACTAACTCCGGATCGGCCTTGCCATCCGAGTGCCGTATAATCCAGTCCTTCAGGCCCCAGCGGTGCACCAATTGACTATGGAGTTCGCCATTTTGCGGCCCGCTCGTGTAATAATGCCCGTGAAAGCCGACATGGGTCAGTAAGAGGGGATAATCATCGGTGAAGACGCGCTCTTTGCCACCTAAGAATATGCGCGAACAGCCTGAGTAACAATATCCGGATAGGGCCGTACGGAATCCCTTTTTGCGCATCAGATCGCCGACCGCATAAGCGGTCGGTACGTAACCGCCAGGCGAGTTACGCACAACGACCGTTCTGATGGAGGTATTCTTCGCTAGGGTCCGGCGCACCTTCTCCGCATCGCCATCAACCACCGGTCCGCTTAATATCAACTGGTCACCGACCTCCTTAAGTGTCATCGCGGTCAAACGGGTCGAGAAGGAGAGGCCCTCTAACACCAAAAAGATCATCGCGATCAGAAAGTGGCTCCTCTGGAAGATTATATCCATACAATCCTCGTTGTGCTGTGAAATATGATACGGTTAGAGCTAAGCAGTGTATTTCATAAATTCGGTGACGTATTTTTCATGCTGCAAGGGCCATCGTTTGAGAAGATTCCAAGAGCTTTCCAGGTATTCTGGACAAATCTTCTCGCGTGAATTTCCATTCAAAGGGTTTGGGGATTTGCTCATAGCGTTCTCGGAATCCGAGAATTCGATCTTTCAAGGCTTGTACTGCGAAGATAATCTTTGCTGTTTTCGAACTTATCCACCACCCGCTTTCTTCGGGATTTGGAGTACCCCATCCACCTCCTCCAGGTCAAACCACCATTTATTTTGGAGGTTAGGTTTTCCGTATCCAAAGAGATCATCTGCCCGGACCGCAACGCTTCTTGCCAGAGAGGAGTGTCTCGTCGCCCAGCCTACAGTCCGGTGAAAAAGGGTGTGAGGTTTGTTCGCCGGGCAGACCGTTATGCAGGTTCCACATCCGGAGCCTCTTTTGTTCCCCACTCGCATGGAGGTGCACTTCTGAACATCAGTCGGCCAATGCTCATATCCGTTAGACATGACTTTGTCACCGAAGCTCAGGGCTCCTGAAGGGCACTCCCGGGCACACTTCTTACATTTTGAACAGAGGTCCTGTAAACCAAAATCGATGGGTTTGTCAGGCAAAAGAGGCAGGTCCGTGGTGACCACGGCCGCCTTGAACCTCGGTCCGAGGAAAGGATGGAGGACACAGTCCCCAATTCGACACATCTCTCCCAGACCTGCCCAGAGAAGGATAGGAGGGACGACGACCTGATAATTCCTTGCATGGTGTGCCCTGGCAGGGTAACCGAGCCTACGAATATAATCGGCCATAATACAGGCAATAAATCCCGAGGCGGAGTAGGCCATGAAGCTCATCGAATTGCTGATCCACCCGTAGGTGGTATTCGCGCTTGAGGTTCTCCAATCCTGGTCAATCAAGATACCGATGGCGTATTTGTGATTCAGTTCGATCGGCTCACCATTCCCGAAACTGTGCGTATAGACCGCATACTGGGGTAACCTACAAATCCCGACGGCGTCCGCCCTGAGGAAGTAGGCCAGTTCCTTCACATGATGGGAAAGCACGGCGGGATCTTCGGAGATCGGGGCCTTCTGCCTGGCGACGATTCCATCCACGATCCCCCTTAAGTGCCCCTGCATTTGAATCAAAGCCGCGGAGAGCGGGTGCTTCTGAACAAATCGCATCCTCTCCATCTTGAGGATCTCTCCATAATCCCCTCGAGCTGCTTTGTTGAAGCCGCTCTCCCGCTCATCCACCCTCTGGATTTGATCATCAAGGATTTTTGTCGTAGGGCGCTCAACCCTTTTTAGAGTATGGACAGGAAAAGGCTCAAAATCCCGTTTGTGATAACCGCTCATGAGTTCATCCTCACACTATTTTTGGCAGGCTGCTGAAAAACGCCCATCTACGGCGTCAAAAGACAGGACTGAGCGATGAGGACTGAGGAACGAGCAAAAACTTACATATATCTCTTTTACTCAGTCCTCAGTCCTCGTTACTTTCGACTCGTACTTCGGACGCCTTGCATCTAGGCATTCCTGAGCAACCTGAAATAAATACTTTTTCAGTAACCTGTTGATTCCTTCCGAAGCTTTTCTTTAATGATCGACCTTAGTTCTTTCTTATCAATCTTTCCAACCTGGGTCATCGGAAACTCTTTGACCAACTCTAATCGTTCGGGCAGCTTGAAGATTGAAATGAGTCTTTCTTCTTTAAGAAATTGACACAGCTCGTCAAGGGTTAATCTTTGGTTCCCCTTTGTCAGGATAAAGGCACATCCTTTTTCTCCGAGCACAGGATCAGGCATCGCCACATAAGCACAATTTTCTACTTTCGGGTGAGCCAATATATGGTTCTCCACCTCCTCTGCGCTTATCTTTTCTCCTCCCCGGTTAAGGGTATCTTTTATTCGACCCTCCACAGCCAGGTAACGTCCTCTCACCATCCTCACCACATCACCCGTGCGATAGAAGCCGTCTCCGGTAAATGCCTTCTTATTGTATTCGGGTGAATGATAGTAGCCCCGAATGGTGGTGGGGCCGCGAACGAGTAATTCCCCTAATTCGCCGTAGGGGACTTCCCGATCATCTTCATCCACGACCCTGGTCTCATCCTCTTCAAACATGGGGGCCCCTTGTGTATTTAAAAGCAGATCTTCGGGATCATCCCTTTCTGTCCAGAAAAGCATTCCTTCAGCCATTCCAAGATTCTGGTGAAAGTCACATCCCAAGGTCGATTTGATTTTCTTTGCCGCCTCAGCGTTCAATCTTGCTCCACCGGCAAGGACGACTTCCAAGGAGCTTAGATCATATTTGGATAGATCGGGCGCCTCCATCCACCGTATGAGCAAAGCGGGAGGGGTCGGCATGATCGTTATTTTCTCCTTTTGGATGGATTCGAAGACGGTTTCTGTTTTCGTCGAAGGAATCAGGACCACTCTCCCGCCCTTGTACAACATCCCCATGAGACCCGGGGAACTGAGAGCAAAATTGTGATTGACCGGGATGGCTATTCCCATCACCGACTCCTCGCTTACCCTGGTAATTTCGGCAACCCGTTTGCAGTTGAGACTATAATCATTGTGAGTTCTGGGGATGATCTTAGGGACCCCTGTCGTTCCTCCGGACAGTTGAAAAACAGCCGGTTCCATCGGATCGGGTCGATATCTCTTAAGGGATTCAACCGGAACCCGCTCTTCAATTCTGTCGTGGAGCAGAGCCGTCACAGAAATAAGATCGTCCTCCACTTCCTTCCCTGACACCAATGTAAATTCGAGGGTGGGGATTTTTTTTCGAATTTCACGAGACATCGCTTGATGCGAAAAATCCTTAAAACGCGAGGGGATGACGTGGGCTCTGGCCTGAGTGAACTGGGCAAAAAAGGAAATCTCTGCATCCCGGTGAGCGGGAAGGGCAAGGATAGGGATCACCCCTATTTTGACTGCAGCAAAGTAACAGTAAACAAATTCCGGTTCGTTGGGGAGCTGGAGGATGATCCGATCATAGGGTCGCAGGCCCAGATCAATAAAATGGAGAGATAGCCGATTGACCTTGTCAGCCATTTCAAAGTAGGAAACGTAGCTTCCCATGTAGGCAAGCGCTACTCGATGACGGTGCCGATTCACCCATTCATCAAACTCTTCCCCGAGTGTCTTGTCGATCCAGTAACCCTTTTCCTTGTATTTTTTCACAAAGGATTCGGGGAATCGAACAAAACCTTCTAACATGATTTAATCTTCCGTTTGTTCTATGATTTCTTTTGCATCATTTTTGATGCAGCCATAATTGAATCAACAATATGTTGATATCCGGTGCACCGACACAGGTTCCCGGAAATGGCCTTTCTGACCTCAGATGTGGTCGGCTCTGGATTCTCATCCAAAAAGGCCTTCGCGGACATCACCATTCCCGGAGTACAAAATCCGCACTGAATCGCTCCATGCTTTAAAAAGGCTTCCTGGATCGGATGGAGTTTTTCTCCCTCTGAAAGTCCCTCGATCGTCAGTATCTCCTTTCCCTGGGCATCGATGGCGAGCACTAGGCAAGAGGCGACCGGCCTTCCATCTATCAGCACCGTGCATGCACCGCAATTCCCCTCATTGCACGATTTTTTTGTTCCCGTGAGGCCCAGGTGTTCTCTTAAAACCTCCACCAGGGTCCTCCTCGGTTCAATGCTCAGGTGATAATTTGTTCCATTTATTTTCAATAGTATCTCTTCTTGTTTCATAGACCTGACTCCTTCAAAAGATTAATCTTAACGATTGCTCGGAGCACTATTCTGTTTTCTTACTAGTGGCATTTTCCTCGACGCCGGTTTTCTCCTTGGTCTAATCCCCCTTTGGTAAAGGGGGATTTAGGGGGATTTTGCAAAGTTTCAAATCCCCCCTCTCCCCCCTTTTCTAAAGGGGGGATGTAAACAATTATGGGCTGTGTGTGGTAATCCTGTTATACGCAGCCATCACGGCCCGTTTTGTCAGAACTTCGATCATCTCTCTTCGATATTCCTTCGATGCACGCAGACTGCTTCGTGGGTTTGACTCCTGAGCAGCTATCTTTCCTGCTTCCTTTCCCACCATCTCATTCAGCTCTTTGTTCAGGAGGAATTGTTCAGCTTTTAAAGCCCGGATGGGGGTTAAGCCAACAGCGCCGAGAGCGATCCTGGCTTCCCTGCAAATCCTTTTTTCTGAATCGAAGCTCAAGCAGGCAGCGATGCCAACCTGCGCCAAGTCCATTGCGGCACGCCGCATGAGCTTCAAGTAGGCCCCGCTGCTTTTCTTGAGCGGATTGGGAATCATAATCTGAGTCAGGATCTCACCGGGTTTGAGATGGGACTCCCCCGGCCCCTTGAAAAAATTTTCAACGAGCACTTTTCTTTTGCCTTTGGTACTTACGATTTCAACCGATGCATCCAATACGATCAATGGGGGAGCTGTATCGGCAGACGGGGCCGCACTACAGAGATTTCCTCCGATCGTTCCCAAACTTCTTATTTGAGGAGACGCCATCACCTGAACGGCATCCCAGAGGACGCAGAAGTTATCCTGAACGATTTTTGAATGCTCCAATTCGCCTAAGGTGACTAAGGTTCCAATTTTCATTCCTTCCTTCTGATCGTAGTGGACACCTTTCAACTCCGCTACCCCCTTGAGGCTGATGAGATGGTCAGGGAGAATCTCCCTTTTTTTCATCGAAACCAGAAGATCCGTTCCGCCTGCAAAGACCCTGGCCTTTCCATCATATTTGGCTAAAAGGCCCAAGGCCTCTGAAAGGGATGCGGGGGCATGATATTCAAATTTAGGCAATCGCTTGAGAAACATCACCTTGCCTCCTTTTCTTTTAAGGCTTTCAGAATCTTTTCAGGAGTGATGGGGAGATCTTTAATCCTTACCCCAACCGCGTCATAAACCCCATTGGCAATCGCTGCCATGGTTGAGCAGGAACTTGCCTCTCCTGCGCCTTTGGCGCCGAAGGGGCCATAAGGATCATGGGTGTGAACATGCTCGACCACATACTCCGGCGCATCCATACTCGTCGGTTGTTTGTAGTCTCGCCAGGTGAAATTGAGTACACGCCCTTTTTCGTCATAGAGTGATTCTTCAAGGAGCGCTTGTCCCGCCAAGTGGGTACTGCCGCCATTCACCTGTCCCTCCAGCATGAGGGGATTAATGGGCTGACCGGCATCGTCCCCATGGGCCGCTTTGATCAGTGTTACTTTTCCTGTTTCCTTATCCACCTCCAACTCAATGGCAGTCGCGATAAAATCGAGACCGTGGACTAAGTTCCCCTTTCCCGTCTTCCAGTCAACAATATCGATATCCGTGGCTGCCCAGTAGCCCCTTCCGTAGAGAGGGGTCCCCCGGTCATAATAGGCCCTCCGAACGGCCAGGAGAAAGTCGATTCCCTTTTCCGGGTTCCCTTTGACAAAAATCCGTTTGCTTTCAAATTCAAGTTCTTCTGGGTCAGCCTTTAATTCCTTTGCGGCAATTTCCGCAAGCTGCCGTTTCAGATCCTTTGCAGCCAATATCGTCGCATTTCCATCCCAATACGTGCATCGATCCCCGAACATTCCCGAGTCGAAAATGGCAGTATCTGAGTCGCTGACCCCTTGGATGATATCTTCGAAAGGAAGACCCAACACCTCTGCCGCCATCTGGCAAAAAACGGTGTTCGCCCCTTGACCGATCTCCGTGCCTCCATGGGTGAGGACGACCTTTCCATCTTCCACAAGTTTCAGGATCACAGAGGAGCCAAAATGGCCACCCAGTCTTGGACCAGAAGGATGCGAGGCACAACTAAACCCGATCCCCCTTCCTTCGGGTCTTCCCTTTCTGCTCTCCTGCCATTTAATCTTTTCGGCAGACTTCTCAATGCATTTCGGAAGACCCGATACATCCACCATCATCCCGTTGGCCGTTCTCCATTGACTGGTAACAGCATTCACTTTCCTGATCTCTACCTGGTCAATGCGAAGGTCTTCAGCGACCATATGGAGCAGAGAGTCTAAGGCAAACTGGGCCAGGGTGATCTCCTGCCCTCTGACCGTACCGCAGGGAGCCCGATTCGAATAGACCAGCTTGCCGTGATACTCGATCGCAGGAATTTTGTACGGAATATTCAAGAATGCGCCGAAATAGTAGACGTTGAAGGGTCCGATCCCGCAAATCGGGCCGCCTTCAAGAATACATTCCGCTCTCAGGGCAGTGATGGCGCCGTTTTTTCTTACGCCGATTTTCAACCGGGCATCCATGGCATTTCGCTGCCTGTAGGCAGCAAGCACTTCGTCATAGTTCAAAACAATCTTTACAGGCCGACCCGTGATCTGAGCCAGCTTCGCTGCTGCAAAATCGACATCAAAGGGATCATGTTTTCCCGAAAAGGCGCCTCCCACGAAGGGGTTGACAATTCTCATACCGGAGAGGGGAATGTCTAAAGCCCTGCACATGTGACGCCAGGTGATGTAGGGACTTTGCTTCGAACCTTGCAGAAGAATTCTCCCGGTCGGGCCCACCTCTGCCAGGCAAGCATGAGGTTCAATGAAGCCCACGGCCACGCGCTGGGAGGTGAATGTCTCCTCCCGGATGTAATCCGCCTCTTTAAACCCTTTTTCGATATCCCCGAAGTTGAAATCTGAGAAATAGGCGAGGTTGCTTTTCGAGAATTCGTTGACCAACGGAGCCCCAGGTCTTAAAGCGTCTTGAGCTGTCAGAACCACGGGCAATTCCTCGTAGTCTACTTTGATTAAGTCGAGCGCCTCCTCGGCGGTATCTTCATCCATGGCAGCCACAGCCGCCACCCCTTCTCCAAAATGGTGGACCTTGGTGATGGGCATGGGAATTTGATCGCGGGTATCCGGTCGGGTGCCATAAGGGATCCCTGGAAAGTCTTTTCCCGTAATGACTCCTATGACGCCCGGAAGCGCTTTGGCTCTGCCGGTATCGATGTTGAGGATTTTGGCGTGAGCCAGAGGGCTTCTCAAAAGTTTGCCGTGCAACATTCCGGCTGCCACCAGATCCCCGGCATATTTCGCCTTGCCCGTGACCTTAACCCTTCCGTCCGTTCTTTCCACTGATTTTCCCACAACCGAATATTCTCCCATTTCCTTACGCTCCCTCTTTCATTTAGTGTTTCTTAAATGATCAGGCCCTTGGCCCCATAAAAAGTTCCTCTACCCTCCTCCGAGTGGGATGATGATGATCGTCACAGTATCCCCATCCTTCAAAGAGGTCTCCAACCCCCTGGTACACTGGAGATAAGGAATATCATTGATCTTAATTTCCCATTCATCAGGGTTTATGGTCTGGGTCCCGGATCGTACATACTCAACCCGAGTGGGTGACCTCTCCGAAAGCTCTTCCAGAAATTCTCTCAGGGTCAATTGGGATTGATCTAAATCCACACATTCTCCGTTGTCCAGCCCAGGAACGACGAAGTTAGACTTAACATGGATCTTCATGAACCTCCACCTTCATCCTTTACTCACCCCTGAATGGATTCATGACTTCAGTCCCGTAAGCCGTCGGGCGTTACCCTCATAGATTGCCTGGCGCTCTGACGGCTTAATATCTAAGCTGTCTAGGATCTCGATGGTCCAGCGGATATAGGCAGTCCCCTTCTCCGGATCAAAGGGCATATCCGAAGCAAAGAGGACTCTATCTGCCCCAAAGAACTTTATGCCGCAGATCGTTGCCTCCTTGGACCCAAAGACCGCTGTATCGGCATAGAACAGACGGAAATAGTCCAGCGGCCTCTTTTTCAGTTTTTTTAGCAACTGGAAGTAGTCTTCATCAGAAGTCCTCGTGCCTAACTGGTCCCAGCCGGGTCCAACGCGGCCTTCGAAGTAAGGGATCATGCCACCCAGGTGGTGGGTGATAATCTTAAGATCGGGGTGTTTGTCAAAAAGGCCGGCGAAGACCAGATGGGCCATAGCCACGCTGGTTTCATACGGCCAGCCAAAGGTCCACCAGATTTCGTAGTGGCTCTTGCGTTCGCCCTTATAGTCCGGGAAATCGGACCCCCGCGCGGGATGAAGCCAGATGGGCCGGTCGAGTTCAGCCATGAGGTCGAAAAGAGGCATCGTCTCGGGTTTGTCCAGAGGCCGTCCGTTGACGTTGGAAAATATCTGAACGCCGACGGCTCCCAGGTCCTTGATCGCCCGAGTCGCTTCGGCCAAAAGCCCTTTCGGATCGTTCATCGGAAGAGAGGCGATAAAACCTGGAAACCGCTTCGGAAATTTTTGGACCAGTTCTGCCATCCCATCATTGGCTAATTTTGCCAGATCGGTGGAGATCGGAGGAGGGCCAAAGGCCTCGATAGGAGGCGAACCGATACAGATCACCTGGGCGTAGTCATTGAAGAGGTCCATCATCTTGAACCGCACGTCGAGGTCTACGAGGCTTGGAACATTGCGGACCCGTTTGTGCATGTCGGCTCCTTTCGGTAAGAGCTCAAGCATCTTGTCAAAACATTTTTTTGGAAAGAGGTGGTTAAAGACGTCTATTTTCATCGAATACCTCCTTTGGATTAATCAGAATGGGAAGGTTTCTACTACAGGCAGAGCATCTCGGGTCCGAACTGTATCCGGATGGCTCCC
>CAVQFR010000010.1:0-81873 GCA_963711845.1 uncultured delta proteobacterium
GGTGTGTTTTATAGCGATAATGCCTAACCCTGCTTCGGGGGTAAGGGAAGACAATCGTCATTTATTGGATGTTTTATCTTTATTTTATTAGGCCACCAAGAAAGTCAATTCCAAGATTCGTTGACGAAGCGGCACTCCCGGAAAGCTTATTATGAATCCAACGGCGGTAGCCTATTCTTAGGCCGATTGGCCAAAATATCGAGGTAGAGGAAGCCCTTATCCACACAATTTGAATTTTCTCGGGAGGGTCAATGTCCATGCGGTCCAGGTAGCTGCTGTTATGCGAAAATCCGTCAGACTTAAAAAGGGATTAAATATTGTTTTTGCTGTTTCGGGACCGGGGCTTGGCTTTTTCGTTGAGGTCACCGGCCAGGGCCTCTCTATCCCTGAATGCGGAAAAAGACACTTGGGGCTTCCAGTCTTCGGACTTGTTCCCGATCAAGAGAAGGAGTAGCGATGTATCAAGATTTTTACCGTCTAAGGAAGGAACCCTTTCATATCACACCGGACCCGGAGTTTCTATTCCTCAGCCCAAGCCATAAGCAGGCATTGGGTTCGATCGTTTACGGCGTAAGAAATAGAAAAGGGTTTGTAGTGATCACAGGTGAGGTGGGGGTGGGAAAGACAACGATCCTCCGTTCTTATCTGGAAGGGGTTGCGAAACAAAAAACAAAGGTCGTCTATATTTTTAACGCCAATGTCTCCTTTAAAAATCTCCTGAAGACGATCTACAAGGAACTGGGACTCGATGCCAAAACGGGTGACATCGTCGAGATGTTAAACGACCTGTACCAGATATTGATGGAGGAATATAAGCAGGGCAATACGGTGTTACTGATCGTCGACGAGGCTCAAAACATGCCGATTGAGACCCTGGAAAACCTCCGTATGCTTTCTAATCTGGAAACGTCTAAGGATAAACTCATCCAGATTGTCCTCATTGGCCAGTACGAATTTGATGAGATCCTCAATCTGCACGAATTGCGACAACTCAAGCAGCGCATTGTCATACGCTCTACCATCATCCCCTTGAGCGAAAAGGAAAGTATGGCCTATATCAAGCATCGATTGGATAAGGCGGCGCTCAATGGGAGTCCCGTATTCACCAAAGGAGCTTTGAAAAGAATTATCAAGGAAGCGAAAGGGATTCCGCGATACCTCAACATCCTTTGTGATAATGCGCTGATTACGGGATTCGGATATAAGAAAAGACCGGTGAACGCCAAGATCGTCGACGAAGTCATCACCGACTATAACGGAGAAAAAGAACCCTCTCTTCTGAAATGGGTCATTCCTCCCGCAGCTCTCCTTCTTTTCATCATTCTTCTTCTTTTTTTCTATTCCAATAAAGACTTGATTTTATCCAAGGCGGGGAATATCTTTTCCCGATTGAAAGGTGCTTCCATTTCCAAAGTAGAAAATCCGGCCCCTTCCCGGCCCGCCACCGGCGACCCGATCAAAGAGGAAATGAAGCCTTCCGTAGATCCACCGGAAATTTCTCAAACCGAGCAAAGTTCCCCGGCCAAGCCTAAGGTGAGCGATAAGGAATAGGGAGAGGAAAGACCGATCCATACGAGCTGATGAGTGAATAAGAAGATGGGGTGTGGAAATTGGAACAGGAGCTGAAGCGTTGAAAGAATCAAAACAAACCCATGTGTTAGTGACCGGAGGGGCCGGGTTCTTGGGCTCCCATCTCTGCGAGCGTCTCCTCAAGGACGGAAACGATGTCCTCTGTGTCGACAATTTCTATACAGGAGCCAAGCGAAATATCGCCCATTTGATGGGGAATCCTTATTTTGAACTCGTTCGCCACGACATTACCTTTCCTCTTTATGTGGAGGTCGATGAGATTTACAACCTGGCTTGTCCTGCGGCGCCGATTCACTATCAGAACGACCCCGTTCAGACCACCAAGGTGAACGTTCATGGTTCCATCAACATGCTGGGGCTATCGAAACGACTCAAGGCCAAGATCCTCCAGGCATCAACTTCGGAGGTGTATGGGGATCCCGTGGTCCATCCCCAACCGGAGACCTACTGGGGAAGTGTCAATCCCATCGGTCTCAGGGCCTGTTATGATGAGGGGAAACGGTGTGCGGAAACCCTTTTCTTTGATTACCACCGCCAGCATGGGACTAAGATCAAAGTGGCCCGTATCTTCAATACCTATGGCCCTCGCATGCATCCCAATGATGGCCGTGTGGTGTCCAATTTCATTCTCCAGGCTCTCCGGGGCGACTCGATCACGCTGTATGGTGACGGATCTCAAACAAGATCTTTTTGTTATGTCGATGACATGGTAGGCGGCCTGATCAAACTGATGAATGCTCCGGGTGATTTCACCGGTCCGGTCAATCTGGGCAATCCTGACGAAGTCAGTATTCTGGAATTGGCAAAGAAAATCATTGAACTGACGGGTTCAAGCTCGAAGATCGTCTTTAAACCCCTTCCTGCTGATGACCCCAAGCACCGACAACCGGTCATCACTTTGGCCAAAGAGAAATTAGGATGGACCCCGAGGATTCCCCTCGAAGAAGGACTGTCGAAGACCATCACCTATTTTGATGGGTTGCTAAAGAGGGGTTAAGGACAAAATAGTTCTGGGAGGGAGAAGCTCATGATCAATTCCGAAAAGTCACTTGATATTCATGATTACACTGAAATTTTCCTCAGGCGGATCTGGTACATCGTCATCCCGTTCATCGTCATCATGGCAGCGGCCACCCTCTATGCATTTCTCCTTCCCAAAATGTATCGTGCCACGGCACTGATTTTGGTCGCCGCCCAGAAAGTTCCGGAGAGCTTCGTCCAACCCACGGTGACTTCAAAAATTGCAGACCGCCTCCAATCGATCAGCCAGGAGATTATGAGTCGCACACGGTTGGAGCAGGTCATCTCGGAGTTCAAACTTTATTCGGAGGAGGCCAAATCTCTTAGCCGAGAAGAGATCATCGAATTAATGCGGAAGAATATCCAGGTGGAGATTGAAGGGAAAGAAGGGAGAGGAGGGAGAGAAAGTTTTTTCACGATTTCTTACATCGGCAAAGATCCAGGGGTTGTGGCCAGGGTGACTAACAAGTTGACCTCCCTCTTCATTGAAGAAAACCTTAAGTTGCGAGAGGAACAATCCCAGGGGACCTCTGATTTCGTCTCGATTGAATTGAATGCCACCAGGGCAAAACTTGAAGAGCAGGAAGCGGCGATCACCCTCTTCAAAAAACAGTTTATGGGTGAGCTCCCGGAGCAGCGCGAAGCCAACCTGAGGATCGTTGACCAACTTCAAATTCAATCTCTGAAGATCAACGACAACGTGAAGGCGGCCCAGGATCGGAAAATGATCATTCAACAACAGCTCTCCGATACGAAAATGCAGATGGCTTTCGGACCCCTTTCAGGAAACCCAAAAGAGGAAAGGACCGCTGCGACAACCGAATCCGATTTTTCGCGACTGCCCCTGCCGACACAGAAGGTACTGAGCCGGTACCAAGAGCAACTCAACCAGGGGAGGTATCATTTATTGGAACTCAAATCGAAATATAAAGAGAACCATCCTGATATTCTGAGGGCCAAGAGGTATGTAGCCGAATTAGAGGAAAAGATTGAAAATATCAAAGCCCAGGAGATGGGAGAAAACATGGAAGCGAAAGAGACGACCATTTCGTCTTCTCCCCTTGCTGAATCTGTTAAACAGATGGAGCGTCAGTTATTAGCCACGGATTTGGAAATTAAAAGGCTGCAAGAGGAGGATTCAAAGATCAAAACCAAGATCGCCCAGGTTCAGGGGAGAATTGAAAAAACACCGATACGAGAAATCGCGCAGTCGAATCTGACGCGAGACTACGAGAACATGAAGGAGAGTTATCAAACTCTCTTAAAAAAGAGCCAAGAGGCTCAACAGGCAGAGAATTTGGAACGGCGTCAAAAAGGAGAGCAATTTAAAGTGGTTGACCCCGCCAGCATCCCTGAAAAACCAATGCAAGAGAAGGTTCTCAGAATCCTTATTTTTGGGCTTTTACTGGGGATGGGTTCTGGTATTGGGATGGCTTTCCTCAGAGAACAGATGGATAGGTCTTTTAGGGACGCGGGGGATCTGGAGGCGACGATGGAGTTCAAGGTATTAGCGAATATTCCAAAAATTCAGAAGAAGGCGGCGTAATCGATCTAAAATGATTTCTGCGAAGGTTAAACTTCTTCGCCGAGGGTGAAAGGAAAGGCCATGAGTAAGATTTACGAAGCTTTGCAAAACGCGGAGAGAGAGAATGGGGCGGCACTCAAGAAGGGTTCCTCCCTTGCCCCGGGACCGAGGGAAGAGAAGAAACCCTCCTTTGCCCTGGGACCGAGGGAAGAGAAGAAACCCTCTCCTGTCCTGGAGCCTAAAGAAGAGAAGAGACCCTCCCTTGCCCCGGGACCGAGGGAAGAGAAGAAACCCTCCCTTGCCCCGGGACCGAGGGAAGAGAAGAAACCCTCTCCTGTCCTGGAGCCTAAAGAAGAGAAGAGACCCTCCCTTGCCCCGGGACCGAGGGAAGAGAAGAAACCCTCTCCTGTCCTGGAGCCTAAAGAAGAGAAGAGACCCTCCCTTGCCCCGGGACCGAGGGAAGAGAAGAAACCCTCCTTTGCCCTGGGACCTAAGGAAGAGAGGATGGAAAGGCCTAAGATGGTCCATAAACCGGTCCGTCCGGATCGAACGGGATCTTTTCGTCCGTTGGTCTCCCTCTCTCAGCCCGGGTCCCTCGGAGCCGAACAGTTTCGGAGACTCAGAACCCACCTTCTAAGACCGGACGTCTTGGACGCGCCCAAAACGATCATGGTCACCAGCGCGACTGAGGGTGAAGGGAAAACGTTTGTGGCTGCAAATCTTGCAGCCGGCATCGCTCATGACCTCCATTTCCATGCTCTTTTGGTCGACTGCGACATTCGTAGCCCCTCCCTTTCACAATGGTTTGGCATCCAGAATGGACACGGTCTCTCAGATTATCTTGTGGGGAGGGGGAATTTGTCCGAGCTTTTGATGAAGACCGAGATGGACAAACTAAGCATTCTCACGGGAGGAAGCGCTCAGGAAAAACCTGCCGAGCTGATCGGATCGAGAAGAATGGAGGCCCTGGTCCACGAATTAAAATTACGGTACAACGACCGGTATATCATCTTTGATACCACTCCTCTCCTTGCGACAACCGAACCCGAAGTTTTGGCAAGGCTCGTCGACGGAATCCTGATCGTGGTCCGGGCAGGCGTCACTCCCCGGGAAACGGTGAAACAGGCCATCGCCTCGTTGGACCCGAAGAAGATCATGGGGTTCGTGCTGAACGACGTGACATTTAAGTCCTCCGGGCTCTCCTCACGCTACTTTGGGTCGGATGGATACTACACCAGTTATGGCTATGGGAAAAGAGGAGCGGAACCTCGAACCCAAGCGAGAGAAGTATCTCCACTTAGAAAAAGATCTGATTAATCACGAATCACTGAACCGAATCCTTATCACAAACATCCCTTTCCACCGGTATAAACTTCACCCGCTGATGTAAAGTTCACCCATCGGCATAAAATTCACCCATTACTAATGAGACCATAATTGAGAAGACATATTCTTCAGGAGATCTCCCCTCCCTTCGGTGGGAGGGGATAAAGGGGAGGGGGGACTAGATTGCTTTTTGTCCACCCCCACCCTCACCCTCCCCCATCGACAGGGGGAGGGGACTGGAGTTGGGGCAAAATTCTAAATATGTTTGTTTAGTCTTCAGTGTCCATACAATTCTGGACCGATTGGTAAGTTCACGATGATCCTTAGAATTTTTAACCAATATATACCCGTACGCAAAATTGCTTTCTTCTTTCTGGAAACCCTTTCCATCGGGGGGATGGTGATCCTTGGGGCTTACCTCCGTTTTCTTGGCGATCCCACAAGCTTTCATCAGTATGAATATCTTATCCTGAAAGCCTTTTTGATCGTAGCCTGCGTTCAGTTTTCTCTCTATTACTTTGACCTGTATGTTCTGAAAGCCTATCGAAGCAATATAGAATTGGGGATCCGTCTTCTCCAATCCCTTGGGGTCTCTTCCATTCTATTAGCTTTTCTTTATTATCTATTCCCTTTTTTGATTATTGGCAGAGGTATCTTCTTCATCAGCCTGGGTTTCATGGGTGTGGTGATCGTCTCGTGGAGAATCATCTACAACTATATTTTGAAGACAAGGCAATTAGATCAGAGGATTATGATCGTTGGCTCAGGTCCCTTGGCAAAGAGCATTGCAAAGGAGATCGTTGAAAGAGCGGATACGGGTTTTAAGCTCATTGGATTTATCACTGATAATCCCGAGAGGGTGGGCGAGAAATTGGTAACCCCTTCTATTATGGGCTACCAATCCCAGATCCTCGACATTGCCACAAAGGAAAGGGTGGACCGTATTGTTGTCGCCCTCGAGGAAAGAAGGGGGAAATTTCCCGATGTCCAGCTTTTGGAATGTAAGATGAGAGGGATTGCCATCGAGGAGGGAATCCATTTTTATGAACATTTCACAGGAAGGCTGCAGGTGGAAAGCCTTCGTCCAAGTTTTCTCATCTTCTCTGAAGGTTTTAAAAAATCGAAATTGACGATGTGGACAAGAAGAGTTACTGAATTTGCTCTCTCATTGATTGGGTTGACGCTCCTCTCCCCCTTCATTTTAGTCATCTCTCTCTTGATCAAGATCGACTCCCGTGGCCCAGTTTTTTATGAACAGGAAAGGGTAGGGGAGCGAGGAAAGATATTCAAACTTCTAAAATTCAGGTCCATGGTTGAAAACGCTGAGCCCAATGGCCCCGTGTGGGCTGAACAGGACGACAAGCGGATTACTCGTGCTGGTCGATGGATGAGAAAATGGAGGCTTGACGAAATCCCCCAGATGTTTAATGTGCTCAAAGGAGACATGTCCTTTGTCGGGCCAAGACCTGAAAGGTCTTTTTTTGTTGAAAAATTGAGAAAAGAAATCCCCTTTTATGATCAGAGGTTCTCTATAAGACCCGGAGTCACTGGCTGGGCACAAATTAGATACCGCTACGGGGCATCTAAGGAAGATGCGTTGGAGAAGTTGAAATATGATCTATACTATATCAAAAACTCGTCTCTCTTATATGATTTAATCATCATCTTCGAAACGATCAAAGTCGTGCTCTTTAGGAAAGGAGCGAGGTAACTCTGTCAAGTTAATAAGTTAATAAGGAAATAAGTTAATAGGTTGATAAGAGAATAGGTTAATATGTCAATAAGGAAATGCGTTATTTAGTGGGAAAAGTATTTCATTCACTCATTCGCTCATTAACCCATTAACTCAATAACTTAATTTCTTGAAAGGTATCTCACAACTGAGCTCTCAAGTAACCTCAATCGAATACTCAATTAACCCAAGTAACTTATTCACTGAGCAACTTGTTCTGTTAAGAAGTAACTTATTCACTCAATAACTTATTAACTTGATTATCTAGACAATTTTCATGTCTTACAGAACATCCATCAAAATCGGCTATTATTGTCGCCTGCCTTGTCCTTCTCTATTTCCGCGTGGCGCAGGGATTGGTCTCTGATTGGATTCACATGCCCGATTTCTCCCATGGATTTTTAATTCCGATTGTTTCCCTATATTTTGTTTATGAAAGGCGGAAAGAACTCTCAGTGCTCAATCCTTCTACTAGTTGGGGAGGTTTTGGACTATTAGTTTTCGGAATTCTCCTTTACCTTTTAGGAAATCTTGCCACCGAATTGTTTACGATGCGGTTTTCTATGTTGGTAGTCCTTGGAGGGATCATTCTTTTCCTTCTTGGAAAGGAATTTTATAAGACTCTTCTTTTCCCCCTGGTCTTCCTGGTCTTTATGATTCCTATCCCTTCCGTCCTTATGGACAGAATCACTTTTCCAATGCAGCTTTTCGCTTCAAAAGTGGCTGCAAGGTCTTTGGATCTGATGGGGATCCCGGTTCTTAGGGAAGGGAATATCATCCGGCTGGCAAACACTTCCTTGGAGGTGGCAGAGGCCTGTTCGGGTATTCGGTCTTTGCTCTCTCTCCTCGCGCTTTCTGTGGTTTTTGCTTATTTCAGCCAGAATACAACGTGGAAGAGGATTGTACTCGTTCTTTCAACATTCCCAATCGCCATCATTGCCAATGCCGCACGTGTCACAGGGACCGGAATTCTTGCTCACCACTATGGCGACAAAGTCGCCCAGGGCTTCTTCCATGGGTTTTCTGGGTGGATCTTGTTTGTGGTAGCGTTTATTTGTCTTTTTCTCCTTGGAGCTATGCTCTCAAGGATGAAAAAAAGTTAATAAGAAAATAAGTTAATGTGTTAATAAGGAAATAAAGTAATAAGGAAATGGGGAAATAAGTTAATAAGGAAATTTGTTAATAAACAAAAAGGGGAAAAAAGTTAATAAGGAAATAAGTTAATAGGTTAATGTGTTAATAAGTGGAAAGAGCACTTCATTTTCTTAATAACTCATTACCTCATTCACTCACTAGCTTGGTTCTCTAATGTCAAAGATTGAGTCATTCGAAGATTTGTTTGTCTATCAAAAAGCAAGAGAATTCAGCAGGAAGATTGCAGAACTTGTGAAAGAACTGCCCGCGAATGAAAGAAACAAATTAAGGGATCAGATGACAAGGGCAAGGCGGTCCATAACAAATAACCTAGCAGAAGGTTATGGCCGGTTCCATTATCAAGAGAATATCCAATATTGTCGTCAATCAAGAGGGTCAATATGTGAAATCATAGACGACCTAATTGAATGTCGGGACGAGAATTATATTGAGGGGGAAAAGTTTAATTCTTTAAAAGAAGAGGGCTATTCTCTTATGAAAATACTGAATAAGTATATAGCCTATTTGCAAAAAGCCAAAAAGGAGTTCTCAAAGTAGAAGCAACCCATTAACTTATTATTTCATTAGCTCAATTTCTCAATAACTCAATAACTTATTCAGCTGTCAACTCAATAACTTATTAAACTTGATAGCTCATTAACTTATTCACTTAATAACATGTTACCTTATTAACTTATTATCTCATTAGCTTAATATCTCAATAACTTATTCACCTGTCAACTCAATAACTTATTAACTTGATAGCTCATTAACTTATTCACTTAATAACATGTTACCTTATTAACTTATTATCTCATTAGCTTAATATCTCAATAACTCATTAACTTATTAACCTATCTGGCTGAGATGAAGAACTTCCGTTTCATTCTTACCGTCGCGATCCTTTTAGCCGCTGCGGCGCTGAATCATTATTTCTCCAAACCCGACATCTCACTGCCTCGGAAGAGTTTGGCTGAATTCCCGAAGGAGTTGGGCGATTGGGTGGCCATTAACGATCAAAGAATGGACGATCAATCTATGAAGGTGCTTCAGGTTGACGACTATTTCATGAGGAATTACAGAAATTCAAAGGGGGAAGTAATCGGTTTTTATGTCGGCTATTTCAAATCCCAGAGGGAAGGAAAAGGAATTCACTCCCCAAGACAGTGCCTTCCGGGTGCGGGTTGGGTTCCACTTAATACTGCAGTCTACCGGATGGCAGTACCGGGTCATAATCCGGAAACAGTTTCAGTAAATAAATTCATTATGGGAAAAGGACTCGACCGTCAACTCTATCTCTTCTGGTATCATGGCAGAGGCCGGATCTATGCAAGCGAATACTGGAACAAGATTTACCTCATCTGGGATGGCTTGACCAAGAAAAGGACGGACGGCGCTCTGGTCAGAGTCAATAATCCCGTCATAGGAAATGCCGAAGACGCCCTCAAAACCCAATCCGGCTTCATCCAATTATTTTTACCGCTGCTGAAGGAATATATTCCGGATTAATAGTGCAAAGGGTTGGGTATAGAGGACTGAGGGCCGGGGACTGAGGACTGAGTTAAAGATTATGTGACTAACAGGGGAGGGTAAATTATGCCGACAGGGAGAATAGAGAAATTTGAGGATTTGATTGCCTGGCAAAAGGCCAGAGAACTGACTAAAAATATTTACAGGATTACCAAAATTGGGGAATTGCTGAAGGATTTTGGGCTTAGAGACCAGATTAGAAGAGCATCTGTTTCAATTATGTCAAATATCGCGGAAGGATTCGAACGAGCGGGACGCTCCGAATTCCATCAGTTCTTAGTGATCGCCAAGGGGTCCTGTGCAGAATTAAGGTCTCAACTATATGTAGCGTTAGATGCTGAATATATAGACATAGGAACCTTTCAAAGTTTAGATGGCTTGGCAAGAGAAACAAGTCGACTTGTTGGTGGATTGCGTGCTGCAGTTTATAGACAAAAGATGAAAACAAGGTAGCTTTTACCCCAGTCCTCATTGCTCAGTCCTTCGTGCTTATGCTTAACGGTTTAACCGCAGCCCTTATTAACTTGATAACTCATTCCCTTATTCACTAACTAAAGAGAACCTCAGTCCACAGGAGCCTGTTGAAAAACTCATTTTTTTAGGCTGATCAAAAATGCCGAGATGCAAGGCGCCCGAAATCCTGAGGAGTGAGGCGTACTTGAACGTACGCTGCAACGACGAAGGATGAGGGGTGCGCCGCAGATGGGCGTTTTTCAACAGCCTGTCAGCACTTAAAAAAAAAGCAAACCAAGAATGTTCAGAACCCTACCCCCGACAGCGGCGCCTATCCAATTTCAGGATCTCTTATCCGGAGTATTTTCGACTTTCGTGGGCCACGGAGCCGAGTCCGAATTGAAGGGTCAAATTCAGGAATACTTCAAGGTGAAGCATGTATTTCTCGTTTCTTCCGGGAAGGCAGCCCTCTATCTCTCATTAAGAGCAATGCAGCAATCCTCTCAAAGAAAGGAGGTAATCATCCCGGCCTACTCGAGCTTTTGCCTGGCCTCTGCAGTCGCGCGTACCGGTCTCCCGGTTAAGTTATGTGATGTGGATCCGGAAACGCTTGATTTTGATTTGGCTAAACTGAAATCGATGATCACTGAAAAAACCTTGGCCGTTATTCCGGTCCACAACTATGGTCTGGTCTGCAATATGAGGGAGATTCAAGGAATCGCCTTGGAAAAAGGCGCTTATGTGGTTGAGGATGCAGCCCAGGCAGCGGGCGCCCAGCTCGAAAACCGTAAGGCCGGTACGATCGGAGATATCGGCATCCTCAGCCTGGGACGGGATAAGAATATCTATGCCCTGGGAGGAGGGGTTATTCTTACTGACCGAGAACCATTGGCGTCCCTGATCGACGAATTGCTGGACCTCTACCCGCGAGAACGTTCCTTCCCGGAATGTTCAAGTATGTTGACAGGCATCGGCCTGAGTCTTTTTCTTCATCCGGAAAGGTATGCTGTTCCTGCTCGTCTGCCTTTTTTGAAGCTTGGCGCCAACGTTTTCGACCCGGATTTTAGAATTGCCAGACTTTCGAACGAGAATGCGGAAGTGGGACGACGTGCCTTTTTATCCCTTGATCCATACAATGAAATTCGCATACGGAATGCCCGGCTCCTCAACGATAACCTTTGCCACAATGAATCGCTGAGAATTCCAAAGCCGGATGCTGCCGGACAGTCTGTTTACCTGAGGTTTCCGATTGTATTTCCGGAAAAAGAGGCACGCCGCCGTGTGTTCTGGATACTCAGCCGGAGGCGGCTTGGAGCAAGCCGCAGCTACCCGACCCCGCTAAACGAGATCCCGGGGTTTAGAAGATATCTTTGCGCTGAGGAGGATTATCCCGGAGCAAAGTTTGTCGCGGATAGAATCCTTACGCTGCCGACGCATCCTTACGTAAACGAGGATGATATCCAAAGAATAGTGTCAAGAATTAACAGAATGACATGATCCAATAACCCAAGGTTCCCAATGAACCCAATGGCTCATTGTCAAAAACAGGACTTGACCTTACGGATAATGTCAAGTCGGGTCAACACTTTCTTCCGAGACTGTCGAAAAAGCCCAAATGTTGCGATTTTAGAAAATTCACACATTGTAAAATCAGCTACTTACGCGTTCTGAAAAACTTGATTTAAGGTTTTTCGACAGTCTCTCCTGAAGTCATTATCGAAGCATTTTGCCTAAACAGTGTAGATTCCACCCCATAATCGATGATCTGTTCAGTGTATATGGTGCCTTCGATTAGTCAATCTTTTTACTTGACTGGTTTAACATTTTTTGGTAAACGATTTTCCGATTTTAACTCAAAGCCTATTCGATCCAAAACCATACCTTCAATATAGAAAAGGAGGTCAATATATATAAAAAATTGCTTCCCATGATATTGTCTATTTCCGTTTCAGTTTTTTTATTTGGATGTGCTTCAACTCTTCAGAGCACACTCCGCGCAACGGATGGAGGTCAGGAGTCAGTCGGAGTCTTCAGCGATGGCCACACCCTAGTCGTCTTTGCCCACCAAGACGACGACGTGCTTTGGATGTTAGCATTCTGGCCCGTTGCATCTAAGTTTCTTCTCGCAGCCTACCCCGCCGCGCCAGTATTTCAGGATCTCGTCCAAAGCCTCCCCGCAGAGCTCAATTATCGCGTGCGATGGACTCCTATCTGGGGGTCCGTCGACAACGACATTTGGGCCGAGGTCTTCACTGATTTCTGTAAGCGTGCGCCAATTGTTAACCTGGAGACCATCAAGGCTCACCTTCGGCACTACTTCGCCCCACCGATCAAACGTGTGATCACTCACAACAATTGGGGGGAATACGGCCATGTGCAGCACCGCCTGGTCAACATCGCGGTGAGGGAGCTGGCAGTGGAAACCGGCCTCGACGTCTGGGCTCCCGGTACCCGGGTGCTACGCGACGCCGGCGGCCAATCACGGCAGGTGCACGTGGCGAGCGAGCTGGGTCTTCCCACAATCGAGGGATACTTCGATCCGAAGATTTTCCGGTCGGTCCGAGAGGCCTATCAGGCGCACCGACCCGTCGCTTCCACCCCTGAGCTTACGGCGACATTCCTGAACTGGTCGTCAACCCTCTGGACCGGGTCGCATCGACCAGAGGACGATCGTATCGGATGGCGGCCATTTGTCAAACTGGTTGACCGGGGAATCGATTTTACCGTCGAGAACCCCACCGTGCGGAGACTCGAGCGCGAAGTCATGGTGGTGAACGACTGCCCTACGAACCCGGTTCTACCGAGTCCGGCAAAGGCGTGGCACTTGCCGGACTCGCCCCGGTGACCAGGTTTCTCACCGTTGTCCAGGCGTCCTAGCGATCGCACAGATCCCTATTTCAATCGGTAATCTTCGCACCTAAGAAACATCTCGGAGTCAACATTAGTAGATAAACTCCTTAAGCAAGACTTAATTTGACATCGTCTGTCAAATTACATACCGTTCAGGACAACCCTCAATGGACCCAAGCAACCCAATAACCGCATTATTGAATTATGAATTTTGAATTGTAAATTTTGATTGATGAGATTAAGAACTTAAAACCTTAAAATTCAAGATTCAAAACTTAAAATTCGCAACTTAGTAACTCATCCACTCACAATTCAAAACTCAAGATTAATAACTTATTAACTCATATTGTCTCAAGCGAGGCGATCCTCAGGCCGAGGCATTAATTATCCCAAAATAATGTGATTCATAGCTACACAATAGTGGTAAATAAAATAGTGCATTATGTATTCCTTGACAATATTGTATTTTTGGTTATTATTAAATGAACAATATCTATGGAGAAATATGGTATGAGAGCCACCGTAACAATAGAAAGTGACATTTTGGACGAGTTGCTAAAAGAGACAAAAGCTAAGAGTAAAGCCACTGCCGTGAAGAAGGCGATCCGTGAATATCTCAGGCGCAAGAAAATTGAGAAAATTAAATCAATGAAAGGGAAGCTGGATTTTGACCTAACGGCACGTGAAATAAGACACTATGAACGCTGAAAAAATATTAATAGACACTTCCGTATGGATAAAATATTTTAGGGATAAATCTGCCGGTCTTTCAAAAAAGGTAGATGAAATCCTTTCAAAACACCAAGTTTATGTCCCGAAAATTGTCATTGCGGAATTAATACAAGGCTCCAAATCAGAGCGGGAAATCTCCGTTATAGAGGACTTCGTCGATGCTTTCGATATCATTGATCAGAGAGAAGATACCTGGATAAAAACGGGAAGACTTTCCTACAGCTTAAAAAAGAAAGGCAAGACTGTAAATTTAACCGATTGTTACATTGCCGTAATAGCACAGGAGCATGATTGCCACATTTTTAGCCTCGATGAGCACTTCAAAGATATTCAAAAAAGTCTAAATATCCATCTCGTGGACCATGATTCTGAGTAATCATAATTCGTTCACTCATCCACTCACAATTCATGACTCAAAATTCAAAATTAGTTACTTATTAACTTATTTACCTATTAACTCATTTCCTTATTTCCTTTTAAACTCAATGAAACAGCATCACCTCATCACTTTTTAACAACTCAAAACTCATAACTCACAATTCAAAATTCTATGCTTAACGCACTTACCATCGACCTTGAGGATTACTTCCAGGTTCACGCTTTTTCAGGGGTCATAAAGTATGAAGATTGGGATAAATTCGAGTGCCGCATCGAACGCAACACCGATCGTATTCGCTCAATTCTAAATGATTCATCAATAAGAAACTGCAGCGCAGCAGCACAGCTGCACTGCAGCACATCAACACATGACCACAGCAGCACTTCAGCACTCAAAAATAACTTAGAACTCAGCACTCATAACTCAAAGTTAAATGACGCAGTTCTCAGAACTTAAAACAGCAGCGCTGCAACCCCTGATATTGTATAATTCAAAAATAAAAGCAAAGGACTAAATTAAGAAATGAAATTCATGAGCGTGGTGGGAGCCCGCCCGAATTTTATGAAAATTGCATCCATTATTGACGCTATCAACAAGCATAATGATGCAATTCATAATTTAAAATATAAAATTCAACATTTGCTCGTTCACACCGGGCAACACTATGATGATTCGATGTCAGAAGCTTTTTTTAGGGATCTTGAATTACCCAGACCCGATATTTATTTGGGAGTAGGTTCTGGGACCCATGCTGCCCAGACTGCTGACATTATGAAGCGCTTTGAGCCAGTGCTGTTAGAGCATCAGCCCGATGTTGTTATCGTTGTGGGTGATGTCAACTCAACAGCCGCTTGCGCACTCGTCGCCTCCAAAATTCAGCATGGTGATTCAATTCAAAACTCAAAACTCATAACTCATAACTCGGGAGTTAAGAGGCCTTTGGTTGCTCACGTAGAAGCTGGCCTTCGTTCTTTTGATCGGACCATGCCTGAAGAAATTAATAGAATCTTGACAGATGCAATCTCGGATTATCTTTTTACTTCAGAAGAAAGTGGAAATCAAAATCTTTTGTGCGAAGGAATATCAAGAAAGAAAATATTCTTTGTTGGAAACACGATGATCGATACGTTGCTCAAGCACCGTGAAAAAGCCCAACAATCTAAAATATTGGAAAAACTGGGTTTGATAAATTTAGAACTTAAAACTGAAAATTCAAATCTTATTCCCTACGGTGTTCTTACTCTCCACCGTCCATCAAATGTCGATAACAAGGAGACCTTCACAAACATATTAGAGGCTATAAAAGAAGTAACGAAACATCTTCCTATCATCTTCCCGGCTCATCCTCGGACAGTAAACCGTATTAAAGAATTCGGCTTTGAAAACTATTTTGATTTTCGGTTTCAGTTCTTAACCCCTAGTCCGCAGTCCAAAGCTGTTCGACCTAATCCCTCGAGCCCTCAGCCTCAAAGCTCCAAGGGTGTTAAGTCACTTGCCTCCAACCTTCAACCTTTAGCCTGTGGTCTCCACTGTGTGGAGCCGCTTGGTTATCTCGATTTTCTTTGTTTGATGTCCAGTGCGAAGCTGGCCATTACTGATTCAGGGGGGATTCAGGAGGAAACGACAATTCTTAGGATACCGTGCATGACGCTGCGGGAGAATACCGAAAGACCGATCACAACAACACAGGGGACAAATGTCATCGTGGGGACAAATACCAGGAAAATTGTTGAGGAATGCCTGAGTGCGTTCCATACAAAAAGGTATCATAAAAGAATTCCAGCCTTTTGGGATGGGAAGGCAGGAGATAGAATCGTTTCCATCCTAGCAGGAAGAAGTTTGAAATCGAAATGAAAATTCTATTTTGGCTCTGTTTATTATTTATCTTCTATACCTATCTTGGATATCCTCTTATTCTTTGGGTGTGGGCAAAGATCAAAATAAGGCCTGTCCATAAAAGATATATTGAGCCTTTTGTTTCAATGGTTATTGCTGCATTTAACGAAGAAAGATTCATTAGCCAAAAGCTGACTAATTGTTTGCAATTAGATTACCCAAAGGATAAGCTTGAAATTATTGTTGTGTCTGATGGCACTGACGATGGTACAAATGATATTATAAAAGGGTTTCAAACCAAGGGAGTCAAAGTCCTTTCTTATCCGGAGAGAAGGGGAAAACCAACTGCGCTAAATTTGGGAGTGGCTGAAACGAGGGGTGAAATTATTTTGTTTACCGATGCCAGGCAAATACTTGATAAAAGTTCCATCAGGGAACTTGTCGCTAATTTCAGTGATCCGCAGATAGGATCAGTGAGTGGAGAATTAATGCTTATTTCTGAGGATAGGAACGTCTCTTCCGAAGGAATGGGATTATATTGGAAGATGGAAAAATGGATGAGAGAGAGGGAGAGCCAGATTCATTCGATGCTGGGAGCGACAGGGGCTATTTATGCCATACGGAGATCACTTTTTACTCCGATTCCTCAAGAGACAATACTCGATGACATGATTATCCCTTTTCAAGGTATTCTCAAAGGTTATCGTGCTATATTTGATAGAAGTGCAAAGGCCTATGATATTTCTACAAAGGATTTGAGGGAGGAATCCAAGAGAAAGGTACGTACATTAGGTGGAAATTTCCAACTCATTAAAATCGAGCCTCGACTGATGGATCCCTTCTCAAACCCTGTGTTTTTCCAATTCATTTCCCATAAGGTATTTCGACTGATCGTTCCATTTGCAATGGGTTTATGCTTCTTGTCCAATTTGTTTCTCAGTTCAACCTTTTATATCTTGACGCTGATCGTCCAATGCTTATTCTATTTGGGGGCGATTCTCGCTCCCTGGGCTCCCGAAAATCATTTTGGGAAAATCATGAAAGGAGCAAAGATCATTGTGGAGATGAATCTTGCGGCAATAAAAGGTCTTTATCGGTTCGTTACAAACTCTCAGCTGAGTGTGTGGGAGAAAGCGAAAATTTAGCCAGAGGGTGACCATCTAAGAAGATGAATCTTGAAACATTACTCTATAAGATTCGCAAAGGAGAAGGCTCTTTTTGGAGGAAAGTTAAAGGGTTCCTTCATTTTGCAATTTTCTTCAATTTTCCAGCGCCCCGAATTGTTTTTCGACCTATTTATGAGCTTTTGGTCATTTGGAGGTTTCTTGGTCATATCATCGTTGAAAAAGTTTTATATGTCCCGGTATTTAAATCCCGATGTAACCAATGTGGAAGAGGGTTATCTCTACCCAATGGCATTCCTTGGATAGAAGGTCACCTGAGGATCAAAATTGGAGATAATGTGCAAATTGATAAGAACACATTTGGTAGCGGTCATACTGGGGAAAATCCAACTCTGATGATTGGCGATCGAACTCATCTGGGTTATGGGCTTACAATAAGTGTTGGAAATTCAGTAAAAATTGGTAATGACTGCTTAATAGCAGGTGGCTGTTTCATTGCGGATAATGACGGACATCCAATAGATCCGCATAGAAGAATTCGGAAGGAGCCTGTAAACGAGCAAGAAATCGATCCGGTAGTCATAGAAGATAATGTCTGGATAGGAACGGGGAGCGTTATATTAAAAGGAGTAACCATCGGGGAAGGATCAGTAGTTGCCGCGAATTCTTTAGTAACACGAAGTATTCCTCCTTACTCAATCGCAATGGGTGTTCCCGCCAAGATCATTAAGTCGGGAATTGATAAAATATAATTTTATATGGAAACATTCTAAAAAGAATAAAAGAGGTTCTTAGAGGATTAATATGAGAGAAATGGTTCAAGAACTAATTCAATACCGCCACCTATTGTATATGCTCACGTGGCGAGATATCAAAATTAGGTACAAACAGTCGGTTATGGGGTTTTTTTGGGCCGTTTTTATGCCGATGATAATTGTCGCCGCGGGAGTGATAGTTAAAAAAGCTTTTTCCATACTTTCGGGAAAGTCGGAATTGAGTTATTAGATCAGAATCATTATTCTGTTTTTAATACTTCAGCTCACTCTTGTCCAAATTAGGAATTTGGCCGATGTTTAGATCTCAGTACTCAGGCTGTCATTCCCGTGAAAACGGGAATCCAGAGACCAAAAATCGATGCCCCTGGATTCCTGCTTCCGCAGGAATGACAAACCCGAAAGACACCAACCTGAATCTTAGAAGTTTGAAAATGTGCCAAAAATTCCAGAAAAACAGCCCTTTTCTTCGAAGAATGGGTTTAATTAGAGTCTGTCCATAAACGGGCCATTTCCGTCATGCCGGACTTGATCCGGCATCCAGAAGGTCTTGAAAGGACTGGATTCCGGCTTTCGCCGGAATGACAATTCTGATTGAGGCGGCAATTTATAAACAGACTCTAATTAGGACAGCAATGACTTCATCTGAAAGATAGGGGCATGGACCCTTTTCAATGTCAAGAGGAGATTCTTTGAATTTAAATTTTGATCTATGGTTGCATTTGGCTCAAGGAGCCTATTATTTGGGCGCTTATGTCAAACGGTATGATTTCGAAAAAGGTTTAGATACTAAATTTCAGGCGGTCACAATAACCGTTGATTCCAAGATAGGAGTGAGCGGAACAGCCAATTTATATCCAATATTCAGAGTGAACGATTAAATCTTCGTAGAATCTCCTATTCTATTTTGGAAAAGGATGTGAGGATCAAATGGAATTAACTTCAGGAAGCATGACAAGAGTTCCCACCGTGGTGATCCAGCCCACGAAAGGCCTTTTTCACCTGGAATTGGGGGCCCTATGGCAGTATCGGGAGCTGCTGCGCACTTTAGTCTGGCGGGACATCAAAGTGCGCTATAAGCAGACAGCCATCGGCGCCGGCTGGGCGATTATCCAGCCATTGATGACTATGGTCATCTTTACGGTGGTTTTTGGAAAGCTGGCTAAGATTCCGTCGGATGGCTTGCCCTATCCTGTGTTTGCTTATACAGCTCTGCTCCCGTGGACGTATTTTGCCCAGGGCCTTACCCGTAGTGGAAACAGTTTGGTAGGTAATTCTAATTTAATCACCAAGGTCTACTTCCCCCGATTGTTGATGCCCGTTTCTGCTTTGGGGGCGCCGACAGTGGACTTCTTATTATCCTTTCTGATCCTGCTGGGTTTGATGGCATGGTATGGCATTACGCCCACCTGGTCCGTGCTGGCCCTACCTCTCCTTCTGCTCTTAGCCGCCTTAACCGCAATAACGGCAGGCCTCTGGCTTTCGCCCATCAACGTGAAATATCGAGATGTGAATTACACTCTTCCGTTTTTAACACAATTCTGGATGTATGCTTCGCCGGTGGTGTACCCTGTCAGCCTAGTTCCAGAGCAGTGGCGATGGGTTTACTGCTTGAATCCGATGGTAGGAGTCATTGAAGGGTTTCGTTGGGCCCTGCTGGGTAAGCAAAGCCCGGATTTCATGGTGGTGGCGGTGAGCGCATCCGTTGTATTCGTGTTTTTCTTGGGCGGGGTTGTTTTCTTCAAGCGAATGGAACGAATATTTGCAGATGTGGTCTGAAGGCGAGGGATAGGAACGATCATGGGAAACATAGCGATTCGAGTTGAAGGTCTTTCTAAGAAGTATAAGATTGGAGCGATGAGACATCGTCATGACACGTTGCGGGATCACCTGATGGAAGGTCTGAAGTCGGCGTTTCGACGTAACAGTCGGCGTCATTTTAGCGACGAAACTTTTTGGGCTTTGAAAGATGTGTCTTTTGAAGTTGGGCATGGCGAGGTGGTGGGGATCATTGGCAGAAACGGAGCGGGCAAGAGCACGCTCTTGAAGATTCTCTGCCATATCACTGAGCCGACCCATGGTCGAGCAGAGATTTATGGTCGGGTGGGTTCGTTGTTGGAGGTGGGTACTGGATTTGATCGAGAGCTGACGGGCCGGGAGAACATTTATCTCAACGGGGCCATCCTGGGGATGAAGAAGGCGGAGATTGAGCGCAAGTTTGATGAGATTGTGGAGTTCGCTGGGGTTGAGAAATTCATCGATACACCTCTTAAGCGCTACTCGAGCGGCATGCATGTCCGTCTGGGTTTTGCGGTGGCCGCCCACTTAGAGACAGAGATATTGTTCATAGATGAAGTGTTGGCTGTGGGCGACATCGTTTTTCAGAAGAGATGCTTGAACACAATGCAGGAGGCTGGAAAACAAGGGCGTACGGTCATTTTTATATCCCATGATATGTCTGCCATTACCCGCTTATGTGAACGCACAATTCTCCTGAATGAGGGCAGGGTTCTTCGTGACGGTCCCTCCCGCCAGGTTGTCAGTGACTACTTAAACTGTGAGTTCGGCGTGACAGCGGTTCGCGAATGGTCGGACCCAGAAAAGGCGCCTGGAAACGAGATCGTTCGGATGCTTGGTGTACGAGTGAAGGCAGAAGATGGCCAGGCGAAGGATTCCATGGATATTCGGCAACCAGTGTGCGTGGAGATAGAGTATGAGGTATTTAAACCAGGTCATATGCTCCAGGCCGATTTCGACCTTGTTAACAAAGAAAATGTGATGTATTTTTGCGGGCATCGATCGTGATCCAGCTTGGCAACGAAAGCCTCGTCCATTGGGGCGATTTTTAAGTACTGCCTGGATTCCAGGCAATCTTCTGGCGGAAGGAATGATCACTGTGTCGGCAGCGATTATCACTGAAGCCCCTTTTGTCGTTCATTGTTGGGTCCCCAAGGCTGTGGTCTTTCACGTCGTCGATAGTATGGATGGCGATACCGCCCGAGGTGATTTTGGCGGAGTCTATCCCGGAGTTGTAAGGCCATTATTGAAATGGACGACGCAATACATCGAAGATGGTTGTCCGGCAGCGACGACTGCAATAGAGGGAGGAAGACAATGAAAGCAGTAATCCTGTGTGGAGGGTTCGGGACTCGATTATCAGAAGAGACGGTTTTACGTCCCAAACCGATGGTAGAAATCGGTGGGAGACCCATCTTATGGCATATCATGAACATCTTTGCAGTCCATGGAGTGGAAGAGTTCCTCATCGCTCTCGGGTACAAAGGTGAGATGATCAAGGAGTATTTCCTGGATTTTTACGCGATTAATAATGATATTTCGATTGACTTGTCCTCCGGAGCGACCACGATCCACAGCAACAGTAAACAGCTCAATTGGAAGATACATTTGGTTGATACGGGCCTACATACCCAGACCGGAGGACGTCTTAAACGTCTTCAAAGCTGGCTGGCCAATGAGAAGACTTTTTTCTTTACCTACGGGGATGGTGTGGCTGACGTGGATATCGGTTCACTGCTGGAATTTCATAAGTCGCACGGCAAGCTGGCAACTGTTACGGCAGTCCGCTCTCCAGCGAGGTTTGGCAGGGTCATGTTCGAAGAAGACCAAGTGACTGAGTTTTTTGAGAAACCTGATACGGGCGAAGGCTGGATTAACGGCGGGTTCTTCGTATTGGATTACGGCGCAATCGATTACGTCGACAATGATGAGACGATTTGGGAACGCGATTCGGTGGAACGGCTTGCACGTGATGGTCAAATGACGGGGTATCGACATTCTGGTTTCTGGTCGTGCATGGATACACTCAGGGAAATGAACTTCCTCGAAGAACTCTGGAGCTCCGGCAAAGCTCCATGGAAGATATGGTAGCTAAAGGAGGTATCTCTCATGAAGATTTTAGTTACGGGGAATATGGGTTATGTGGGGCCATGTGTCATTCAGCAATTGCGCTCTTCGTATCCTGGAGCGATGATCCTTGGTCTGGACACTGGTTTTTTTGCCCACTGTTTAACCAGTAACGATATTCTTCCAGAAAGCATGGTGGATTTACAGTATTTTGAGGATGTCAGGTCTGTCAGGGAGGACAGATTGGAGGGGGTCGACGCGATCGTCCATCTGGCCGCCATTTCGAATGACCCAATGGGCAATACCTTTGAGGAGGTTACGCTTGATACCAACTATCGGGGGACCGTTAATTTGGCCAAAAAGGCAAAGGAAGTCGGAGCCAAAGCATTCGTTTTCGCATCGAGTTGCAGCATGTATGGGTTTGCTGAGGATGGCCCAAGGACTGAAACGTCTCCCCTGAATCCCCTCACTGCTTATGCAAAATCGAAGGTGTTCGCTGAAAGAGATCTTGAGCCACTGGCGAGCAACAAATTCAAAGTTACAAGCCTTCGATTTTCCACGGCATGTGGGATGAGCGGCCGATTGAGATTGGATTTGGTTTTAAACGATTTTGTTGCAGGAGCCATTGCTTCGAAACAGATTACAGTCCTAAGCGACGGCACTCCTTGGCGACCATTAATCAATGTCAAAGATATGGCACGGGCAATCCATTGGGCGATCAGAAGGGATTTGAGTGCCGGGGGGGCATTCTTGGCAATCAATGTCGGAAGCGACGAGTGGAATTATCAAGTGAAAGATCTGGCTGAGGCTGTGGCAAAGGTTGTTCCGGGCGTGGATGTTTCAATCAACAAAAATGCTCCACCCGATAAGCGTTCGTATCGAGTAAGCTTCGATCTCTTTAGAAAGCTGGCTCCGGAATTTCAACCCGAAACCGATTTAATGGCCTCCATAAAAGAGTTAAAAGACTGGTTAGAGGGTAGTGGCTTTAAAGATGCGAATTTTCGTAATTCGAAATATATCAGGCTGAAAATGTTAATGGATTTGCGGAATAAAGGTTTTTTAAACGAAAATCTTGAGTGGACATTTAAAAACACAAAGAAAGGTTCGGTATGATTACGAAGTTGGAATGCAGATTTTGTCAGGCTCCTTTGACCCATTCCTTCGTCGATTTAGGGACCTCCCCCTTGGCGAATAGCTATCTTAAGGTAGAAGACCTGACCCAAATGGAGCCATTTTATCCGCTCCGCGTTTTTGTCTGTGAAAAATGTTTTCTTGTCCAGTTGCCGGAATGGGAATCGCCCGAAAAGATTTTCAGCGACTATGCCTATTTTTCTTCTTATTCGGAAACATGGCTGAAACATGCTAAGGACTATACAGAATTGATGATTAAGCGTTTCGGATTTAGTTCAAACAGTCAGGTCATCGAGATTGCAAGCAATGATGGCTATTTACTTCAATATTTTAAAGAAAGAGATATACCTGTGTTGGGAATCGAACCCGCAAAGAATGTCGCTAAAGCGGCAAACGAGTTGGGGATCCCGACGCTCGTTAAATTCTTTGGAACTCAAATGGCCACAGAGCTGGCAGCCGAGGGGAAGCACGCTGATCTCTTGATAGGTAACAATGTACTGGCACACGTCCCTGGTCTCAATGATTTTGTCGAAGGCATGAAAATCATCTTAAAACCACATGGGGTGATTACCATGGAGTTTCCTCATCTGATGCGGTTAATGGATGAGAATCAATTCGATACAATCTATCATGAGCATTTTTCTTATTTCTCTTTTACCACTGTCGAAAAAGTATTTGCGAAGCATGGCCTCACTATTTTCGATGTCGAAGAATTGCCCACCCATGGAGGCTCTCTGAGGATAAACGTCAAACATAGTGATTGTGCTTTAAACCCGATCAGTGAGAAGGTCCTGGAGTTAAGAAATAAGGAAGAGGCTGCTGGCTTTACTAACCTTGGGCTCTACCTGTCTTTTGCTGAAAGGGTAAAGGCGACAAAGCGTAAGATCTTAGATTTCTTAATAAAGGTAAAAAGGGATGGGAAATCTATTGTGGGTTATGGGGCGCCGGCCAAAGGTAATACTCTTTTAAACTACTGTGGTATCCGGACGGACTTCATTGACTACACCGTCGATCGGAGTCCTCACAAACAAGAATACTACCTTCCAGGAACACACATACCCATTTATCATCCCGATAAAATAAAGGAGACGAAACCGGATTATCTGTTCATTCTGCCCTGGAATCTAAAGGATGAGATCATGGGGCAAATGGCCCACATCCGAGAGTGGGGCGGCAAGTTTGTAGTACCCATTCCAGAAGTTAAAATCCTGTGAACAGAAAGCAGTAAGCAGTAAGCAGTGAGCAGACAGTCATGAGCAGCAAGCCACATAGAAACCTTATAGCATGGCAGAAAGCAATGGACCTGGCTGTTGCGATATATAGCGCGACGAGCAAGTTCCCGAAAGAAGAAATGTATGGTCTGACATCCCAACTTCGGCGTGCAGCCGTTTCGGTCCCCTCAAATATCGCTGAAGGTGCCGCTGACCGGACTATTCACCAATTCTATAACTTCCTTTCCAACGCAATCGGATCATTGAATGAAATCGACACCCAAATAGATTTGGGACTTCGGCTTGGATATCTGGCAGAGAATGATTACCATCATCTTTATAAAATTCTTGATGATTGCCTTGCTCTTACCTATGGATTGAGAAAATCTCTCAGACAAAAAAGAGCAAGCTGTAAACAGTGAGCTGTAAGCAGTTAGGTGTTCAAGCATGGGCTCTTCACAGTTCACACCCTATTGTTAACAGCTTACTGCTGACAGGTTCCAGCTCACTGGTAAGGGAAATGATTTTCAAACAAACCAAACTCAAGGACGCATACATTATCGAACTGGAGCCTATTGAAGATAATCGTGGGTTTTTTGCTCGTTCCTTTTGTAAAGAAGAATTTAGATTGCATGGAATTAATATGAGTATTGTCCAGTGTAATATCTCCTATAACAAGAAGAGGGGAACATTAAGAGGGATGCACTATCAGGCTACTCCTTATGAAGAAGCAAAACTTGTCAGTTGCACAAAAGGGGCAATCTATGATGTTATTATCGACGTACGGCCTAGTTCAAACACTTATAAAAAGTGGGTTTCGGTAGAATTAACAGATGAAAATCGAAAGATGATTTATATCCCTAAGGGCTTTGCTCATGGGTTTTTGACACTTATGGATAACACAGAAGTTTTTTATCAAATGTCTGAATTTTTTATGCCTGAATATGCGAGAGGTATAAGATGGAATGATCCGGCCTTTGGGATTAATTGGGCGGCTGATGTGACTGCAATCTCAGAAAAGGATCAGAAATATGATGACTTTACAAAATGAATAGACCTCTGTGAAAATCACCACTTCGAGGGGGCTCGATGATGTTAAGCATAATAGCATTGGGAACAAATGGATTTATACCGACCTTTAATCGTCACACCATGAGCTATTTGCTCTTAGATGATAGCGATGAAGTTATTGTCTTGGATGGAGGAACCGGCATATCTCGTATGTTTGAGCCCCAAATATCGAAAATCATAGAATCGAAAAAAAGACTCAACATCTTTTTATCGCATTACCACTTGGATCATATTACAGGTTTATCTTATCTTACGGGGTTATGGCCGACTATACCTATAAGATTATTCGCCCCCAGTAAACCATATGTTGAAGTTAAAGCTGAAGATGCAGTGAACAAATTGTTAAACCCGCCTCTTTTTTCTTTATCATTCGGAACTTTTCCCGGCGAAACAGAATTGATCCCGATATCCAAACCTCAGGTAAGAATAAACAATCATTTATTCCAATTTATTAAATTAATTCATCCAGGCGGCTCTATGGGCATAAAAATCGATGATAAAATCTGCTACATAACAGATACTTTTGTTAATCAAGAATATTTTGATTTCATATCAGGATGTGAGTATCTTCTGCATGAGGTCTGGATGACTAAAGAGGAGGCTAAAGAAACCAAAAACGGGGCCTCGGGGCATTCTGTTTTAGAAGATGTCATTGAACTCTCTGTCAAAGCTAAAGTAAGGAATTTGATTCCAATACATTTACAGCCGAAATGGAGTGAAGAAATGCTGTTGAATAATCTGAGTATGTTCCAAAATAAAAAGGTTAATATCATCCCGGTAACAGATGGGAAGACAATCATCTGTTAAAATCCGGATAGCATGAGGAGCAATTTTAGATTAATAAAAGAGATTGAATCCATGGGGATAAAAGACGTCGTGCCGAACGAAGTTGGGATAGAAATGTACGGACTCATATCGAGATTGTATCCTATTTGTCGTAGTATTACGGGAGATGGGTTACGAGAAACTCTGAATATCATCAGAGAATATATTCCTTTAGAAATGCATGAGGTTCCGAGTGGAACAAAAGTGTTTGATTGGACGGTGCCAAAAGAGTGGAATATAAGAGACGCATACATATCTAATTCTAAAGGCGAGAGAATCGTGGATTTTCAAAAATCTAACCTGCATGTTGTGAATTATAGCTCTCCCATTAAGAAAAGGATTTCTCTGGCAGAATTAAAAGAACATCTCTTCACACTCCCTGATCATCCCGACTGGATCCCTTATCGGACTTCATACTACAAAGAGAGACTGGGGCTTTTGCCTGAGTCACAACCAGTTCTTAGAATTAAATGACGAAGAGTATGAGGTTTGTGTCGATGCTTCTTTGAAAGAGGGTCATCTGACATATGGTGAGTATTATCTGCAGGGGACGACGGAGGATGAATTTCTCATATCGTGTCATGTCTGTCACCCATCGCTTTGCAATGATAATCTATCTGGCATAGCACTGGCGACCTACCTTGCCAAACACCTCACCGCGCTTTCGTTGAGATATTCGTACCGATTTCTCTTTATCCCCGGAACAATCGGTTCTATTACATGGCTTTCGCTGAACGAAGATAGAGTTTTCCGGGTCAAGCATGGTCTCGTTGTAGCAGGTGTGGGTGATTCTGGGAAATTTACGTACAAGAAGAGCCGTCGAGGTGATGCCGAGATTGACCGAGCCGTTATTCAGATTCTAAAGGAATCAGGGGACGACTATGAAATCATAGATTTTTTTCCTTATGGGTATGATGAACGGCAATATTGCTCCCCAGGGTTCAATCTCCCCGTGGGTTGTCTCATGAGAACGCCGCATAGTCGCTATCCTGAATACCACACCTCAGCGGATAATTTGGATTTTGTTAAACCTGAGTTCCTGGAGGGTTCATTCTCGAAATATTTAGGCGTCTTGAATATCATCGAAAACAACAGGAGATATGTGAACCAGAATCCAAAATGTGAACCGCAATTGGGCAAGAGAAAATTATATGAGGGAATAGAAGGGCAGAGGAAACAGGCCGTTGATCCACTTGCGCTGCTTTGGGTGCTGAATATGTCCGATGGAGATCATAGCTTGCTGGATATCGCCACGCTGGCGCGATTGCCATTTGGCAAACTTCAAGCGGCCGCACGCTTGCTTATAGAAAAAAAGCTTTTGAGTGAAATCTAATTTACGAATCCTATAAGGCAACTTACTAAGGAGTCCATAATTGAGAAGACATATTCTGCTGGAAATCTCCCCTAACCCCTCTTTCCCAAAGAGGGGAATTCCTCCCTTTTGTAAAGGGAGGGGAGGAGGGATTTAGTCCCTAATGTCCACAGCAACTTATGAGACTGACTAATAACGTTAAAAGAACAGAGGAGGTCATTGTGGGAGAAATTACCATTCTGGGTGCAGGCCTATCAGGCTTGGCGACTTCGTTTCATGTCGGCCATGAAAAGTGTATTATCTATGAATCCAAACCTTATTATGGTGGGCACATTTATAGCACTCTTCGGGACGGATTCACCTGGGATGACGGTCCGCATGTTTCCTTCAGACCCGGCGAATATGTGCAGAAATTATTTGCCGAGAACGTAGATGGCCAATTTGTGGAAGGGCCAACTTGCGTCAGTAATTATTTTCGTGGAAATTGGATCGAGCATCCGGCCCAATCCAATTTATACCAGGTTCCGGAACCGCTGCGCACCGAATGCCTGAACAGCTTCTTAGAAACGCGAAAGAGTAATCCGGAGCTGTCAAAACCCGTCAACTACCAAGAGTGGTTATGCAAAGCCTTTGGGCCCGTATTCGCCGAAACCTTCCCAGCGGCATACACACGGAAATATTGGACAACCAATCCGGCGAATATGGGGATCGATTGGATCGGCGAACGGGTATTCTATCCGAATATTGAAGACGTTGTAAATGGCGCTAAAGGACCTTTGGATCGGCCAACCTACTGGGTCCAAGGATGGCGTTACCCCTTAAAAGGGGGGTTTCTGTCCTACTGCCATAAGTTTGCTCGAGGGGCGCGAATTCATTACGAGAAAACGCTGGTAAAAATAAATTTCAATAAACGTCTGCTATGTTTCGAAGACCGGTCCAACACTCAATATGAGAAGTTGGTCTCGACCATTCCGCTCCCCGTGCTCATTGAACGTTCGGAAGATGCGCCTCGGGACGTTCGGGAAGCCGCCTCTCTCTTGAGGTGCACGATGTTTCTATCAGTTGAAATCGCCGTCAAACACAGTTCAAAAAGGAACGAGCAATGGATTTATGTATATGACGAAGACAAGTTAAGCACCCGAATTAGCATTACGGAAAATTTTTCTCCCAACAATGCTCCGCCAAATTACACTGGACTAGCCGTTGAAGTTTACGGTTCCGCCTATAAACCTCTGCCAACCGACCATCCAAAAGGTGGGCAAGAAAGTTCAACAAGAATTGATTGAAATGGGCCTGATCGAGAATGAACAGGCTGTGATATCGATGAAAGTGAGGCATTCCCCATGGGGGCAGGTCATTTTTGATCATAATCGAAAGCCAGCCCTCGAGAAAATCAATGCGTTTTTAAATAAATTGGGTGTAATCTGTGTCGGGCGTTATGGCGAATGGGGATATCTCATGACCCATGACTGCGTGTTAAACAGTCGGGATGCAGCCGAAAGAATAATCAAGGAAGCCAAATGAAATTAGACAAAAACTTCGGCAAATCGTTTGAAGTTTGCTGTATCAAATTCAAACAAGGCCGGAGGCTCCGGCAGCGCCAAGGGCACAGCAGGGGCAGCTGGCTACAAGAGCAAAAGCCTTCCGCAGCCGGTCCGGTTACCATTGGTATAGGAGGATTACTATGATCGCAACCTCAACAAGCGAGCTTCGGCCCATGTCGGTTCTGCGGCCAGACGTTGCGGAAGACTTTCGTGGACCTGGGCATGTCGCCGCTGTGCGAGAGCTATGTCCCGCCCGAGCGGCTTGACGCCATGGAGCCCTTCTACCCATTGAACGTCTTAGTCTGCGACAACTGTCTGTTGGTGCAGCTCCGCGAATACGTACGTAGCCGAAGAGATCTACAGCGAGTATGCGTACTTTTCCTCCTACTCAGACTCTTGGCTCGATCACGCCCGGCGGTATGTGGAAATGGCGATGGGCCGGTTCCAGCTCGGACCGCAAAGCCTGGTGGTGGAGGTGGCCAGCAACGACGGCTACTTGCTCCAGTATTTCCTGGCCCAGGGAATCCCCGTGCTGGGGATCGAGCCCGCGGCCAACGTGGCCCGGGTCGCCCAGCAAAAGGGCATCCGCACCCTGGTGAAGTTTTTCGGGTGCCAGACCGCAGCGGAATTGGCGGCTGGAGGAACTCGGGCCGATCTACTGGTGGGGAACAACGTGCTGGCCCACGTGCCCGATCTGAACGGCTTCGTGGCCGGCTTGAAGGGACTGCTCGCCCCCGGCGGCACGATCACCATGGAGTTCCCGCACCTGCTGCGGCTGGTGGAAGGCAACCAGTTCGACACGATTTACCACGAGCACTTCAGTTATCTCTCGCTGTTGGTGACGGAGCGGATTTTCGCGGCGCACGGTCTGACGATCTTCGATGTGGAGGAGCTGGGCACGCACGGCGGCTCGTTGCGGATCTACGCCCGGCATGCCGAGGAGTCTGACCGGCCGGTGCTTGCGTCAGTAGAGGAACTCCGCCGCCGGGAGACGGAAGCCGGATACCGTCAGATCGAGACCTATCTCGGCTTTGCCGAGCGAGTCGCCGAGACCAAGAGGAAGCTGCTGGAGTTCTTGATCGCCGCCCGGCGCCAGGACAAGCGGATCGCCGGCTACGGCGCGCCGGGGAAAGGTAATACGCTGTTGAACTACTGCGGCATCCGCACCGATTTCCTCGACTACACGGTCGATCGCAACCCTTACAAGCAAGGCCAATTTCTGCCGGGCACGCACATCCCCATCTTCCCGCCCGAGCGACTGGCCCAGACGCGGCCGGACTATATCCTGATCCTGCCATGGAACCTCAAGGATGAGATCATCGCACAACTGGCTTACGCCCGTGATTGGGGGGCCAGGTTCGTGGTCCCCATTCCTGAGGTCAGAGGTGTATCCATGAAAGTCGTTTTGTTTTGCGGCGGCCAAGGCCTGCGGATCCGCGACTATTCCGAAACGATCCCCAAACCGATGGTCCCAATTGGCCAGCAACCAATCCTCTGGCACCTGATGAAGTACTACGCGCATTTCGGCCACAAGGACTTCATTCTCTGCTTGGGCTGGAAGGGCAACGTGATCCGAGAGTACTTCCTGAACTTCAACGAGTGCCTGACGAACGATTTCAAGCTGCGTACCGGCCTCAAGAAGGTGGAGCTCTTGAACCATGACAATGACGATTGGAATATCACTTTTGTCCATACCGGCCATGATGTCAACATCGGCCAGCGACTCAAAGCGGTCGAGAAGTACCTGGACGGTGAGGAGGTGTTCCTGGCGAATTACTCCGACGTGCTGACCGATGTGAACCTCCCCGACCTGGTGGAGTTCGCCCGACGGCAACGGGCCACGGCCACGTTTTTATGCGTCAGAACGAGGCAGAGCCTGCACAAGGTCGATCTGGGTTTAGACGGCCTCGTGAGCCGGATCGAGTCCATGGATCGCTCCGACATCTGGATCAATGGCGGTTTCTTCGTCATGCGCCGAGAGATCTTCGACTACATCGGGGACGGCGAAGACCTGGTGGTGGAGCCCTTTAGCCGGCTAATTACAGAGGGCCGGCTTTCGGCCATGAAGTATGAAGGCTTCTGGGGGCCCATGGATACGTACAAGGATAAAATGCTTCTGGACGACATTTATGCCCGGGGCGAAGCGCCCTGGGTGGTGTGGGGCCGGCAGAGCCCGGCTCCTTAGAGGTCGCCGCTCTATGCACGATTTCCATCTTGACGAGATCCGCAGCATTCTCTGCCTGGGCGCCCATGCCGACGACCTGGAGATCGGTTGCGGCGGCACGCTTCTGGAGATCCTGGCCCGGCGCCCCGGGATCAACGTGCACTGGGTGGTCTTCAGCGCCATCGGCTGCCGCGCACAGGAGGCGGCAGTCAGCGCCGAGCGGTTCCTGGCCTTGGCCGGCCAAAAGCGGGTCGTGCTTCGGGATTACCGCGACACCTTCTTTCCGGCGACCTACGAGTCGATCAAGGAGTATTTCGAGCAGATCAAGCGCGAGGTCGCGCCCGACCTCATTTTCACCCACCGCCGCGAGGACATGCATCAGGACCACCGCGTGATCGCCGAGCTCACGTGGTGTGCGTACCGGGACCACGTGATCCTGGAGTACGAGATCCCGAAGTACGAAGGGGACCTAGGTGCGCCGAACTTCTTCGTGCCGCTGGAGGAGGCGGTCTGCCGCCGGAAGATTGATGCGATCCTGGAGTGTTTCTCGTCGCAGCACTGCAAGCAGTGGTTTTCGGCGGACACGTATTGGGCGCTGTTGCGGCTTCGCGGCGTGGAGTGCAACTCTCCCACGCGCTTCGCCGAGGCCTTCTACTGCCGCAAGCTGCGCGTCAATTGGACTTCCCCGAACCGAAGGGACTCTAGTCTATAGCCAGGGGGCAGATCACGTTCGGGACTATAGTGAACGACTTAAATAAATTGACAAATTCACCCTCCCCTGCATCCCCTCCCCTCAAGGGAGGGGAAATAAAAAGAGTCCCCTCCCCCGGGAGAGGGTTAGGGTGAGGGGTATGTAAACTTATTTTTGACGCTTACTTAGTATCGTGAGACGTGGGTAGAGTAGAGAGCAGATCGAAAGCCACATCCTACGGACATGTCGTCGCACACGATCTGCGATTGAACGTGAGAGGTTTGAAAAATCTCTTCCCATAAGCCAAAGAATACCAGGCAGTTGAGCAACGCTAATGCGTAACGAGAAAATGTACATGGAGCTCGCGGGATGCTATGATGCCAGCGTTTTCTGGAAAAACTACAAAGCTGAGTGCGCGCTGGTTCATGAATTGATCAAGGACAACAAGAAATCCAAAGGCAGGGATCTGCTTGATGTTGCCTGCGGAACCGGAAATCACATCAGATACCTGAAGAAGCACTACAGGGTAACCGGCCTTGATAAAAACGCGGGCATGCTCAGGATTGCGGGAGATAAATTTCCCGGAGTCGAGTTTGTTCAGGCGGACATGACCTCCTTCAGCCTTCATAGGACATTCGATGCGGTTATATGTCTGTATGCTTCCATTGCTTATGCGAGAACCCAATCAAAGCTGCTCAAGGCAATCGCCAATATTTCCGGGCACTTAAAAAAAGGGGGCGTATCGATTATTGAACCCTTCATGTCAAAAGATGAATATGTCGAAGGCAAACCTTTTGCCAGCTTTGTCGACGAACCCGCTTTGAAAATAGCGAGAATGAATGTCAACCGCAGACGCGCAAACGTAGCAATCCTGGAATTTCACTTTCTCGTGGCGACGAGCGCTGGGGTAAAACATTTCAGAGACAGGCACGAGGTAGGATTGTTTGACCGGCGTGAGGTTCAGCAGGCAATGGAGGATAGCGGTCTGCATACGAGATTCGTCACAGCCGGGTTCCAAAAGGACCGTGGTCTCTTCCTCGGAGTGAAACAATGATCGTTGCAAATAATAGACTATGGAGTGGTCGTGAGTTCGAGTGACCTAACAATTGTGGTGCTGACGCGTGACAGAGTCGATCTCTTGAAGAAGGCCTTGCTGTCGGTCTTCGAGCACCAACTCAAGGCACCACCGGTTATTGTGTCAAACAACTCGACCCGCGAGTACCCCGAAATGGCGGAACTTCAGCGGCAGTACGGCTTCTCGTATATTCGCCAATCCGGGAGGCTGACTGTGACCGAGCATCACAATGCTTGCTTACGGCTTGCGACGACACGGTGGGTGTGGCTCCTCCATGATGACGACGAGTTGTGCCCTGGGGCCGTTGCAGGGGTAGAGGCATGCCTCAAAGATTGCGAAAATGTCGGCATCGTTGTCGGTGGAGCAAACGAAATTACCTATGAAGGTGAAGCGAAATCTCATTGGGTGCCTACTGCTAAGGGAGTTCTGAGAGGTGATGCGGCGCTCTTGGAACTAGGCTCGGACTGGAGACTACGTGGTCCCTGCCAGATTTTTCGGACACGTGAGAGCATTGAGATTGGAGGATATCGGGATACTGCCGGGTACCCATCCGATGTCGCCTTTGCATGCACGCTGGCCTACGTCTACGGGGTCAGATTTTATCCGGAGGTTATTGGCCGATCCCGTATGGGAGCACATCAAATGTCGCACGCAAAGACCGATGAGCAGATACAGCGGTGGATTTCCTTCCACGGCATGCAGGTAGAACTCATACGCTCGTTGGGCAGCGATACTCAGGTGGCTAATCGAATTGCCGATTTCTTAATGTGGAGCACCTTTCTGCATTTCCTCATGAAAGGCATGGAGAATAAACCAATGCTGATGTATCGCCTAAAACGTCAGTGTGTGAAATATTCGCCTCAACCAGGCGATTGGCGTCAACGTGTACAGGATATATTCCCCTTTCTTTTCTGGGGGCCTGGATGGATAACCTGGCCCTTATACAGACTATTGCGGAAAAGCAGATATATATGGAGCTTGCTTAGTGACAGCAAAAATGGGTGAGTGCACGCATGATGTCGAGCTCGTTAGAATGAGTCTGGTTGGAAGGAGGCCGGTAGCCTCCGAATATCGATACTGCAATCATCTCCTTAGTACTATGTCATGAGGTATTCATTCTTAGAGTAGCTGCGAGCCATATGAGGAACTATGACGAACACGTTTAGAGAGGCGGGACCACTACCATTTTGCGAGGTAGTGGGACTAGTGCCGGCAGCGGGGCAAGCAAAGCGGATTGCCCCGCTGCCCGGCAGCAAGGAGTTGTTTCCGATTGGTGTTAGACCGATTGGTGAGCAGGGTGAATTACGGCCAAAGGTCTCTTGCCACTACCTTTTGGAGAAGATGTATTTAGCAGGAAACGGTAAGGTATATATTATCTTGTAGAAGGGCAAATGGGGTATTCCCACCTATCCGGGTGACGGGTCGATGCTGAATATGCACTTTACCTATTTGATGGTGGGTTTACCTTATGGAACACCTTTTACTCTGGATCAGGCCTATCCCTTTGTCCAAAATACGCTGGTGGCTTTCAGTTTTCCTGATATTATTTTTGATGCCGATGATGCTTTTGTTCGATTGCTGGAGCGCCAAGCAGAGACAAGAGCCAATTCATATGGAATAAAGTAACGGATAGAGTCGAAAAGCTCTATGTTGAGTTGATCGACAAGAAAGAGACAGTTACCGGCCAAACGTAATATTATTCGAAGATTTTGTGGTTAGTTTATATAGAAACATCGATATGCATTTGTGGGGCGACTCATGAAGATCCTCTTGACGGTTCACGATTTTCTTCCATCCTCACGAGCTGGGACAGAACTCTATACTTACTATCTTGCGCAGGAATTGAAACGACGTGGGTTCATGGTTGAGCTTTTCTTCGTCGAAAAAAATCAAGAGCGGTCAGTAGAACACCAAACCTATGAAGGTCTGCCATGCACAATCATTCGAAAGCCTCTAAAGGGATTTCTAAATCTGTTCGAAGAACAAGACGCCTTGGTCGATAGGACATTTTTGGAATGTCTGGAGCGCTTTCAACCAGATGTGGTTCACATAAACCACCTTCTTTACCTATCCACCAACATCCCTGCCATTGCACATCAGCACAACGTTCGCGTTGTTTTCAGCCTGCATGACCACTGGTTGAAATGCCCACGTGTTTTTCTTCTCGATCTTAATGAACATTTATGCGAGAAAACCACTACCACAAAATGCATTCGTTGTTGCCATGAATTCTATTCACAGTATCAACTTTATCCTCCTCGGTCAGGGATTCGGGGAATCTTGGATCGCAGCAAGTCAGGTGTCAAAATCTGTCTTTCAATTGCAGTCGAAGGATATGCAGCGTACCGGAAGATGAATCGGCGAGAAAAGATAATGGGTTCTTTGATAAAGTATGTTGACCTTTGGATCGCCCCCAGCAATTTTTTGAGGGAAATTATGGTCGCGTGGGGGTTGCCAGAGCAGAAGGTATTGTTTCTGCCCCACGGGATGCCCCATACACTATCGGGTCGAGTTCGCCATATTCGTCAGGATGAGCCTCTCCGGTTTGCATACATTGGATCAGTTTCACGTCACAAGGGTGTCCATGTGCTTTTAGAAGCATTCAGAGGTGTTGATGGAGCAAACCTAGCCATTTACGGTCGGCGGGACCCTGATTTTTACGTCAATTTCGGAGACGTTTTGGCTCAGGGCAATGTTGCTATCAAGGGAATAGTAACAGAAGACGAAAAGCCGAAAGTTCTTTCAGAAGTGGATGCACTCATTGTGCCTTCAATTTGTATTGAGACCGGCCCTCTTGTTGTTCTAGAAGCGTTTGTAATGGGCGTACCAGTCATTTGTTCCGACATAGGTGGCATGAAAGAACTTGTTCGAGATGGTCAGGATGGTCTTCATTTTCGGGTTGGTTCTTCCAAAGACCTTAGACGCGTTATCGAAGAGTGTATAAAGAATCCTTCCCGGCTCCGTAGTTTGCAGCCAGTGCGCCAAAATATTCTCACTACAGAGGATCATGTGTCTAAACTCATACCCTTGTACAGGAGCCTTTTGGAATCATAGGGCCATAACACATTTCTGGCTAATCCATCAAGCAATAGAAACGTATAACTTCTTTAAAACCCATTTTTAAGACAGAAAAAGATCTATGGAAAAAATAGCAAGAGTGATCGCTTTTTATTTACCTCAATTTCATCCAATTCCAGAAAATGACGAATGGTGGGGCAGAGGGTTTACTGAATGGACCAATACGGCCAAAGCTAAGCCGATGTTCCGAGGACATTACCAGCCACATATTCCTGCTGATTTAGGATTTTACGATTTGCGTGTACCTGAAACAAGAATTGCACAAGCCGAAATGGCAAAAGAATATGGTATAGAGGCATTCTGTTACTACCATTACTGGTTTGCACGGAAAGAGATTGCTGGAAAGACCTTTTGCTGAAGTTTTGGAATCAGGTGAACCAACTTTTCCATTCTGTTTATGCTGGGCTAATCAAACCTGGTCTGGAATATGGTATGGCGATCCAAATAGGGTGCTAATTAAACAGACCTATCCAGGATTTGGAGATCATGAGAAGCATTTTTATACATTATTAGAAGCTTTTTTGGACAAAAGATATATGACTATTGATAATAAACCAATCTTTCTAATTTTCCGCCCTCAGGATATACCCGATGTTAATAAGGTTGTAGATTATTGGAGGGAAATGGCATTAAAGTCTGGTTTAAAGGGTTTGTATCTTGTCGGAGTGTTCTCGAGTTCTTCTTGGATCCCACAGCAACATGGATTTGATGCATCTGTACTACACCACCTACCTATCAGAAGACCTTGGGTTTCACGTCGCAAACCTATTAAGTGGTTGAAGAACAAATATTGGGAAAAAACCAATAAGCCGACTGTCTATTCTTATGAAAAGGTCCTTCTCGACATAATTTACGAGAAGATTCCCCAAAAGGAGAATTATCCTTGTCTGATTCCAAATTGGGATAATACGCCAAGGAGTGGGTCAAATGGTCTGGTGTTGCATGGTTCGACGCCAGAATTATTTAGGATTCAGGTAAGAAAAGCATTGGAGATTATTAATGATTCCCAATTAGAACATAAAATTATTTTTATAAAATCATGGAATGAATGGGCAGAGGGAAATCATCTGGAGCCAGATCTAAAATTTGGTAAAGCGTATTTAGAGGTCATAAGGGACGAAATATTTGAAAAAGGCATCAAGTGATATTTTACTTTTAAACTTTTTACATGAAGTTAATATTTATTAAAGATGAATCCAAAAGTATCAATAATCATACCAACTTACAATAGCGCAAAATATATTATAGATGCCATTGATTCTGTTTTGAACCAAACTTATAAAGATTACGAAATAATTGTGGCTGACGATGGTTCGACAGATAATACGAAGGACATACTTAAAGAAGAAGGCTGGCTCTATCTGGCTGGGCATAAGGACCTGTTCACAGGAGAAATCGTGGGATATGCCATGGGGGAACGCATCACCAAGAACCTTGTGAGCCAGTCTCTGTTCAAGGCGGTGGCAGCCAAACGGCCTGGAGCAGGCCTGATTCACCATTCGGATCGTGGACGTCAGTACTGCGCCCAGGAATACCGGAAGCTGATGGATCAGTTCAAGATGAGAGCATCGATGAGCAGGAAAGGCGACTGCTACGATAATGCTCCCATGGAGAGCTTCTGGGGTACGCTCAAGAATGAGCTTATCCATCACCGTCGCTACAAGACGAGAGAAGAGGCCATCCGAGAGATCACGGAGTACATAGAGGTATTCTACAATCGGTAGAGACGGCAAGCACGGCTGGGGTACCTATCCCCGGCTATTTATGAGCGGCAGTTCTATGCAAGGCAGGTTGCAGCATGAGAGAGCGCTTCGCGTCCACTATTGACATCAGGCGTATTCGAAAACAAGACAAATCTCATAGGAGTACTTTTATCAAGGGGGAATTCAGGTGTTTGGCCTCTGCAGATGGAGATATGTTGGATCGAGAATAGCGAAAAGGGGATTTGATGTGCTATTCGTCGGGTAGCATTGCTAGACGATATTTTAGCAGATACACTAGCATTCCTTACGATCCTGATGTAGAATTCAATAGCCAGTTGCTCCAGAACAGTTCCTATTTATCCGTCTCGCTGCTCAATCCATTAATCACCGCAATTACTGCGGGCTTGCTTCTCATATTTTCAATTGAATTGGGTTTTACCAAGCGCCAAGCGGCCGCCATTTCGTTGGTGTTTGGTATCCTCTCCCCTGCTGCAGTCTATGCCAAGTTCGATTTTTCGCAGCCGCTCGCCTCCCTCTTCTTGTTACTTGCATTATTTCTGATCAATCGCGCTTTAACCCGTCTAACAATCGGGTACTGGGCAGCCGCCGGGTTCTCATTAAGCTTGGCAGGCCTGGCGAGGACGGAAATGAATCTCCTTCTTTACCCGATTATTGTTCTCGTGATCGCATTCCGTTCGAAATCACTATCCTCACGGAGTGGTGTCAATTGGTTCTGGATCCTGCTGGCCTTCACTGTGCCAGTCTTTATCATGATCGCGATCAATCAATCACGCAATGAAACGGCTACAGGATAAACAAACTCTATGGCAGAAAAGAGGTTTTTTTGAGAAATTGCCCAAAACAACAATATTGGAAGAAAACGGGCAGACGATGTTGTTAAACAATGATCATTACAGATCTATTTAAGGAAGAATTCGAGATATTAAACAATGATCTTTACCGAACTCTAATTAGGGAATGTTATTTTCGAGTTCAATCCCTTTTAATGAGTAGAAAAGCATTTATGGAAACGGGCGGTACCTCTACCCCCAATATATTAACTGAGTCGTTGTAGTGATGGCGTTGATTGGCGGATTTTCGTTCAATAATGGATTGCAATTTATAATTTATCTGGAGTATTTTTTTATTTCAGGACGTATAAAACATCGTAAACAATTTAGGGTTTTTACGGTCATTAGGTTATAGGGAGAAAGATGCCTAAAGTTTCAGTTATCATACCTACTTATAACTGTGCCCAATATATCACCGGAGCATAGAATCTGTTTTTAATCAAACATATAGAAATTTTGAAATCATTGTGGTGGATGATGGGTCGAAAGACAACACGAAAGAGGCCTTGGCACCCTATATACGTGAAGGAGTGATTAAATATATTTTTCAAAAGAACCAAGGCCCAGGAGCAGCGAGGAATGAAGGAATGAAAGCATCAGAGGGGGAATTTCTTGCTTTTCTTGACGCTGACGACATTTTGCTACCTGAAAGTCTTGAAAAAAGAGTAGATTTGTTAAGAAAGAATAAGGGAGTTTATTTGGTATTCAGTGATTATTTTAAACAAAATGATTTCGACTTGGTACCAGAAATTGGTTTTTTAAAGGAGTGTAACTTTTTGAAAACTTTTAATAGTGCGATTGAAAAGAGAGTCGATGTGGAGATAATATTCAATCATAAAAAATATTTTGAGATAGCTATCAAAGATTATGTTTATATCCATACATGTGGCGTTTTGTTAAGAAAGGTGCTTATCGACAGAATTGGACTATTCAGAACGGATTTCTCAATTGGGGACGATAATGAATTCTGGTTTAGAATTTGTAACGAATATGATATTGGATACATAGACAAACCCCTATACTTCTATAGAACCTATGCCAGCAACCTCACCAAGAACAAATTAAAATATTCGGAATATGCGATAAAATACTTTAATGTTTTACTCGAATCATATGGCGCTGACAGATCTATTAAAAAAGCATTGAAAAAAAAGCTTAGCAATCAACATTTCGTGCTAGGATACCGTTATATTGAGAATGATATGCGTAAGCTGGCGTTTAAACAGTTTTTTCGAAGCATCCTGATTGACCCTTACAACACTCCATCCTGGAAGTATGCTCTCTTGAGCCTGATGCCGAAAAGCATCTTTTCCTTTGTAAAAACAAAGTATTTGTCTAAAGAAAGTTAATTCCTTAAATTTAACCCGGATGGAAGTTATGACGAAGGGGAAAAGAAACATTTTATATATTTCACATTATGTCAGTACGCATACTGGATCGCCTCGAGCTCTCATTGATCTAATCGTAAATTTAAAAAAAGAAAGATTTAATATTCATCTATTGGTCCCTGAATGGGGAGAATTAGCTGAGGTATTAAAGAGATTCGACACTAACATTTTAGTAAAGAATCTGTTGAGTCTTTCCAAACGAAATGTCCCGCAATTTATTTATAATACAATTGAATTAACCATTTTATTCAGAAAATACAGAATAGATCTATTGCATGTAAATGAAGTGGGTTGGCGTAATAGTTATATACTTGCAGCTTACCTTTTAGGCATTCCAATAGTCTTACATATGCACAATCCATATCCAACGAGTGAGATCAAAAAGGATTTTAACTTATATTTTGCAAATACTATTATCGTTGTATCAAATTCAATGAAATCATCTTTTGAGAAGAATCAAACTATTTATAGAAAACTTGTTTGTATTCACAATGGTGTTGATCTAAACAAGTTTAAAAGAGAAAAAATAGCTGATTCAAATTTAGGCAGTAATAAAAATCCATTTGTTATTGGATTTGTAGGTCAAATTAGCAAGAGAAAAGGCTTGGAATATTTAATTGAGGCTTCCCCTGGAATTTTGAGAGCTTTTCCCGATACAGTATTTTGGGTTGTTGGACAAGATGGAATAGGAGAAGAAGGACTGACTGACAGGATGACGCAATTTACAAAGCAGCTTGGTGTAGAGAAAAGTTTTAGATTTTTCGGGAAAAGGGATGACATCCCATCTATCATGAATCGTATCGATCTGCTAACCGTCCCTTCTTTGGCTGAACCGTTCGGCAAAGTGATTATTGAAGGCATGGCATGCCGGAAATGCGTCATTGCATCGAATGTTGGAGGAATACCGGAGATCATCAGAGATGGCGAAAATGGAATACTGGTCCCTGCTGGAGACTGCAAAAAGCTGGAGCAATCCATCCTAAGCATCATGAGAAATGACGAATTGAGGATGAGATTGGCGGAATCAGGCTATAAAACAGCGAAAGACCGGTTTGCGATAGAAAGAGTCGTAAAGAAGACAGAAGACCTATACATGGAATTGATTTCTCAAAGAAAAGAGAGCGAGGGAAGGACCGGTGCAACACAGGAATAGCGGAACGCATTTTTATTCTTTAAGGTCTGAAGGGGTCCGGTACGAAAACTTAGACAGGAATTAATTTTGCATATAATCATCCGACAATGTTCGAATCATACTTGAATCTTATCCAAAGAAACGTTGACAAAGACAGATGTGCATTCTACACGGTAAATGAGAATCAGGTCACAAGAAGTCGTGAGAAAGAGCATTCAAAATATCACCTTGTCCTGCTTCAACCCTATCCAAAACAATGGAAGACACTGAAGGGAATCGTTGAAGAAATAAGGGGAAAAATGGAACCCGGAGGGGAGATTCATATTATCATTACACCGCTGGAGAGAAAACAATTTCGTTTAAAGGCGATCGGAACTTTTTTGTTTGCTAAAAGAATTCTGCATCAATTTAGGTTTACGAAGATAGAAACCTATGGTATTTTCCCATGTGCCGATTCTCCCGGCCTGTTTCTTCCTTTTAAAAAAAATGTTTACCGGTTCGTGTTAACAAAGTATTTTAGGTACATCGATTATCCTCTTATATATATGATCAAAAAAATCATGGTGAGATATTTGGGGAGTATTCTCTGGGTAGGAGATTTTGTTGTGGTAGGAAAGAATGGATAGGAGTATTGACCTCTATAAGGGGAGAAACTATGAAGAGTGGCTGGAGGAAGAAGGTTTACAGGAAAACTTCTTCCTGATTAAGGATAGCCGGCGGATCTTTTTTATCTTTAGGAAAGGAGAAAGGGAGCCGAGGGCGATAAAAAAGTATGGTAAAAGGGCTGAGATAGAAAACGAATTTACTAATCATCAAAAAGCTTATCATCTATTTCCAACGAAAATTCCCTCAATATACTTTTTCAGATTGGAAGGCGAAATGGGGGACCTGTGCATGGAATATGTTAGTCAAACTCGATTAAGCGATATTGTTGCCTCGGTCTGGACAGGAAAGAAGAAAAGATTCTTGAGGGAAATGCGGGAAACCTTTTTATTTTTGATGGAAATACTTAAAAGCTTACCCATTCAGGAAGGGAAAGTAGAAGATTCGTATTCCTATCAAATTGCGAAGTGGGCGATGGATAATGATATACAAAAGGTCAACCAGATGAAGGAAACAAGAAGAGTAGAGGAGATCATGAAGGAAGTCTCTGGAATACGGCTTCCATTGTGCATGCAGCATAGGGATTTTTGTGTGCAGAATATTCTTTATTCTGGTATGCAGGGGAAGATGATCATCGATTGGGAAGACTCTAAAGAGCGTGAGTTGCCGGTGGTCGATTTTAATATGCTTTTGGTTTCGATGATCGAGGCTTATCAAGAGTTATTTAGACGGGAAAAGGGCGAGTTTTTTGATGAAAACAATATAACGGAAGTGGTCGGAGAAAAAAGAGAAGAAATCAGACAGTACCTTGGTGTTGAAAAAGGAATCTTTGAGAAGATTTCTATCTTGGCTACTTTTTCTTTATGGTCGCAGAATCTCAAAAAAGAGAGGTTTAAAATAGCCGAGGAGATATTTTCTTTTCTGAATAAGGAGCTTTCCTGAATCGAGCAATTCTTTTTATGAAAAGGTCCTTCCCGATCCTGTTATTGATGTTTGCGGTTCTTGCCATATCTTTATCCTTTGGGGGATAGTGGTTAGTCCCGATGATATGGAAGAAGCGAAGAAGGCGGTAATGTTTTGCTACGATAATTTCCTAAAATTGGACGGAGATGAGGTGCGTAAGCCTTTAGAAACTGAAGATATTATAAGAGATTTCGATAGAAGAAACTTGACAGAAAAATTGTCAAGATATCTCTAGAATTAAATATTACTTATGCCACAAAATAGAATTAAGACTTTCGAATATTCTAAGAAAACCCAGCATGATAAAGGAAAAGGGAGTCTCTTTTTATACATCGCTTGTGTATATATTCTATTCGATGTGGGCAGGTTGCAGGAGTTATTTCCTATCCTGGGTCAAGTCTATATAATGAAAATTATCGGCGGACTATCGGTGATCGCCCTCTTCTTAAGCGGTAATTCTTTGAAGAACATGGGGAAGAGAATCAAGGCATCTCAAGTAAAGTCTATTTTGGGAATCTTGGCTTTGGCCATACTTTCAATTCCTTTTGCCGTGTGGCCGGGGAACAGTTTTGATTTCTTGATCACGACCTATTGGAAAACCCTTTTAGTATTTATTCTAATTCTGGGTTTGGTTACGTCGATGAAAGACATTGATCGGGTTATTTGGGCGTTTCTCATAGCAGTCGGTTTTTTAGGGGTTTTTTCTGTTGTAAGCGACATTCAAGGAATACCCTTTGTTAAAGGGAGACTTTTTGTTACTGAAACCTATGACGCGAATGATCTGGCAATGGTCATGATCGTGGCATTCCCTTTCGCCGTGTTTTGGTTTTTGGGTCGAAAAGGATCAAGAAGACTGATATTCGGAGGGTTGACTGCTCTTATTATTATGACCGTTATTCTAACTTCTTCAAGGGGAGGATTTCTGGGGTTTTTGGGAGTTTCGCTGGCTATTTTACTGAAGGCAAGAAGAATTCTGAAAAAAGCATTCGTGCCTTTGATTATCATTGCCATTTTGGGAAGTGGAATTTTTTTCTTTTACGCGAAAAGCGCGTTTCTGGAGCGAATGTCCACACTACTTACTTATGAGCAAGACTATAACGTCACTGATTATTCAGGAAGAATAGAGATATGGAAGAGGGGTTTGAAGATGATGGCAGAAAATCCTATCTTGGGGGTTGGCATCAGCGGATTTATTACTGCCGAAGGATTATCACATAAAGATATCGGAGGTAGATGGGCCAACGCTCACAATTCTTTCATCCAGATGGGCGCGGAGTTAGGTGTTGTGGGGCTTATTCTTTTTTGTTACATAATATGGACGTCGCTGAGGGGAATGAAGAAGGTTCTAAATAGTGTCAGTCAAGAAAAGAAGGCATATCTAATATTAACTACCCTTTATGCAATTCAGTGCTCCTGGATCGGGTATGCGATCGGCGGGTTTTTTCTTTCTGCTGCTCATTCTCCTTTGTTCTTTTTATTAGCGGGATTGTCAACGGTCATCCCCTTTTTAAATAAGGATATGGAAAAGGTTCACCCTGAGGCGCGCCTCGTTCCCCCGCCTTCAAAAGGGGGCTTCGCGCGGTCGAACGGGTGAATTTTAAGGTTTAAAATTAACATATTTATTATGATTAAAAACCGTGATTTCATTGTCTTTTCTGATGATTGGGGGAGGCATCCCTTCAGCTGCATGCACATCATGAAGCGGTTCCTTCCTCAGAATAGGATTCTCTGGGTCAATACGGTTGGAATGCGTCTCCCTAAATTGAGCTTCTACGACCTGTATAGATCTATTGAAAAGATGGGCTCATGGTTCGGCCGATCAACTTCCAGGGAAGAACTTCCAGCTAATCTTACCGTAATCTCCCCCGTGACGATTCCATTTAATAACCTTTCCAGCGTGCGAAGGTTTAACAGATTGAGCGTCATTCGCGCCGTAAGAAAAGAGATGATTCGACTCAGGATTAAAGAACCTCTATTCCTCACCACGCTTCCAACAGCGAATGACTACGTAGGGGCTTTTAATGAGGTAGTAGACGTTTATTATTGTGTGGATGAGTATTCCAAATGGCCCGGCGCGCTGAAAGATATGTTGGAACGTATGGAGTCTGATTTTATTCAAAAGGTCGATCTTATCGTTGCAACCTCTGAGGAATTGAAACGAACAAATAGATAAGATTCATTGTCCACCTATCTCTTAACGCATGGCGTTGATATTGAACATTTTAGTAAGGCCGAAAAATTTGGAACCCATCCCTTTTTTGACGCATTTAAGAAACCCGTCATTGGATATTTTGGTTTAATAGACGGGCAGTTGATCTTGGATCTTTTTGATTTCTAATGAAGCAAAAGCCGGAATGGTCTTTTATATTCATAGGTCCGATAAAAGTAGAGCAGAAAACTATCTGAAGGACAAAAATGCGAATTTCTTTCCCACCGGTCTCCTACCAGGATTTGCCGCAGATATCTAGCAGGCCTCGATGTTTGCATCATTCCTTACAAAGTGAATGAGCTTAACAAAATATAGTAATCCATTAAAGCTGAAAGAGTGTCTTGCTGCAGGAAGACCGGTTGTTTCTACCGCTCTCCCGGAGGTTATCAAATTGAAAGAGGCAGTCGGAGTTGCACTGGCGAAGGAAGAGTTTCTTGAGCAGATTTCGGAATCTCTGTCGAAACCATTCGATCAGATCAGCCGCAGAAAGAGTTTTAGAAGGGGGAAGACTGGTCTTTCAAGGCGGAAAAGATGTCCGGTTATATTGAAGAGGCGATTAAAAGAAAGGTCGGTTCGCAAGGGCAATTACCATTAGATTCTTACAAGATAAATTCTGAGAATTTATCTGTAACTTTTGAAAACAAATAGTGTCATGCTGAACTTGGGTCAGCATCTCGTTTTGTCCAAAGGGTGAGATCCTGAAACGAGTTCAGGATGACAATTCTGAGAAATTTCAAATATTTTTGTTTAGGGTTAACAGAAGAATTAAAGGGAGGAGGATGAAAAGGAATTGGAGAGAATTTTCAGTTGCTGTAAGGCGGAGGGAAACACCTTTTTATGATCGTGTCTACCGGCTGGCCAGGTGGATTCGAGGTCTATCTTTCCCTTGCGTAAAGCCAGTGCATTCTTTCTTATACTGGGAATGGACGCTCAGAACGAACTTATGGCATAACTTCTGGCGTATTGTCTATTACGAACCAATGTTTAAATCTCAATGTGTTACTGTGGGTCCGGGATTCCGTATGGAATATGCAGGCAACGGCACAACAAGAATTGCCGGAGATTTGCGGTTGTACATAGGATCTCATGTGACTATTTTTGATAACACATTTTTCTCCGGTCTCAAGGTTATGGATAAACCTCAGCTCTACATTGGTGATAACACGTATATTGCTCCTTTAGTCCATATAATGGTTGCGCAGAGAGTTAGCATAGGTAACCATTGTATGATTGGTTCAAGACTGATTACTGATAATCCGGGCCATTCGGTAAATGCAATGAACCGTTTAGGTGGCTCCGGAAATCCGGATCTGGATGGTATTAAGCCTGTAAGTATTGGAGATTTTTGTTGGCTGCCATTGGATACCGTTGTATCTCCTGGGGTAACAATGGGAGATGGAGTTGTCGCCAGACTGGGCACGCACATTAATCGCGATGTACCTCCATTTTGCTTAGTGGCAGGGCAACCAGCAAAGATTATACGGAAGTTGCCCATTCCGGAGAAATTAATTGAAGTAGTTGGGAAGGAAAGGTATGAATCCTATTTAGAGTCGCATAGAACTTTTGATATTTCGAATGTTACCAATTTGAAACCGTAAGAAGATCCTGCGAGCAGCTAAAAGAAATTTGGATTGGCATGGCAGAAACGATTCGGAAACCTCGTGTTTTAATCATGATTTCTACTTCAAGCATTGGGGGTCCTGGTAAAGGGGTTTTTCAATTTCTGAAGTATGCAGACAGGAATAGATTTGATTACCTTTTGTGCAGTATTGATATAAGAAACAGACCAAAGAGTGAGTTCATAAAAGCAGGCCGTAAGTAAGGGGCTTAATGTTGAACAGCTACATCAGCATTTTAGGTTTGATCCTTCTTTAATTTGGCAGGCTCGAGATTTAGTTACGAAAAATGATATTAACATTATTCAGACTCATGGTTACAAAGAAAATGTTTTAGGATTTTTTTTAAAAAAAATCTGTAAAAAACCGTGGATTGGGTTTGCGCATGGCTATACTAATGAGAATATTAAAATAAGATTTTACAATAAACTTGATAGGCTGGCCCTGAGGGCTTCTGATGTCGTCGTAACTGTTTCAAACCCCCTTAAAAAATTCCTCGTAGATTCGGGCATTTCAGAGACAAAAATTCGAATTATTTATAATGCAATCGACAAAGATGAACTTAAACCAAATCTGTCAGCCGAGGAAGTAAGAAATCGATATGGCATAAAAGACGGAGATAAATTGGTAGGGGTGATCGGAAGATTAAGCCCGGAAAAAGGGCAAGCGGTATTTCTGCATGCATTTAAGAAAGTGGTAGAAAAGGTGCCCTTTGCCAAGGCTATAATTATTGGAGACGGTCAGGACAGGGAAAGGCTTATGAATTTCTGCTCAGATAACGGGCTAAGGGATAGAGTAATCTTTGCCGGATACCAAAATAATATAGCAAATTTTTATCAAATTCTGGACTTACTGGTTTTACCTTCCTTTAGTGAGGGCCTGCCGAACGTTGTTCTTGAAGCCATGGCATTTAAGATTCCTGTCATCGCAACCTCCGTTGGAGGAGTGCCGGAAGTTATTACGGATGGGTTAAACGGACTACTTGTGCCTCCGGGAAACTCAGACCTAATGGCAGAAAAGATTATCCAGCTTCAGGGGAATGAAAAGGGAAAGTGAAAATATAGGAGAAAATGGATATCGATCACTCTATCCAAGATTTTCCCCTGAACACCGATCTGACCAAATTCTAACTCTTTATGAGGAGCTTCTTTCTTAGGTGAAAACAATCATAAAATATTCGGCAAGTTTAATAATGAGAATCTCTATACTTCCGTTTTTTCTTTCCTACAAAATTAAAAGCCTGTTCATTGGTGAAGATAGAGCATTTGCGTTATTGTCTCAAACATTTTCTATCCTTCCGGGATTAACAGGAGAATATGCCAGGAAGGAAATATACAGATTGACCTTAAATGAGTGCGCGTCAGACTGCACCATAAGTTTTGGAACTATTTTCTCTCATAGCGATTGTAACATAAAAGAAGGTGTCTACATTGGAGCCAATTGCATGATTGGAAAGGTAGATATTGGCAAGAATGTCCTGATCGGTAGCAATGTGGACATTCTAAGCGGAAAACATCAACATTCAACAGAGATCGCAGATGTTCCCATTAGGTTTCAGAAGGGTGAATTCAAGAAAATAATCATTGGCGAAGACACTTGGATTGGAAATCATTGTGTGATTATGGATGATATAGGAAAAGGCTGCATTATTGGTGCGGGAAGTGTTGTCACTCAACCCGTCGACGATTATTCCATTGTCGCAGGAAATCCGGCGAAAATAATTAGAAAACGTGCTTGAAAATATCTCAAGACGTTTGCGTATCGCTCATCTGATTTATTCTCCTGCAGTTGGCGGATCCGAAATGGTTGCTGCGGATATCTGTGACAACCTTGACCGGTCCGTCTTTGACCCTTTAATCCTATTTATGTATCAAGGACCGGGACTCATGCCAGAGATCCTATCTGGCCGCAACATTGCGACGTATAACCTCAATCACACACGAATCAAAAGATTATTTGGACCGATATTATCATTCAAAGCCCTGGTCGGATTGAAAATTGATATACTTCATGTGCATCATGTTCCTTTCTGGCAAAGGATATGGCAAGCAGCAAAACTTGCAAAGATACCAGTAGTTTTGACCGAACACTCGAAGTATTTTATATCGCGCTCTAATAAACTTCAGGAAGCCAGTCGTAGGGCTGCAGAAGCAGTGAATTATTTTACAACTGTATCTCAAGATCTGAAAGATTATTTTGTGAAAGAGATCGGTATCCCTGACGGAATCAATTACTGTAATTCCCAATGGAGTGGATACAGCCCGTTTTGCTCCCGGGCCTAAAAACGGAGTTTTACGGGATCTCTTGCCAGATAAATTTACCGGGAAAGTATTGATCTCTGTCGGAAGGCTGACAGAGGCAAAGGACCAGATTACATTACTTTCTGCAATAGAATTATTGAAGAAACAGGGTAGAAATATTTTTCTAATTGTGGTTGGTGATGGTGAGCTGCGAATCCCTCTTGAAAAAGAAATCGCCCAAAAGAAGTTGACAGATTGTGTATATTTGACAGGAAGTCGGTCTGATGTTTACCGACTTTTGCCAGGAGTGGATGCTTTTATTCTTTCATCTAAAAGAGAAGGGTTCCCAATGTCAATATTAGAGGCAATGGCTGCGGGCCTGCCTGTAATTGCGACGAAAGTAGGAGGCATTCCGGAGGTTATAAAGGATGGGGAGAATGGTATTCTGGTCCCACCGCAGGATCAAAATTTCTTGGCAAATGCCATTTGCCACGTTTTGGATGATTCTGAACTTTCAGCTAACTTAGCCCACAGGGCAAGAATAACCGTAGAGCAGAATTATTCGATTCAGGCCGTTACTGAAGTCTACACCAAAATTTATTTATCCGTATTTCGCGTCAGGCAGGCACGTAAATTCCCGATGAACTCGGCAGTCAAATATTTAGCATCTGTCATTTATCACTTGCGTCAGAAGCAGGTACTTCAACTGGAGAAAACCCTTGACGAAGTCCTTTTTTCTAATTAATTTTGCATGACGGGTATGACACCCCTGCCTACTACTGCAGGCAGGCTCGAAGGATGAAAACTACCAAGAACTATCCTCCACCTCGACGGGGGAGAGGGGATAATCAGATTATTTTCTAAGCAATTATTGCAGAGGTGAAAAAATGAGACATTTTAATCTGCCTGAAACGATTTTAAAGCCTGCCATATTCTTTTTTGTCTTGAGTATGGTGTTTGGTGTATTGTCGATTCTCCAGGGAAAAAGCTCAAACCTGATTGAGGACCCATCGTTTGAACAACCTATGGAGAAAAACAGATGGGGACATGTATTTCAGAATTGGAGTGGTTGGGTTTAGGAAGGAGAGGCGGAGTTTCGAGTTAGTACAATAGCCCATAGGGGAAGGTATTCGTTGCTTATTGTCGCCGGGAACAATCCGAAGGTAAGGGCATGGCCTATGAAAAAAATTAAACTTGAGCTTGGTCGCTATAGAGTCCATGCCTTTATAAGAGGCCTTGATATCGGAACTGGAATCTGGAAGCAGACAACAGAATTGTGTTTTAACGGTAAGTATATCAATTTAAAAAAGAATGGCACATTTGGGTGGACTCCCGTAACTTATGTCGCAGAAGTTACGGAAAAGAAGGAAACACAAGCTTTTTCATTAGGCCTCTGGGCGCCCGGATATCTCTGGATTGATGATGTGACATTGGAAAGAGTTGAAAACGATGTCGCCCTTACTCCCGAACCAATTATCGGAAAAGAGGAGAAACCGATTGAGCCACCATCCGAACTTTCTTCCACGGCGATCCGTTGCCCGGAATGTGCGTATAGAAATAATCCTGAATGGAAGTTGTGTTATGCATGCGGGGCGCCCCTTGAAACTAAAAAGAAGAAGAAGAATGGATCTCCCATCAAATTGATCTCATCATTTGAAGATAGAAATCCATTTACAGGGGGTAAAGTTGTTAAAGACCATGCCACCCATGGTACCAGGGCTCTTCGAATAGATAAAGGATACGTTGAAATGGAGGGGAGCTTTGATTGGACGGGATATGATTATATAAAGGCTGATCTTTTTAATGAAGGGGAAAATGCTCTCCAGCTTTATGTGGAAATCCGCGATTCAGCAACCAAGGATTATTGGACTCGCGTCAATTACGCCACTCTCATTCCTCCCGGGGCAAGCACTTTAATTATACCGACGGCTCTTTATGTGGGAGAGAAATCCAGACCCGGAAGACCATTAATCCTTTCTGACATAAGACGCTTCATACTCTCGATGGGTGATAAACCAGAAGCCCCCCTTTTTGTTGATAATATTAGACTTGAAAGGGATACCGAAGCAGAAAAGGTGGTCTTTGATGGATTATGGGCTTTTGACCTGGGAACGGCAACGAGTCCCCTCATGGAGGGATTTACCAGATTAACCGTAGATAAAACCTATACGAAAGGCAGGGGTTATGGTTTCAGAAATGCAAGGGTCTGGCGAGTATTTGATGCACTCCAACCCGATCCGCTATATCAGGACTTTATCTGCATCGAATCAGGAGGATTGGCGATTGATGTCCCAAATGGCAAATACTATGTGTTTGTGAACATGGATAGTCCATCAGAGTACTGGGGTGAGTATCAACGTTACATGGAACGGTCACTGATTGTAGAAGGCAAGGAATTTAAAGACAAAATGGACTTTGAGTCTTTTAAGAAGAAATATTTCAGATTCTGGGATAAGGAAGATTTACCAACAGATAATACTTTTGACAAATATCAAAGGCCGTATTTTTCAGAAAAAGAAATGGAAGTCGAAGTCAGAGATGGACAGCTCAATATTGATTTTAAAGGTGAAAACTGGGGGTGCTCAGTTTCGGCAATTGTAGTCTATCCTGCTACAAAAAAGGAACAAGGAAAAAGATTTCTTGAATTTGTGCATTCCCGGAGGAAATTTCATTTCGAAAATTATTTCAAACGTATTCTTCATGCTCCTACCGGAGACCCATCCATTATTAATGATTTCCACAAAAAACAGGGCTATGTCTTATTCTCCCGTGACTATATGCATGACATCTATTACAACGATAAACCGGAAAAGGGAGAATTGGTTTCTAAACTTGAAGGTTTTGCCAGTATCGGAGAGAAAGAACCATTAACGTTCGCTGTTTGCGCATTAAAGGATCTTGGCAGAGTTAAGGTTTCTATCAGTGATTTAAAATCAGGGACTGCCATTTTAACTAAAAACGCTATTTCAATCGGGTATGTTAGCAATCGCCTCGCTAGAGTGACCAGTGAAGGAAGTATCTATACAATTCAACCACGCTATATAATGCCCAGCGATACAGCAGAAGTCTTAAATGGATTTACACGATGGTTCTGGCTTACTGTGAGGATACCTGATGGCGCTAAAGGGGGAGTTTATAAAGGAGAAATAATTGTAACTCCTGAGAAAGCAGAGGTCACCAGAATCCCCGTAGAATTGAAGGTGTTCCCAACCCCATTGGATCCCCTTAATATTCCTGCCGGACCATGGGGACACACGATTAATATCCCCTGGTTCAATGAACCTGCTACGACGAAATGGAATGAGGAAATGACCGTTAAATCGCTGGCCAAGATAAAGGAATACGGCCTTACCACTTGTAGTGGGTTGCCTATCATTAATTACAAAGGATTCCAAAACGGGAAACCGGTCATTGACTTTTCTTTAGCAGATAAGCAAATGGATCGATTAAAAAAAGCCGGGTTTACTATGCCGGTCGTAACGTATTGTCCTTTCTTTGGTTTAAGAACTTATTACAGAGATGAAACAGCAATGAAAAAAGCTGGATTTAACGATTACAGTGAGTTTATCAGAACGCTTTTCAATGCGATTCAGAAACACGCAGAAGAATCAAAATGGCTTCCAGTCTACTGGAATATAGGCGATGAACCCATTGGTGAGAATTTAAAACGGAGCATCGAGAATGCCGAGGCTTACCGAAGAGCCTTTCCAGAAGGACCGCCGTATTTTACCGCTGCAATCAGTCTGTCAAAAACAGATGGCGAGCACTTTCGCCTTGCAAAAGCGCTTCACGTGGCCAATCTTAACGCTCATACGGAAGATTCTGTAAGTTCATTAAGAAAAGAAGGGGGGAGGTGGGCTTTTTATAATAATGGGAGTCGATGGACTTATGGAATATACATGTACAAAGCCGTGAAAGAATTCGGTATGAAATTTAGATTATCGTGGCATTGGAACGTTGTCGCAGGAGATCCATATTATCCGCTCGATTGCCGTGAAGACGATTATTGCTGGTGTAATTCCTCTCCGAATGGAGACCTGATCCCGTCACTCCTTTTCGAACGGGATATCCGTGAGGGGACAGATGATTATAGATACCTTCAGACCCTTTCAAGACTGGCAAAGGAAAAATCAGGGGTACCGGCAGCAAAAGAGGCTGAAATGCTTATTAAGACCAGACTCTCCACTTTCAGGATTGGCCAGAGCGACCAACAAACCATGAGGAACTTGGAGGATTTTAAATCCTTCCGACTAAGAATAGCCGAGTCAATTGAGAAATTAAACAGATAGAACCAATTCTGGCTAAAAAATGCCCCTCGAATGTTAGAATAGAAATAACGAACGAGATAAGTCTAAGAATCAAGTTAAATACTTTCCCCGAAGAAGATATTACCCCGAGCATTTCAGTAAAGTACCACTATAGAATATCAGAGTTAGTAGGTTAAATTGAGTAGTCACGGCATACAAAGATTACAAAGTGTTCCAGTATTGATGTACCACAGCGTTGGAGTTCCCAACCCCAAGTGGATATGGAAATTTTTAACAATACCATATCGAATTTTTGAAGATCATCTTAGAATGTTGAAAAGAAAGAAGTTCAACACAATTGACCTATTACGGTTATATAGTTATAGGTCGAATGCCGAACCAATCCCGCCTAATTCTATCGTTTTAACCTTCGATGATGGTTATTTGGATAACTGGGTTTATGCCTATCCTCTTTTAAAAAAGTATGGTTTTAAAGGGACCATCTTTGTTAACCCCGAATTTGTTGATCCGACCGAGGATTACCGTACTAACCTTGAGGATGTATGGGCTGGGAAAGTCAGGTTAGAAGAACTGATTTCTCATGGGTTTCTCTCGTGGCGGGAGATGAGAGAAATGGAGAAGGGTGGGGTCATGGATATCCAGTCGCATGGTATGACCCATACCTGGTATTTTACAGGGTCGGAGATCATTGATTTCCGTCATCCGGGTGATCCCTATGTCTGGATGAACTGGAATAAAGATACCAATAGAAAACACAAGTATCTCAGCGAGAATCAGGAAGACCTGGTTGAGTTAGGTGCGCCGGTATATCAACACGAGAAATCACTAGAGGCTCGGCGATATTATCCTGATCAATGCCTGGATAAAACCTTGGTCGATTATGTAAAAGCAAATGGAGGGAAAGAGTTTTTTAAGAATAAGTCGTGGCGAGAGGAGCTGTTTCGAGTTGTGGAGGATTACAAGAGCAAGAATACACTAAAGGATAGATACGAAACAGATGAGGAACAGCTTAAAAGATTGCACTGGGAATTAAAGGAGTCCAAGTTAATTTTGGAGCATAGACTCGAAAAAGAGATCAGGCATTTTTGCTGGCCGGGAGGGGGATATACGAGTCAATCCCGTAATATTGCGAATGAATATTATCTTTCAACCACACTTGGATCCAGGGATCAATCCTTAAACAGGAATACTCCCGGAGAAGATGCAAAAGATATCAAAAGAATGGCCGTGAATTTCATTGAGGGGCGAAACGATGGAACCGTAAGATATCTAAGTGGGTATTATCACTATTTATGCATAAGAAAGTTTCGAGGAGAAACCGAGCGAAACCTTCTGAGGAAGGCATTAAAAGGGGTAGCTTTGCTTAAATACAGATACATCCCCTGGGACTAAGACAGAACAAAGAATAATGCCGTAAAAATAATTAAGGAATTACATCCAGAAATATTCATCTTATGGCTTCCGAGTTATATCAAGAGCCTTTTAACACCTGAAGATAAATTCAATTCCTAAGTAAAGCATATTGTTTTTGTTATTGCGGATCATTTCGAACCGTTCCGGAAGAAAGATAGGAATGTCATCGACTTCTGGGAAAAGGAGTATCCAAAATTTGCGGACAGTTTTTGTGATAGTGATGGTCATCCTCCTCAACACACATGGTTTTTCCCGATAGAACTTTATGAGCCGGAAATTGTAGAGAAGCTGAGCAATTTGTGTAGAAAAGGCTATGGGGAAATTGAAGTCCACCTCCATCATCGAGATGATTCTGAGGAAAGTCTAAGAAATCAAATCAGAAAAGGTATTGAAAATCTTTCAAACCATGGAGCTCTAAAACCACAAGGAAAAGAATATGGACCAAGATTTGGTTTTGTTCATGGTGACTGGGCTTTAAATAATTCAAGAAAAGATGGTCGTTTCTGTGGTGTTAATAATGAACTGAGGATCCTTAGGGAGGAAGGTTGTTACGCCGATTTTACGCTTCCATCTGCACCGAGTGATACGCAAACCAAGAAGATAAATTCAATATATTACGCAAAAAGTAATCCCAAAATTCCTAAAGGGCATAACTCTGGAATAGATGTGCAAGTTGGACGCCATGAATGCGGTGACTTGATGATTATTCAGGGTCCATTAGGCCTTAACTGGGAGGGTGAGAAAGAACAGGATATGGCCTAAAGTCGAAAATAGCGAAATCTCTTTTAATAATCCGGGAACCCAGCAAAGAATCAAATCATGGAAGAAGACCAATATCCATGTTAAAGGAAGACCAGAATGGGTGTTCATTAAACTCCATTGCCATGGAGGTTTCAGAAATCAAGTCGACGCTTTGATAGGTGATAAAGGTAAATTGATGCATCAACATTTGAAGACGATCTTTAGAGACAACCCAAATTATAGACTCCATTATGTAACTGCGAGAGAATGTTATAACATCATAAAGGCTGCTGAGGCCGGAGAAACAGGGTCCCCAAATAATTACAGAAATTACATTATTCCCCGCCCTGCGAAGCAGAGGAAGCTATAGGACCTAATTGCACATTTCACGCAATAAGGTTTTCTATAAGTTTTCCTGCTCACTAATTCACAAACTCAGTTAGCTATTTCGTAATTTAATTAATTGTTTTAATAGATCATCCGGGGCGTAAATGAAGTCCCTTAAGTGGCTAGGAGACCCGGTTTTCAGGATGAACGTCGCAGCAGTATAATAATTGTTGAAGGGAGGAAACATGCTCGGGGATCGCAGTAGGAGGGAGGTGCTGTTCCGTGGCGGCTGGGCAGTACGCATGGCGGTTGTCTGCATCGCGGTGCTCGTCGTTGCTCCCGCAATCGGAGCAGAAGCAAGGAAAGAGACCAAGGAAGCGAAGAAGATGACTGTTGGCGCCTACTATTTCGACGGGTGGGCGGGCCGCAGCCCGCTTGCCAACGATGCGAAGGAGCCGTGGGCGCGAACCGCCCCCGACAAACTGACCCGGAGAATGATCGAGGAGTTCCCGGAGCGCGAGCCGATCTGGGGCTGGCGGGATGATTCGCCCAAGATCATGGAGCGGCAGATCGACCTCGCGGCGGATCACGGGCTCGCCTTCTTCGCGTTCTGCTGGTACTGGCGCGACGACGGCCGGGCGATCAACAAGCAGAGGATCAAGGACGACCCCCTGCACACGGGTCTGAAGCTGTACCTCAAGGCGAAGAACAACCATCGGCTGAGATTCTGCCTGTTGGTGGCCAATCACCAGGGGGCCGAGATCAGAGGGACGGAGAACTGGAAACAGGCGGCAGAGTTCTGGATGCCGTATCTGAAGCACCCGCAGTATGTCACGGTCGGCGGGAAGCCGCTGGTCATTGTTTTCAATCCGAAGGGCGGGGATAGGGACGGCTTCGCCCGGCTGCAGGAAGCGGCACGGAAGGCGGGTCTGCCGGGCGTGGCCATCGCCGGGTGCGGCGGCGGGGCACTGGAGATGGGGTATACGCACAGGACGCACTACAACGTGATCCCGGGCTACGCGGCGGGATCGGAGCAGCACAAGTACGCGGAATTGGTGGCCGCGAGTCGGGCGGCGTGGGGCGGCAGCCGCGAGCAGCCGTATATGCCGATCGTGACGGCCGGGTGGGACAAGCGGCCGTGGGAGGGGCCGACGGGCCTGAAGCAGGGTGACCGAAGACAGGCTGGTATTACCCGGACCGCACGCCAGAGCAGTTCGCGGGTTCCCTGCGCGATGCGAGCACGTGGATGGACGAACACCCCGAGCAGACTACCGCCGAGCGCATCGTTCTCATCTATGCCTGGAACGAGTTCGGTGAAGGCGGGTATATTGCACCGACGAAGGGCGACCCGGACGGCAAGTACCTGAAGGCGGTCAAGTCTGTGGTGATGCCGGCCATTCAACCCGGCCAACCAGTCGCTCCAGCAGATGCGGACAAGCCGGCCCGCTGAGTTTGGACGTTGAGGCAAATCACTAAAATCAGCCCAAAACATCAAATTACGATTCCAAAGGAGGTCTTCGAAACGCTTCATTTAGAAGTAGGTGATTTTTTGGAGGTAGGTGTCACAGAAGAAGGACTTCTTCTTATTCCCAAGAAACTCATCTCCAAAGCTCAGGCTTGGTTCTGGACAAAGGAGTGGCAGCAAAAAGAAAAAGAGGCCGACGAAGCGATCGCTAAAGGAGAAGTTTCGGGGCCTTTTAAAAGTGGTCATGAATTAATCCGTCATCTTAGAAAAAATCGATGAGAATTCAGACGACCAGGCCTTTCGATGAAGATTATAGCGCTCTGCCTGAATCCATTAAGGAGCGAGCAGATAAACAGTTTATAAAAGACACCTGTTGAATACCGCCCAGCTCTGCTGGGCGGATGAAAACAGGTTCGCCGAAGACGAAATGTTTTAGAGTTTTAAATTGATAATTCCATGTAGCTTGGCACAGGGTTACCTCATCTGTCATTCCCACGAAAGTGGGAATCCAGGCTTGTTCCTTGGAAAACAGGGGACCAACATAAACTGGATTCCTGCTTGCGCAGGAATGACGACATGGAAATAGGTTTTGAATCTTAATGCCCCGCAGCTCTGCTGCGGGGTAATTTACTATTCTTATTGAAAATCCTCATCATCCGTCCTTAAGGTTAAAGAAGATTAAAGACCATCCAAATATCTGGGAAGGTAGAGTTACAAAGAGCTATCGCTTCACTTTTCAGATATCAGGAGAAATATATTTACTAAGAAGGATAGGGACTCACGACATTCTTAAAACTCGATAGAGGAAACTCCAAAAAAGAGTGTAGGAAATTCCTAACACTTCCAATTCCCTATAATTACAGAAGAATCATTTTTATTTGAGATTTCTACCATTTCCTCCTGTAGGGAAATCCTCACAATTATCATTTACTGTCTCTCCTCCCGCAAGTTAAAAAATGTTTCGATATCGAGTACATATCAAAATTAGAATCTTCTGGCATTCTTCTTGCTCAATTTTTCATAATCAATATCTTGGCGGAAAGGGCATAGAAGGAGGAAAGGAGAACCGCCATGAACAATCAAGCAGGGGTGTCCAGGTCTTATCAAGCTGGAGACGGCACAGCGTGGCACCTGGACCACAAATCTATCGAATTACGGGGGCGTGTTCCTGCTGAAAAGTGAGTAAAATACATTACAATCGATAATCTTGACCTTCAAGAATTAATAAGGGGCGATGATTGGTAGGTGCAAGTTTGAAATCAGCATTTTGACCGGCGGATTCTTGGGAAATTGAGGATAACTTCCTATACTCACCATTTCTGAATCTTGCCTCGTAGTACAACATTTCAAGTCGCAATCAATCGCTCCAAATAAAAATACAGTATTTTTCTTCAATAAATACACAATCCACCCCGTTGCCTTGTTGGAATACTGTTGGTAGTTTGGAAAGAGGGGCAAGATGTCCGCGGATGATGGGTGGGGAAGGAAATGACTTGAAAGGGTAAGCATCCTATCATTTCCATTTTGAAAACTACAAATTCTAATAAGGAGGAGACGAAGAGGGGTACCCTCAAAAGTGAGCCATAGAAACAAGAACCGCGCCAAACAGACCAATGACCACATTCGATTTCTTGCTATAAGGAAGGCAATTAAATGAAGAAGCTATTAGTCCTGATCACAATCTTTCTAACCTTGGGTCTTTCAGCCGCCCTGGCCTTTTCCACGACAAGCAAACCCGTCTCTGAACCCACCGCCATGCTCCTTCTTGGCTCTGGATTGATTGGGCTGGCAGGATATGGGAGGAAGAAGTTCTTCAAAAAATAAATCGACAGGGAACGGAAGAGCGAAAAGGCAGGGTCATTTGGCTCTGCCTTTTTTGTTTATTTCCTTCGGTAATCATCAACTCCGAGACCAAGTCACTATTGTAGAGTAGAGGTGCTACTAATTAGAGTCTGTCCATAAACGGCCATTTCCGTCATGCCGGACTTGATCCGGCATCCAGAAGGTCTTGAAAGGACTGGATTCCGGCTTTCGCCGGAATGACAATTCTGATTGAGGCGGCAATTTATAAACAGACTCTAATTAGTCAAGAGTTAATCTGACATTGTCTGTCAAATTAAATACTGGTCAGTGGAGTAAGGGGTAACTGAACCCCAAAAACCGTTAGCCTTTCGGCATAGCAAGTTTGATCGAGTTATTGGGTTATTGAGCTCATTGGGTTATTAAGTGGATTCTAAATATATATAAAACCGAGAGCCCATCAACCTTTCGGCCGATGGGCTCTCCTCTTTGGGTTGAATCAATTTTCAATTACAAGTTTTGAACGTTGAATTAATTCATAACTCAGCACTCATAATTCAAAACTACTTTTTAAATCTTCTCCTCGCATATCCTGCCAATCCAATCAACCCAGACCCAAGAAGGAGCATGGTAGCAGGCTCAAGATTAGGGGTAATCTTAACCACCGCGTCATTGTAATCAAAGTCTACATTTTGTCTGAGGTCCTCCATCCCAATCCAATAAGTAGATCCTTGTCTGAAGACTGCAAAGTGTTGAATTCCATTTTCATCCAATTCTTCGGTCAAAAAGAATTCGCCGTTCACTTTTATATAAAGTATATAAAGTCCATAATTAGCAACACCCGGATCTATTTCGAAGGGCTTGTTGGTTATTGGAGAATCACATCCAACAAATATTGGGTGTAGATCACTGAGACCGGGAGGGGAGCCTGTTCTTTCATACCAACCGAATTTATTTATACCTGCATTGTCGCCTATTTCGAGCCTCAAACTTGCTGGACCAGAAGGTCCAGGTTTTTGAAAATAGAAACTTGGGTCAGGACTCCCATCATTATTACCCCAAAAAGGAATTGCACCAGGGTTTTCATAAGTCCCCCCGCTGAAACCACCCGTCTTTGTCAAATAATAACCTATGTTTAATTCAGAACCATCCGTTGAGCTGCCATCCCAATACGGAGGTGAGCTTTGGTCTAATGCACCAGGGAAGAGTTGCCAACCTCCAGACCCGTTAATGGTGTCAGCAAAAGCATTTGGAGCAATAAAAAGCCCTACTAGAATAGCACCTAAGAGCAGTTTTTTCTTTTTCATCCCTCGTCCGAAGTTTTTTTACATTTTTTTGCACAGATTTACAGCAGTTTATTGCCCATTGCAATTTCTGTGCCTTGTCAATAACTTTTTTACAACTAATTAAGATCGATAAGTAATTTAAATTTTCCCTTTTCCGATCTCCTCTGAAAGTGGGAATCGTTTTTCTCTTTTTTACTGATTCACTTCTTTCTTTATATGTAAATCGTTTCCCTTGTATGTACTTATGCCCCTGACTACCGGCAGGCAGGCGTGATTCGGGCTTCGTGTCGAGCGTTAAAACTGCAAGGCGCAGAGAGCATCCTCCTGCGTCCCGCCTTGCGGGACTACGGAGGACAGGTAGCGCATAGAGTATATTAAGAAACTTCGGAACTGAAAACTGCAGCACCGCAGCACTTAATAACTCATTAACTTATTAACTTTATTAAAACAAGCAGAAAACCCCGTTCTGTGAACGGGGATGAATGCCGGTTTTGGATTGGAATTTGAAAGTTGCCGGTTTTCCGTGAGGCCGTAAAGCCCCGCCTTGTAGGCGGGGATAGGTCTCACGGGGCAACTTTCTTTACTGTTTTCTAAACCTTCTTCTCGCTAATCCCGCCAATCCAAGCAACCCAGAACCCAGAAGAATCATGGTTGCTGGCTCAGGTGTGTGTATGCAGACCAACTGATCCTGATGAAAGCCGCCATCCCAATCATACAGGTTCAAGACCCCAACAGGAAATCTGCCTTCGTTGTCTAACATCGCCTCATTAATAAGTAGGGTATTGGGGTCATCGAATAAAGAAAGGGCGAGGGATGTGAATTCGTTGACGGGTTTATAATGGATCTCGCCCTCAAGCCACCAGATGGTATTCTGGAGTTTTTCGGCATCATCATCCCGATCATTCCCCCCTGTGTGACCTGGCGTGTAATTGTATCCCGACAATATGCCGAGTTGAAATTGGTGGTACAGGTAGGCTGTACCCACAGAAATTGGATCGCCCTGTGAGCCAACACCACCGTTGATTGCCTTATTGTTTATCACAACATTGTACCTTGAGCCCATATCGACGTATTCACTTTTTTCAAGGCAGAACGACTGAAAACTGGGATCGTGATTTCCGATGTCTCTGGTATTTGAACTGTAAAGACCCCAGAAGGAGTTCAAATCAGGTGAAAGATTATTGTTGTTAATCCTTAGAGTGAACTCACCGCCATCTCCGCTGGAATACCCGTTTACTTGGTATACCGTGACCGTATCAGCCATAACCTCGGGGGTCGCTATGGACACTATAAACACCATCAGAAAACTTGTTAAGACCGCTTTCAAAAAGAATGGTTTTTTCATCTTCATCCTCTTCTTTCCTGCAAGCTTATCTAAGTTTTGAATGTTGAATTGACTCAAAACTCAACACTTGCAATTCAAAACTTTTCTTTTAGAATCTCCTCCTTAATTTAGTAACTCGATACCTCATTACCTTCTGGAAAAATTTTGAGTTTTAAGTTTTGAATGTTGAATTAACTAAGAACTCAACACTCACAATTCAAAACTTTTCTTTTAGAATCTTCTCCTTGCAAACGCTGCCGATCCAATCAACCCAGAGTCTAAAAGAAACCTTCCACTCCTAGCTATATATAAAGCAATTCCTATGCCAAACTAAAATGTTTACACGACCTTACATTCCTTTAGGCGAATTCAAACAAACTTACACATGACCCTTTTTCAGGAGGGAATTAATTTTCTCTTTATTCCTCTTTTATTCCCGCTTAAGAGTAATTCAGGACTGGGGGCTGAGGCATGAAAACAGAAGGCAGTAAGCAGAAAGCAGAAAGCTCAAGGCTGAAAGCTCAAAGCTCAAGGCAAGATAGGCTATAGGCAAGAGGCAATAGGCTCAAGGTTGCAAGGCTCAAGAGGTAATCAGGCTGAAGGCTGAAAGTTAAAAGCTGAAGGCAAGAGGCTATAGGCGAGAGGTCAAGGGGCGAGCGGCAAGAGGCAAGAAATTTACGAGGAAGGAAACATTCTGGCTGAACTTTTCAGTCAGCTTAATGTGGAAATCAGAAATAAATAGCTAAGCTCGGGGTGGCAATCTACTAAATGAGGAGTTGACAGAATATGATGTACATGATAGTTTATTTATGTACATTATAGGAGGAGGAATGAATATGTTAAGATATAAGCATTTAAGGTTAGATCAGGGAAAGATTGAAAGAGCCAAAAAGATTCTCAAGGCCAAAACAGAGACAGAGGCCATGGATAAGGCTCTCGAAAGGATCATTCAAGAAGAAAGAGAGAGGCTTCGGCGCAGGAACCTTATGAAACGCATCATTCAACTTCGAACTAGTCTTGGCAAGATACAGGAAGATTCCGCCGAGTGGGTAAGACTGGCAAGAAAAGAGAGGACCTTATCCTTATGATAGCAGTGCTTGACGCAACGGTTGCTCTGAAATGGCAATTCGAGGACGAGGAGGTTACGAGTACGGCTATGGCCCTCCTTGAGGATTTTGTTGAGGACAAGATTGAACTGATCACTCCCACGCTTTTTCCTTATGAGATTCTTAGTGCCATCAATGTTGCCATCAATAGAAAAAGAATAGGAGAGGAAGCCGGATATAGGGCTATGAACTACATCACTTCACTGGGGATTGAGCTCAGGGGCTTTGATAATCTCATTGGAACCACATTTTACATGGCCAGACGGTATGGGTTGTCTTCCTACGACTGTGCGTACCTGGCACTGGCAGAGAAGGAAAAGTGTGATTTTTTTACCGGCGACAAGAAATTATTTAATTCCATAAGGAATCGTCTTCCTTGGATCAAATGGATCGGCGATTATCGCTCTCCTTGAGCATTGGAAATCTCTTCCATTCCGATGAAAAAAGACTTATTGAAAGGTTTATTAAGACAGAAAGAAATTCCAGCCATTTTCATTCGAGAGGAGAGAGTCATGGATCCTGTGAAAAAACGCGGCATGGGGTGGATTCCGGATTATCCTGATTTCAGGGATTATACCGACAAGACTGAGGAGATTCATTTGGTCCTCGGTCCGAAGGGGGTGCCAAAAGCGAAAAGTATACCCATCTCCATAGACCTCCGGGAGTGGTGTTCCCCCGTGGAGGATCAAGGAAGCCTGGGTTCATGTACAGCCCAGGCAGGGGCCGGGGTCATCGAATATTACGAGAGAAAGTCTTTCGGAAGACACATCGATGCTTCGAGACTTTTTCTCTATAAGGTCACCCGAAATTTGATGAAGATGAAAGGGGATACTGGAGCCTACCTTCGAACGACCATGGGAGCCATGGTGCTCTTCGGAGTCCCCCCGGAGGATTACTGGCCTTATACCGATGACGAAAAGGGGTTTGATCAGGAACCTCCTGCCTTCTGTTATGCATTCGCCCTGAACTATCAAACGATCAAATACTTCAGACATGATCCTGCTGGAACGAAGGCTGAAGAGATCCTTAAACAGGTCAAAACCTATCTTTCAAAAGGCCATCCGGCGATGTTTGGGTTTACGGTTTATAACTCCATGGACCAGGCAGAAAGTAGCGGGAGGATTCCTTTCCCGTCTCCCAAAGAGAAGATTGAAGGTGGACATGCGGTGGTTGCGGTCGGTTATGATGATAAGATGAAGATTAAGAATCAATACGGAAAGATTGAGACCACCGGAGCGCTCCTGATCAGGAATTCCTGGGGAAAGGGGTGGGGGGAAAAGGGTTATGGATGGTTGCCGTATGAATATGTTTTACGAGGGCTGGCAGAGGATTTCTGGTCTATTGTCAAGAAGGAGTGGGTCGATACTGGACAATTCAAGGAATAAACCTAGCGTAGTGCGTCCAACGCTTCTTTACATTAGTTCCGAAGCCGTCATTCCCGCGAAAGCGGGAATCCAGCTCAGAAATACTGGATTCCCCCGTATCAAGTACGGGGCAGGCTTATCAAGCCCGGAATGACAATCAAAGTAAAGGGACTTTTGACGCACTACACTAGCAATACAAGGTTGAGGTTGATGTTAGAGATAAACTCTAAGACTCCAGTATGTAAGAATCTAACCAAAAATATTTGAAATTTCCCCTCACCCCCTCCCTCTCCCCGCCGGGGAGAGGGGAAGGGTGAGGGGGTTATAATGGGGCTTCAGAAATTTGTATAGGATGAATCAGGATAAAAGTCGTCTATCGAAGGAGGAGCATGAATGAACGCTTCCAATAAGAGAAGATTGGTTTTTATTTTGATCACCCTTTCCTTTTTTATTCTTTCCGGCTTATCGGGTTGCAGCAAGGAAGCAAAAAAGGCGAAGCACTGGAAGCGCGGGGAAAAATATTATTCCGAGAATAAATTCAGGGAGGCGATCATCGAATATAAGAACGTCCTTCAACTGGATCCGAAAGATGCAACCTGTCGTTACAAACTGGGGCTTTCTCATTTAAGGGCAGGGCAACTTCGGGAGGCTTTTTCTGAATTTTCGAAAAGTGTCGAATTGGACCAGGATCTGGTCGATGCGCGCCTCCAATTAGGAAATTTCTACCTCCTATCGAGAAACAATCAAAAGGCCAGGGAACAGGCGGAGCGGGTTCTTCAACAAGATCCGAATAATCCCTCCGGCCATCTCTTAATGAGTTCGGTCTATATGATGGAAAAAGATCCGGACAGGGCCGTTTCTGAAGCAAAGAAGGCCATCGAAAAGGATCCGAAAAATGTCGATGCCTACCTTCACTTAGCAAATCTTTATCTCCTCAGAAAAGATTTGGTCCAGGCGGAGCAGACCTTCAAACAGGCGGTTCAAGCGGATGAGAAATCGACGAAGGCTCGTTATGCTCTTGCCGAGTTTTATCGAAGAACCGGGAAAACGGAATTGGCCGAGGCTGAATTTGTGGAGGTCACCAAGATAGCTCCTAAAGATGCAGGCGCCTATATGACCTTGGGGAACTTTTACGCCTCTGTGAGGCGGACGGAAGATGCGGAAAAGCAGTTTTTAAAAGGAATTGAAGTCGACCCCAAGAGAATTGCCTCCTACCTCCACCTGGGAGACTTTTATTTAGCCTCGGGAAAGAAGGAAGAGGCAATAGAGACTTACAAAAAAGCCATCGACGTGGATTCAAAGAATATCTTAGCCTTATCGAAGTTAGCCGAGGTTTACATCAACGAAAGGAAATACGAAGAGGCATCCAAGGAGATTGGAAAGATCCTTGAGATCAACCCAAAAAGTAATGAGGGGACATTTCTGAAAGGGAGGGTGCATTTAGCCAGGCGGGAATTCAACGAGGCGATCACCCTTTTTCAACCGTACCTCAAAGATAATCCTAAGTCGGCCATGGGGCATTATTTTCTCGGTCTCGCCCATCTGGGGAATAGGGATGCCCAGCAGGCGAAAACCGAATTGGCTGAGGCAGTCAAACTCAATCCGAATTGGATTGAGGCGAGGCTGACTCTGGCTGAACTCCACCTCGGAACGGGATCGGTTGATCTTGCAATGGAAGAGGCTCGGGAGGTTTTGAAAAGAGATCCTAAATCGATCCAGGCCCGTCTCATCCTTGGGAATGGTTATCTTTTTAAAAAGGATATTCCAAAAGCGACGAAATCCTATGAAGAGGTGATTCAAATTGCACCCAACAATCCGATTGGATATTTTCAAATGGGTCGAGTCTTATTGGCGCAGAAAAAGGAGAAGGAGGCATTACCCCAGTTTGAGAAAGCCTTGTCCATTCAGCCCAATTTTTTGGAGGCCCTCAATCTTATTGTTGCCGTTTACCTGAATCAAAAAGAGAATAAGAAAGCGATCGATCGGGTAGAATTACAGATTAAAGCTTCGCCTCAAAATCCTTTTTTCTACAATATGCTCGGTCGTCTTCATGAGGTCAATAAGGATATGACCCAGGCAGAGGTCAATTATAAGAAAGCGATTGAGATGAATCCTAATGTCGCGGGTTTTTATAGCTCCCTTGCCATTTTCTATATCCGGCAGAATATGGCCCAGAAAGCAATAGAGGAATACAACGCTGCCCTCCAAAAGGATCCGAATTCCCTTTCAGCGCTGATGGGTTTAGGAATCATCTATGACACTCAGAAAAAATACGATAAAGCCAAGCAGTGTTATCAAAAGGCTCTGAAAATTAATCCTAAATTTGCTCCGGCTGCAAATAATCTTGCGTATCTCTACGCTGAGAAAGGAGAAAATATCGATGAGGCCCTCAATTTAGCCCAGAGCGCCAAGGAGCAGTTCCCGGACGATCCCCATATCTCGGATACCCTTGGATGGGTCTATTATAAAAAGAACGTCTTCACCCTTGCGATCACCTATTTGAAGGAGGCAAACGAGAAGATTCCAGATCATTCCATGATGAGGTATCACTTAGGTATGGCCTATTATAAAAATGGAGATAAAGAACTGGCTAAAAAAGAACTCGGAAAGGCCCTCGAATTGGATCCAAAGTTTTCTGGCGCCGAGGAAGCGAAAGACGCTCTGACGAGAATAAAATAGAGGAAAACAGGAATAGGATGGAGCACCAAGGCTTCGGCGGGTCATCCGCCGGCGAGCGAAATCCGCCGAAGCACGGAAACCTGTTGCAGAAGGGGTAATCGTCCGGAGTTACGCATTTCTCGTCCGACGCCATGGTTCATGGCCAAGGCCGTGCCTTCACGCCGAAATGCCTGCTTTCCCAAAAACGGTTCGAACAAGAAGGCGTTAGGGCACGCAGGCGTGGTCTCCTGCGTAGGCGGATGGATTGTGTATTATTTTTGGACATTTGAGAAAATTCTTTCCTATTTAGATCTATTTGAAGGCATTGCGTTTGTTAAAAAATTAAATAAAATCGGGTAATTATAGATATTTTGATTGTTGGCATTAAAATTGCTCGATAATACAAGTAACTGACTCCAAAAGGTTGTAAGAAAAATATGGAAAAGGATGTTTTCTTTGATTTTCTAAACGAGATAAGTCCACCTCCAAGACCCCCTGTAAACAGGGAAAAACGGGATTTGCCCGAACCCAAGGAGAATATCATTCCCAATGAACGGGTAGCCTTTCTCCTGTTTCCCTTTTTCATTGAGATGATTGATCAATTCAAGGATACCCTGAAGAACCTCAAAAATCTTACGAAGATTTTTCAAGATAAGTATGGCGATAAGGAGTCCAGCGCCTATCTCAATCGAATCATTGGCGATGATATTAAGAAGATTGAGTTAGTTCAGAACAGCCTTCTCAGTTATATCCGGATTAACAATCCTGTGACAAAAACAAATACTGTAAACACCCTGATCGAAGAAGAGATAAAAAAATATGAGTTAGAGCTGGAAGAAAAAAAGATCAGGTTATTTAAAACGCTTGAAAAGAATCTCCCCGAGACCGCTGTTCCTGACGACCAGCTCAGGTATATTGTGAGCTGCGTTCTGCAGTATACCATGGCCATGATTCCTGCCAACGGAAATTTAGGAGTATTTACAAAAAATATTGTTCTCCAGAGGGAAATGGGGGAGGAGCGGGAATGGAGGTTTATTGAGATCCTAATCGCTTACACGGGTTATAGAAAACCGGCAGAGCAATTTAGATCGCCCTTGGGAATTCCCGGGCATCAAAAAGAAAAGATTTTGGACCTTGCCTTAAAGCTGGTTGATGAGATTGTCCAAAGAAACCGTGGAGTGATGAAATTCGAGGAGGACGAAAAGAAGGCAAAGGCCACGATCTCCCTGAGATTCCCTGTGGAAAGAAGGAAAGTGGTCTATTATCAGCAGTCGAGTGAAATGACTTCAAACGCGCAAGAATTCAAGAGTACCTTTGAGAAGCTTTCATCCCTTGAGGAAATGAAAAAAGGGGGTTAACCCTTTTTCAATTACCCTTCCGCGATTTTTAGTCTGCATGAACGACTTCTCCGCCTCCGACATGTCTCTCCAGGATTTTTTCCCTCTGTGATTCAAGCAGCAAGACCTCAGACCTCAGACCTCAGACTTTTCTTTTGCATCCATCCGCATTTTGAGGTATCTTTCTATTCGGTTTCGGAATTTAGTTTTGAGTTTTGAATTTTAAGTTGCTCTGAATTAAATTTGTACTTCATAATTCAAAATTTTAGTTTAGTATTGAGTTTAAGATTTTTGATAAGCTCATAATTCACAACTATAACTCAACATTCAATTTAGTTTTGAGTTTTAAAGTTTGAGTTTTGAGTTAAACTTAAAATTCATAACTCAACATTCTAATCGTAATCTAGTGTAGTGCGTCAAAAGTCCCTTTACTTTGATTGTCAGAGTCTGATGGCTACTTGATCGGGAATCCAGTATTTCTGAGCTGGATTCCCGCTTTCGCGGGAATGACGGCTTCGGAACTAATGTAAAGAAGCGTTGGACGCACTACACTAGTTTTGAGTTTTGGATTAAATTCATAATTCACAACTCATAACTCAACATTTTAATCTTTTGTCTATAAACCTCAGGGAATACCGATGCTGATTTTGGCCATTGAGACATCCTGTGATGATACGGGAGCCGCTGTCATTTTGGATGGGAGGAAGATTCTCTCGAATGTGGTTTCTTCTCAAATACCGGTCCATCAAAAATATGGGGGAGTTGTCCCCGAACTCGCCTCAAGAAAACATATTGAGTCCGTCGTGCCCATCGTGACAGAGGCCCTCGAGACAGCCAAGGTCACTTTAAAGGAAATCGACGGCATTGCTGTGACCCAGGGACCGGGCTTAGTCGGTTCCCTTTTGGTAGGCCTCTCGTTTGCCAAATCCATCGCCTTTGCTTCAGGATGTCCATTCATCGGGGTCAATCACATTGAGGCACATCTTTCAGCCGTTTTTCTCGAAGAGAAAGCACCCAGATTTCCTTTTGTCGGATTGGTCGTCTCCGGAGGTCATACGTCTCTTTTTCGTATGGATGGGTTCGGAAAATACGCGCGATTAGGACAAACCCGGGATGATGCGGCAGGGGAGGCGTTTGATAAGGTGGCCAAGCTTTTAGGTCTCGGATATCCGGGAGGGCCGATCATTGATGAGCTCTCGAAGACGGGGAATCCCAAGGCGATCCGATTTCCGAGGGCCGTCCTCTCGAAAAATTCCTTGGACTTCAGTTTCAGCGGGGTCAAGACGGCTGTGGTCAACTATGTCAAGACTCACCCGGAACCTCCGGGGGGTTATTCAAAGGATTTCATCAAGGAGATCGTCTCCAGCTTTCAGGAGGCAGTGGTCGAGGTACTGGTGAAAAAGACGCTTCAGGCCGCTCAACAGCAGGGATTGAAAAGGATCGTTCTTTCAGGAGGGGTGGCCGCCAATCAGCGCCTTCGGCAGAGGATGAGGGAGGAATCCCTCGATCAGAAATTGAAAATCTATCTTCCTTCTCCCTCGTTCTGCACAGACAATGCGGCCATGGTGGGTGTGGTCGGATACGAATATCTAAAGCGAGGGATTCGGTCGCCCTTGTCGTTGAATGCTTTTTCAAGTTTTCCGCTCTGATGAGATTGAACATAGACCAAAACAGAAAAAACATTTCTCCCTCTCCCTCGACGGGAGAGGGTAGGGGTGAGGGTGAAAACGTTATTCCCCCTCCCCTTTACCCTGTTAGATAAGGATCTCTAATCGGCCGTATTGTTCAGAAAACATTCTATCTAACAGGGTGAATCCCCTCCCGCCAGGGGAGGGGAGATATTAGGGTAAAATTTCCTAATTTAATGCAATGGTCTCGATTCGTAAAGAATTAGCAGAGTATGGTTTATTCCCCAAGAAAAGACTGGGACAACATTTTCTTGTCGATCGAAACATCTTAAATAAAGTGATCCGGACCGCCGAGGTTGGAAAAGAGGATGTGGTCATCGAGGTGGGATCCGGTCTTGGGGAGATGACTCTTGCCCTCGCTCGTTTGGCCAACCGTGTGATCGCCGTCGAGATCGACCCCAAATTGATAGAGGTCTTGAAGAAGAAGCTGGCAGACTGCCCGAATGTGGAGGTGGTCAAGAGCGATATCTTAAAGGTGGACTTCAAATCTTTCTTGAAAAAAGAAGGGCGCCCCGTCAAAGTGGTAGCGAATCTACCCTATCAGATCTCCACGCCCCTTCTTTTTCGCTTCATCGAAGCCAAAGAGGTTTTTTCCACACTCACCCTGATGCTTCAGAGAGAGGTTGCAGAGAGAATGGTGGCTTCGCCGGGGGGAAAAGAGTATGGAAGACTGTCTGTTTTGCTTCAGATGTTCCTGGACCTGTCGGTTTGCTTCTTCATCCCGCCGTCTGCTTTCTTTCCACACCCGAAAGTAGAATCGGCGGTGGTCCAAATGGTGTGGAAAGAAAAGCCGATGGTGGAGACGGAAGACGAAGAATGGTTTAAAAAAGTGGTTAAAGCCAGCTTTGGTTATCGCAGAAAAACGTTGATGAATGCCCTGAAGCATTCAGGGCTTTGTCTCCCCGATTCCGTCGAACCTAGGATGGAAAAAGTTGGAATAGATCCCCGAAGAAGACCCGAAACCCTCACGATCGAAGAATTCATCCGTCTGGCAGATGCCTTAAAGATGAACGATGAACCATGAACGATGAAGAAAAGATTAGAATTTTGAGTGATGAGTTATGAATTTTGAATTCAATTCAAAACTTAAAGTTTAGAACTCAAAACTAAATTCTTTTGAGGGGTAAGCGGGTTGCAAAACCTCACGGGGATGATTATTTTTAATGAGATAAACTCATGGGGGGTGAAAAGATGGATCCTAATAAATTGACGTTGAAAGCCCAGGAGGCTTTGCAAGAAGCAAAATCCATTGCCGAAAAGAAACATCAGCAGCAAATCGAGGTGGAACACCTTTTGGCAGCCCTTCTTGCCCAGAAGGATGGGATCGTCATTCCCATCCTGCAGAAATTAGGGGCAAACCCGGATTTAATCCATTCCCAGTTGGAAAATGAATTAAACCGAATTCCTCAGGTGACAGGGAGGGGGGCAGGGCAGGTTTACCTATCCAGCCGGGCTAATGAAATTCTGAACATGGCCTGGAAAGAAGCTGAAGCGTTGACGGACGAATATCTCTCCACAGAGCATCTCCTCATCGCCATCGCCGATGAGAAGCAGGGAGCCTCTTATCAAATCCTCCAGAGAAACGGGGTGACCAAGGATGCGATTTTTAGGGTGCTGCAGGAGATCCGGGGGTCCCAGCGGGTGACCGATCAAAATCCGGAGGACAAATACCAAGCTCTCAAGCGCTACAGCCGGGATCTCACGGAAGAGGCCAGGAAAGGAAAGCTCGATCCGGTGATCGGGAGAGACGATGAAATCCGAAGGGTGATTCAGGTCCTCTCAAGAAGAACCAAGAATAACCCCGTCTTAATCGGAGAGCCCGGGGTTGGAAAAACCGCGATCGTGGAAGGGCTGGCCCAGAGAATCGTTAAAGGCGATGTTCCTGAGACATTGAAGAATAAAAAGCTGGTTGCCTTGGATCTGGGCGCCATGATTGCAGGGGCCAAATTCAGAGGCGAGTTCGAAGACAGGCTGAAGGCTGTTTTGAAAGAGATTTCCAATGCGGCAGGCAATATCATTCTCTTCATCGATGAGCTCCATACGTTAGTCGGGGCGGGCGCCGCAGAAGGCGCCATCGATGCCTCCAACATGTTGAAGCCCGCCTTGGCTCGTGGGGAACTCCGGTGTGTCGGCGCCACCACCCTCAATGAATACCGGAAATATGTGGAGAAGGATGCGGCTTTAGAGCGACGGTTCCAGCCGATCTATGTCAATCAGCCCTCCGTCGAAGATACCATCGCCATTCTAAGGGGATTGAAGGAGCGCTACGAGGTCCATCATGGCGTGAAAATATTGGATTCCGCCATCATTGCCGCGGCCATGCTGTCGCATCGATATATCTCAGACCGCTTTCTTCCGGACAAGGCCGTGGATCTGATCGACGAGGCAGCGTCAAAACTTAGAATTGAGATCGACAGTGTCCCGATGGAAATCGATGAAGTTCAGCGGAAGATGATGCAACTGGAGATCGAGCGTCAGGCGTTGAAAAAAGAGAAGGACAAGGCCTCGGTCGAAAGGCTGAAAAAACTCGAGAAAGAATTGGCGGATTTAAAAGACGAGGTGAAGGGGAAGTCACTCCAGTGGGAGAATGAGAAGAAGGCTATTTCACGGATCCATCAGATCAAAGAGCAGATCGAAAAAACGAAACAGATGATGAAAGAGGCGGAGCGGGAGGTCAATTATTCCAGATTGGCCGAGCTGCAATACGGAGAGATGGCAAGACTCGAGGGCGAGCTGAAAAAAGAAGAGGAGAGGCTCGCTGGCCTTCAAAAGAATGAGAAGATGCTCAAAGAGGAAGTGGATGAAGAGGACGTGGCTGAAGTGGTTTCCAAGTGGACCGGCATTCCTGTTTCGAGAATGCTGGAGGGAGAGACGGAGAAGCTGATCCGTATGGAGGAGCGGCTGAAGCAGCGGGTCATCGGTCAGGACGACGCGGTCATCGCCGTCTCAAACGCCGTGAGAAGGGCGAGGGCAGGATTGCAGGATCCCAATCGGCCCATCGGTTCCTTCATCTTTATGGGACCCACGGGTGTAGGAAAGACGGAGCTTGCCCGCGCCCTGGCTGAATTTCTATTCGATGATGAACAGGCCATGGTCAGAATCGATATGTCCGAATATATGGAGAAACATTCTGTCGCCCGGTTGATCGGCGCACCGCCCGGATATGTGGGATACGAGGAAGGAGGATTTCTCACAGAGGCCGTTCGAAGAAGGCCTTATTCCATTGTCCTGATGGATGAGATTGAGAAGGCCCATCCGGAAGTGTTCAACATCCTCCTGCAGATTTTGGACGATGGAAGGCTGACCGATGGTCACGGGCGAACGGTTGATTTCAAGAATACGGTGGTCATCATGACCTCCAATATCGGAAGCCAGTGGATTATGGACTTGGGCGAGAAAGACTATGAGGAGATGCGGCGTCGGGTGATGGACGCCGTCAAAGCTCATTTCAAGCCTGAATTCTTAAATCGTGTTGACGAGTTGGTCATTTTCCACAGTTTGGGGTTGGAACAGATCAAGGCGATTGTTGAGATTCAGGTTAAGAAACTTGAGAAGCGCCTCTTGGAAAGACGAATACAACTCAAAATGACTGAGAGAGCGAAAGAATGGTTAGCCAAAGAAGGATTTGATCCTGCGTATGGAGCGCGACCACTTAAACGAGTGATTCAAAAGGAGATTCAAGATAAATTAGCCTTGCGGATTTTAGAGGGCAAATTTAAAGACGGCAGCACGATTACTGCAGAGGTGGATGATAGGAAAGGGGAATTGGTATTCAGGGCATAGAGTTGTAACTTAACAATTTTCTTGACAATATTTGGAAAACCTGTTATGGATACAACGTTTTACCAAAGTTTGCCTGCGATCCGTATCGGCGGGCAAAGGAGGTCTGAAGGCACGTAGCTCAGGGGGAGAGCGCTACCTTGACGCGGTAGAAGTCTGGGGTTCAAATCCCCACGTGCCTACCATTGAAACCAATTCTTTAAAAAGTGAACCATAACTTATTGAAGAAACATACATTTTAATGAAAACACACTGGAGAGGCATCATTCAGATTTATTTTGAGTGATGCCTCTTCCGCTTCAATTCAGGTGGGATGACCGGAGAATGGGAGAACAGGTGATCATCACCATGCCCGATGGTGAGAAGCGATCGATTCCGAAGGGGATGAGCCTTAAGGAATTGGCGGACCAAATGGATAAAGACGCTGTTGCGGCACAAGTGGATGGGACGCTCCTTGACCTCGGCAGGACGGTGGAGAAAAATGCTTCCGTTTCCTTCATCTCCCTTCAGTCGAAAAGAGGGTTAGAGATATTGCGCCATTCTGCTTCTCATGTCATGGCTCAGGCCGTGAAGGAACTCTTTCCAAACGTTAAAATGACCTTTGGTCCCTCTACTGAAAATGGTTTCTATTATGATTTCGATTATGATCGAACCTTTACGACTCAAGATCTTGAGACGATTGAAAAGAAGATGTCAGACATCATTGCGAAGGATGAGCCTTTTATTCGGAAAGAGGTTTCAAAAGAGGAAGCCATCAAGACTTTTCAGGGGATGGGTCAAACTTATAAGGTGGAGCATCTGGAGGAACTTCCGGATCATGTCTCCCTCTATCGGCAGGGGAGTTTCTTAGATCTCTGTGAAGGCCCCCATGTCCCTTCGACAGGGAGCATTAAAGCCTTTCGGCTTTTGAATGTATCGGGGACTTATTGGAGAGGGGACGCTCGGAATCAGGTTCTCCAAAGGATTTATGGAACGGCATTCCCAACCCAACAGGCATTGGAGGAATTTCTCCACATGCTCGAGGAGGCCCGTAAACGAGACCACCGAAAACTGGGAAGGGAACTGGATCTCTTCAGCCTGAGCGAAGAAGCAGGTCCGGGTCTGGTGATCTACCACCCCAAAGGCGCGATGCTCCGGACGATCTTGGAAGATTTTGAGAAGAAGGAGCATCTGAAGCGGGGATATCAGATCGTCATCGGTCCCCATCTCCTCCGGTTGGAGCTTTGGCAACAGTCGGGCCATTTCGAAAACTATCGGGATAAGATGTACTTCACGAAAGTTGAGGATGTGGAGTATGGAATTAAACCGATGAATTGTCTTGCCCATATGCTCATCTATAAATCTCAGATTCGAAGTTATCGAGATCTTCCCATCCGATATTTCGAATTGGGGACGGTCTACCGGCATGAGAAATCCGGGGAGCTCCATGGTCTTCTTCGGGTGAGGGGGTTTACTCAGGACGATGCCCATATCCTCTGCCGACCGGATCAATTGAACGAAGAGATTTGCTCCATCATCGAATTTGTGGATGATGTGATGAAGGTCTTTGGTTTCGAATATGAGATGGAACTCAGCACCCGACCGGAAAAGTCCATTGGTTCGGAGGAGGATTGGGAAAGGGCGACGCAAGCTTTGCTTCAGGCCCTCAAGACAAAAAACCTTCCTTATGAAGTGAATGAAGGGGAAGGGGCTTTTTATGGTCCGAAGATTGACGTCAAGCTGAAAGATGCACTCCACCGAAGGTGGCAGTGCGCGACGATTCAGGTGGACTTTGCCCTGCCCGAAAGGTTTGACCTGACCTATGTGGGGAGCGATGGGGAACGGCACCGGCCCGTCATGCTCCACCGGGTGATCCTTGGAGCCATGGAGAGGTTTATCGGAGTATTGATCGAGCACTATGCCGGGGCGTTTCCTGTCTGGCTGGCCCCGACCCAGGCCGTTCTGATGACCGTCACCGATCGACAGATTCCTTATGCAGAGGGTGTTTACAATCAATTGATTCAAAAAGGGGTGCGCGTCGAAAAGGACTTCCGGAACGAAAAGTTGGGGTTCAAGATTCGAGAAGCCCAGTTGCAGAAGACTCCCTATATGCTGGTGGCCGGGGATCGGGAAGTGAAAGAGGGAACCCTCGCTCCACGGAAACGAAGCGGCGAAACATTGAAATCGATGACGGTAGAGGATTTTATCAGACAGATTGAATCCGAATACCCCACCCTATAAAAAGACGCTAAGCGCTTAGCGCTATGCGCATAGCGAAAAAGAAGGAGGTGATGCTTATCGCAAGAGATGTTCGAATTAATCGAGAAATTCGAGCGAAGGAAGTGAGGGTGATTGACCCCGAGGGGAAGCAGTTGGGAATTTTACCGGTGTACGAGGCACTTCGGTTGGCTGTCAATTCTGAATTAGACCTGGTAGAGGTTTCTCCGAAATCGGAACCGCCCGTCTGCCGCATCATGGACTACGGGAAGTTCAAATATCAACAGAGCAAGAAGGCGCATGATGCGAAAAAGAAACAGGTCGTTGTCCATCTCAAAGAAGTGAAAATGAGGCCGAAGACCGAGGAGCACGATTTCCAATTTAAGCTTCGTCATATCGAACGATTCTTAAAAGAGGGAAATAAGACTAAAGTGACCGTTGTTTTTCGAGGAAGGGAGCTCGCCCATCCTGACCTGGGGAGGAACATGCTGAGCAGGGTGACGGAAGAGGCGAAGGAGTGGGCGAAGGTCGAGCTGGCTCCCAAATTTGAAGGAAGAAATTTCATTATGGTCTTAGCACCTCTCCAGAGTCAAAAACCATCTTAAGAGATTGGTGTCAGTGTCAGGGGTGGGTGTCCGTTTTTTTTCTCCCCACCAACACTGTTCACAGACACTGTCACTATTCATTAAAGGAGAAACACGTGCCAAAATTGAAGACCAACCGAGGAGCAGCAAAACGGTTTAAGAAGACCGGGACAGGAAGGATCAAAGCCAAGAAGGCATTCGCGCGTCATATTCTTACGAAGAAGGCGACCAATCGAAAGCGAGGTCTCAGGAGGCCAAAGCTTATCGAGAAGACGGACTCAAAAGGGATAAAGAAGTTGATCCCCTATTTATAAAATGGTGATTTGTGATCCGTGAATGGTGAATCGCGAATCGGGATAATCCCTGGATGACGAATCCCCAATCACCCACACGAATCACCCATCACCCAAAGGAGGATAATCAATCATGCCGAGGGTAAAGGGAGGACCGAAGACAAGACAGAGACGGAAGAAGGTCCTTAAAATGGCGAAAGGTTATCGGGGAGGGCGAAGCCGGCTCTATCGAACGGCTGTCGATGCGGTTCATCGGGCCCTGGCTTATGCCTATCGAGATCGAAGGGCCAGGAAAAGAGATTTTAGAAGGCTTTGGATTACTCGCATCAATGCGGCGGCGAGGCTTCATGGTCTCTCTTACAGCCGTTTAATGGATGCCCTGAGGAAAGCTCATATCGAGCTGGATCGAAAGATATTAGCCGATTTGGCGGTGAACGATCCCGGCGCCTTTTCTAAAATTGCCGAGATGGCGAAAACGAGCGCTGTAAAGAAATCAGCATAAAGCCTGTCCGCAGGAGAAGAACCTCGTGAAAGAGGAGTTAGAAAAGCTCCGAAGCGAAGTCTTAATCTCAATCTCTCAGGCCTCTACGGAAAAAGAGCTTTCTGAAATCCGGGTGGGGGTTTTAGGAAGGAAGGGAAGCTTAACCCAGCTTCTCAAACGTTTGGGGACCCTCCCCGAGGAAGACCGCAGAGAAATAGGCAAAAGGGCAAATCAGGTAAAGGGAGACCTTGAGAAGAGGGTCGAAGAAACTCTTTTGCAGATTCAAGAAAGAGAGAGAAGGGAAGCCCTGGAGAAGGAGAAAATCGATGTGACCCTTCCTGGCAGGAGGGTTCCTGCCGGGAAGAGACATCCTCTCACCCGGATCCTTGATGAGATCATCGACATCTTCTCCCGCCTTGGTTTCGAGGTTGCGGAAGGACCCGAGGTGGAATTGGACTACTACAACTTCGAAGCCCTGAATATTCCGAAGGGGCATCCTGCCAGAGAAATGCAAGCCACCTTCTTTATTTCGGAGGAGGTGGTGCTCAGAACGCATACCTCACCGATGGAAGTGAGGACGATGGAAAAGCATCCGCCTCCGGTGCGAATCATTTCTCCAGGTCCAGCTTACCGACGCGATTCGGATCCGACGCATTCCCCGATGTTTCACCAGGTGGAAGGACTCTTGGTCGATAAGGGAATTACCTTTGCCGACCTGAAAGGGGTCTTGACCGTTTTTGTCCATCAGATGTTCGGCAAGGAAACGAGGCTTCGGTTTCGACCGAGCTTCTTTCCCTTTACCGAGCCGAGCGCGGAGATTGACATCGAATGCTTTATCTGCGGCGGAAAAGGATGCGGGGTTTGCTCGAACACAGGATGGTTAGAAATTCTGGGCTCTGGAATGACAGACCCGGCTGTCTTTGGGTTTGTTGATTATGATCCTGAAGAGGTGACCGGTTTCGCCTTTGGGATGGGCGTTGAAAGAATCGCGATGCTCAAGTACGGGATCAATGATATCCGACTCTTCTTTACGAATGATTTGAGGTTCCTGAAGCAGTTCTGAGTTCGGAGATCGGAGTTCGGAGTTTCAGAACCAAATCCTCCGGACTGATAAAGTTTTGAATTGTAAATTTTGGATTGAGAATTGAAAGTTCGAAGTCATTCGTTTGGTGTCCGGAGTTTTGATTTTATGTTTTTACCCCGAACTCTTAACACCGAACTCCGAACTGTATTTTCCAATCCGGGATTGGAAAATCATGAAGGTCAGTCTGAATTGGCTCAAGGATTACGTTGAGATCCGGATCGATTGGAAAGAGCTGATCCATCTCCTCACCATGGCAGGTCTGGAGGTGGAAGGGGCCACTTCCATCGGGGAAGGATTTGATAAGGTGGTCGTGGCAGAGATCCTTTCGATTCGGAGACATCCCAATGCCGATCGACTCTCCTTGGTCGAAGCGAAGACCCATCAGGATACGTTTTCAATCGTTTGCGGGGCAACCAATATCAAAGAAGGTCAGAAAGTTCCTCTGGCCCTTGTGGGAGCCCGGCTCCCGAATGGGATTGAAATCAAGAGATCAAAGATCAGGGGAGTCCTCTCCGAAGGAATGCTCTGCTCACCGATCGAGCTCGCTCTGGGCCAAGAAGCCTCCGGAATCATGATCCTCCCGTCCCAACTTCCTTTGGGAACAGGGTTGGGAGAGGCTTTAGGCTTGAAAGATACCATTTTCGACATCAGCATTACCCCCAACCGTCCGGACTGTCTCTGCGTGATCGGAGTAGCACGAGAGATTGCCGCGTTAACGCATCAAAAAATGAGGTATCCGCTCTCTTCTCTTGCCGACCGGGGAGAAGAGATCCATCAGAAAACTTCTGTCACGATCTTGGATCAAGACTTATGTCCCCGTTATGTGGCGAGGATGATTGAAGAAGTGAAGATCGGTCCCTCCCCCCGTTGGATGAGCGATCGATTGGAAAAGGTGGGGATACGTTCCATCAACAATGTGGTCGATGTGACCAATTATGTCATGATGGAATATGGACAACCTCTCCATGCCTTCGATTTTGAATTCCTGGAAGAAGGTCGGATTGTCGTTCGGAGGGCAAAGAAGGGCGAGGAATTCGTCACCCTGGATGGAGTGAGCAGGACCCTGGACGGGGAAATGCTCATGATCTGCGACGGTGTCAAACCTGTTGCCATCGCCGGTGTCATGGGCGGCCTCAATTCAGAGATCAAAGAGGACACAACGAGAGTCCTCCTGGAGAGCGCCTATTTCGACCCCGCAGGGAATCGGAAGACTTCGAAAAAGCTCGGCCTGGAAACGGAAGCAGCCTACCGTTTCGGAAGAGGAATCGATTATGGAGGATGCGTCTCCGCGGCGAGCCGGGCCAGCCAATTGATTCAGGAATTGGCGGGAGGAAGGGTCGTGGAGGGAGTCGTGGATGTTTACCCGATGCCGATCCAGCCGAGGCCGATCCGTTTACGGGTCGGAAGAATTCACCAGGTTTTGGGAACAGAGGTTTCTGCCAAAGAAGCAAGGAATTACCTGGAAAATCTGGAATTAGAAGTTCAAGAAGAGAAAGAAGATGTCCTCATCGTTAAGCCTGCCTCTTTCCGGGGGGATTTGGAACGAGAGATCGATCTCATCGAGGAGGTGGCGCGGCTAAATGGGTATGATCGAATTCCGATTACCCTTCCGACAGGACCTCCCTCGCCGGAAAAGCGAAGCAAAGAGTTTCTTGTGGAAAGGAAAGTGATCGAACTTCTCATCCTCCATGGTTACCATGAGGTGATCAATTACAGTTTTACCTCTCCTGTCTTCGGGGATAGGGTCGGACTCCCTCCGGATGATCCGAGGCGACAGCCTCTCCGAATCCTCAATCCTCTGTCAGAAGATTTATCTGTCATGAGAACCACGCTGATTCCCGGTCTGATGGAGACTGTGCAATATAACCTCTCCCGTAAGAATTCGAATCTCAAGCTCTTTGAATTAAAAAAGGTTTTTCTACCTCAGGAGGGAGAGAGGCTTCCGAGGGAAGTCAAATTTCTGGCGGGGTTGGCCATGGGGTTTCACAGAGGTCCCCATTGGGCTTTTCCACAGAGGCCTGTTGATTTTTATGATATCAAAGGCTGTGTGGAAGACCTGTTGGACGCCCTACAAATTAAGGATGCGAAATTCAATAAGACAGAGGAACCCCCTTATCTTCATCCAGGAAAGGCGTCGAAGGTCGTCCTGGATCATGAGGTTTTGGGGGTTTTGGGAGAGATTCATCCAGAGGTGTTGGGCCACTATGAAGTTCGCGGAAAGGGTTATCTTTTTGAAATGGACTTCAGTAAAATGGTGAAATGGGCAGGGGAGGAGAGGCGGTTTCAGCCGCTGCCAAAATTCCCGGCGGTCTACAGAGACCTTTCTGTTGTGGTCGATCAAGCCGTGGAAGCGGAAAGCGTGATGGAAACGATCCGGACGTTCCGGCAACCCTACGTGGAAGAGGTTACCCTCTTCGATATTTATCAAGAACCCCCCATCCCCGAGGGGAAAAAGGGGATTTCTTATCGAATCCGATACCAGGCGAATGATCGGACGTTGACGGACGAAGAGGTGAATCAAACCCATGAGAAGATCCTCTCCAGATTGAAGGAGGTCTTTCAGCTTGATTTAAGGCAGTGAACGTAACCTAGTTTTGAGTTTTAAAGTTTGAGTTTTGAGTTAAATTCAAAATTCATAACTCAAAATTCGATTTTTCATTCGCTTGCGAATGATGGGCGAGAAAGGAGGAAGTCGGCGATGACAAAGGTGGATATCGTTGAGGGGATTTACGAGAAAGTTGGATTTTCTAAGAAAGAGGTGGCTAAAATCGTAGAGTATATTTTTGATATCATCAAAGACACCTTGATCAAGGAAGATAAGATCAAAATCTCCGGGTTCGGGAATTTTGTGGTTCGAAAGAAGAGGCCGAGACGGGGCCGAAACCCTCAGACCGGGAACGACATCGAGATCACAGCAAGAAGGATCCTGACGTTTAAGCCAAGTCAGGTCTTAAAGGGAGGCCTCAACCGAAAGGAGCCATAATTTTTTCGGTTCCTATCGACACCTGTCTTTCTTGTTTATAAATGACAGCGGGCAGTCAAAGAGGAAAGATGGCCAGGCTACTCAAAAAACATGAGATTGAGAACCCCATCTCCCATGAAAGACTCTATTATCGGATTGGAGAGGTGAGCCGCCTTACAGGTCTCAAACCCCATGTGCTTCGTTATTGGGAGTCGGAATTCAAAGTCATCAAACCCCACAAGGGGGGCTCCTCACAACGGCTCTACCGGAGGAAAGACCTGGACCTCATTCTGAAGATCAAAAAACTCCTGTATGAGGATGGGTTCACCATCGCCGGAGCAAGAAAAAAGATCCGAGATCTCGAGCGATTCGGAAATAAACAGATGAAAATGAAACTGGTCGAGAAAGGATCCGATGGAAACGCTCATGAGTTTCTGATCGCCCTTCAGGAGGAGCTGAAGGGGATCAGAGAAATGCTGGAATAGCTCATTCCCGTTCAAAAGCGACCGCAAACGTCATTCATTTTTCAAGCCCTTAAGAAAGACGGAGCATGTCCAAAGTCATCATCGGTTTGCTCATTCTCATATTTTCCTTCATTTTCGTGCTTTTGGTCTGGATCATCGTCCTGACCCTCGCTCTTCTTCTTTTTTCAAAAAAGGGAAAGAAGGGAACCAACCTTCGTCCGGAAATAAAGGGGGATTAAACAGGAGGGTCTTATCCATCGAGTCGTGAGGCGCACTCTGCAAGGAACCGCCGTGGGGGTAGATTGAGAAGGCAGCGAGAAGGTTTGAATGATATCTGAGGTTGGCCGAGAAGGGACTGGACTTTTGGAAGGAAATTGAATATAGTAAATACAAATAGGAATAATGGAATTATGGAATTATGGGATGGTGGAATGATAGGTTAGATATATAGAATAGGCTTCTCTTAGTAAGACTCAATATTCCAGTGTTCCATTTCTCCATCATTCCGTGGTCTTGATCGGGGCGTAGCGCAGCCTGGTAGCGCACTGGCATGGGGTGTCAGGTGTCGGAGGTTCAA
>CAVQFR010000011.1:0-82392 GCA_963711845.1 uncultured delta proteobacterium
TTCACGATGAACGTTCCCGTTGAGGGAACACCTTACGTCCTTGCGGCTACAGCCTACCCTGATGAATTTACCGAACCGGTAAAATTCATGCAAGAAGGCGCTGCCTTGTTTGCTCTTAAAACGAGAAATATCGTTATTGGTATCCTGGGCGGCACACTGATCCTGATCGGATTTATCGTCGCTCTTTATGCTTACAGGTTAACCGCAAAAATCAAGTACCTGACGGATATTACTGACCGCATCAGTGTCGGCGATTTGGACGCCGAGATAACAGGCATCAAATCACGGGACGAGATCGGAGAGCTCGCCAATGCCATCGGTCGAATGCAAGAAAGTATTCGTCTTGCCATAAAGCGATTGAGGGAACGAAAGTAAATGATCCGACAGACGGGGGGCGTTTATTATAGTGAACGGCTTATCAAAGTAGTCATTGCAAGGAGTCCCGCTTTGGCGGGACGACGTGCCTGCACGGCCGGAGTGCGGGAACACAGGGATTCTTAGTAGCATGAAGTTTCGGCACGCAGGCGCGGCAATCTGATGGGATTGCTTCACTTCGTTCGCAATGACGCCTCGCTATGGCAACTCATTTGTGACATCCACTATATTTAACTAAGATAGAATTTATAAAAATATGCCAGAATACCCCCCAGCTCTGCTGGGGGGATGAATGGCTTCCCCTCTCCCCTGGCGGGAGAGGGTTAGGGTGAGGGGGAAATGATCTTATCATCACCCCCACCTTAATCCTCCCCCATCAAGGGGGAGGAGAATGTTTTGAAGAATTAGATGCCCCGCAGCTTGCTGCGGGGTGGTTCACTTTTCCCGGGATCTCCTAGATTTTCTCTAATAAAAGTTCTTCCGCTGTAAGACACTGCTTACGCCCACTGCCCCTCAACCCAGGTCTATCCTCAACTCACTCGCCTTGTATTCTTCCAACTCCTTCAATTTTAAGTCGGATTTCTTATACACATTCTATCATCTCTGGAGAACCCCAGAGATAAATTTAACTTGACAAAAATCTTGTTCCGAATATACTCTTGTGAACAACTTCTCAAAACAAAGGAAGAAAGTTTGAGATACCTGGCAATCTTATTTTTGAAAATTCCGGTTATTGGTTTTGAATTTAGTTGGGAATTTTTACGTCAAAAGTCTTAGGAAGGGGGTGGTTAGGAGGGTTTAGGGGGGCAAAACTTCTAATTGTAGCCATTTAATTCCAAAAGGAGGTTAGGAAAATGAGACGTTGGAAATTGGCAGCTTTATTTTTATGTCTTTTAGTCATTGGATTTTGTTTTTTGACCTCATCTGCATCTGCACAGATGAAACTCAATTACTCGGTCTTCTTCCCTGCTCCCCACAAGAATGCAGTGCTTGCCACGGAATGGGCAAAGGAGATTGAGAAGAGGACGAACGGAAAGGTTCAGATCACCGTGTTTCCAGGCGGAACACTGACCCCCGCTGATAAATGTTATGATGGGGTGGCGAAAGGACTTTCGGATATCGGTTTTTCAGTCTTTGCTTACACCCGGGGGAAATTCCCTTTAACAGAAGTCTGTGACCTACCCCTGGGTGCGAAAAGTGCCTTGGCATCAACAAAATTGATCAACGAATTCTATAAGAAATTCAAACCCAAAGAATTAGATGAAGTGAAGGTGATGTATCTCCATGGCCATGGGCCTGGAATTCTCCATACCAAAAAGGAAGTCAAGAGTCTTCAAGACCTCAAGGGAATGAAGATTCGGTGCACTGGCCTGGCTGCAAAAATATCCGAAAAACTCGGAGCAACTCCTGTTGCCATGCCAATGGGTGAGACCTATGATGCTTTAAGCAGAGGAGTGGTAGATGGTTCCATGGCTCCCTATGAAGCCCTGCAGGGTTGGAAGTGGGGCGAGGTGGTGAAGTTTACCACCGAAGACTGGGGTGCTGCTTACAGCTCAGGCATGTTCGTGGTTATGAATAAGGATAAGTGGAATGCCTTACCTCCGGATATTCAGCAAATCATCGAAAAGGTGAATGAGGAATATGCTGAAAAGCAAGGAAAATTGTGGGATGAGATTGATAAAGCAGGAAAAGATTATACGATAGGCCGGGGCAATAAGATCGTCTCTCTTTCGCAGGATGAGAACTGGAAATGGACCATGGCTGTGAAACCGATTCTTGATGAATATGTCAAAAATACGAAAGAGAAGGGGCTGCCCGGACAGGAGGCATTAAGATTCTGCTTGGAGACACTCTATAAAATTCAGAAGTAAAACCAGTGAAAGGGGAAGGGGGAGTGAATATGAATCACCCTTCCTCTTTCTTATCGTGAGCAGGATCAGAAATAGAAGAGGAGCAATTCATGGAGGGATTATTAAAAACGACAAATAGGAATAAGCCGATTCCTCAATATCATCGCCGGGGTCAGCCTTACGTTTCTCATGTTACTGACCATAGCCGATGTCATTTTAAGAGGTTTTAAAAGGCCTGTGGTCGGCACCTATGAGCTGGTGGCTTTTGCAGGGGCAGTGGTGATTGGATTTTCAATGCCCCTGACCTCGTGGCTGAGGGGACATATTTTTGTGGATTTTTTTATTTTAAAGTTTTCCCAAAGGGTGAGAAACATCTTCAATATTGCCTCAAGAGGCGTTGTGATCATATTATTCTTTCTGATCGGTTGGAACCTTATCAAATATGGAATGGATCTACAGAAATCAGGGGAGGTTTCTCTTACCTTACAGATGCCTTTCTATCCGGTTGCTTACGGGGTAGGGGTCTGCTGTTTCGTCCAATGCCTGGTCATGGTGTGCGATATCGTGAAGATCTCCGGAGGGAAATACGATGAATGAAGTGATGGTAGGGCTTATCGGTCTGGCGATGGTGTTGGTCTTATTCCTTACAGGGATTGAATTAGGATTTGCGATGGCCCTGATTGGTTTCTTGGGATTCAGCTACATTGTATCCTTCAAGGCCGGATTGAACCTGTTAGCCAAGGATATCTTCGATGTCTTCGCTTCCTACGGGTTTACCGTCATTCCTCTCTTTGTCCTGATGGGTCAGGTCGCCTTCAATGCCGGTATTGCGAAAAGGTTGTTCAATACCGCCTATCGGTTCATCGGCCATGTCCCCGGAGGAATGGCCATGGCCACCGTGGCAGGGGCGACGGCTTTTAAAGCCATCTGTGGCTCATCCCCTGCGACGGCAGCTACGTTTGCCAGCGTGGCTGTTCCTGAAATGGACCGATATCATTACGACAAGAAACTATCCACAGGAATTGTTGCCACCGTGGGGACTCTCGGAATCCTTATCCCACCGAGTGTCACACTGATTGTATTTGGTATCATTACAGAGCAGTCCATCGGCAAACTATTTCTGGCCGGACTGATTCCGGGATTGATCATCGCCTTCTTTTTTATTTGCATCATTTACGTGTGGTGTAGGATTAACCCCAATTTAGGTCCTAAGGGCGAAAGATCGACATGGAAGGAAAGGATCGCCTCCCTCCCTGAGTTTGCATTGGTGGTCGTTATCTTCCTGTTGATGATATGGGGATTGATGGAGGGATTCTTCACACCGACGGAGGCAGGGAGCGTAGGGACCGGGGCTGTGCTCCTGATGTCCATTTTGAGAAGGGACATCAATTTCAAGGGATTCCTCAAATCGGTTGCAGAATCTTTGCGCACGGCCTGCATGGTTCTGATGCTCATCGCAGGGTCTACTCTCTTAGGCCATTTTCTCGCCGTCACAAAGATTCCCATGATCGCAGCCGATTGGGTGGTGGGTCTTCCTCTAAACAAATACGTTATCATGATTATTATCAGTTTCATCTATCAGATGGGGGGTTCTTTCATTGATGACTTAGCTTTCATGGTCCTTGCCACACCGATATTCTATCCTGTCATTATTAAACTGGGTTTTGATCCGATATGGTTTGGCATGATCATTGCCATTACGGTCATGATCGGCGTCGTCATCCCTCCGGTGGCAATTAACGTCTTCGTTGTAAAAAATATCACCAAGGTTCCATTTAGTGTGATCTACAAAGGGGTCTATCCGTTTTTAATCAGTCTTGTCGTTTGCGCGGCGTTGTTGTTCTTTTTCCCAGGACTTGCGACTTGGCTTCCCAATTTATTAATGAAGTAGAGAGGATGATGAAGAGCACTTCGGTTCCAAAAGGTGGCTTCGTCCTGAACCCTCTGAGGTTCAGGACCTTCGCGTGAGGCCTGATGATCACTTCCTGCTCGCAGCAGGCGGGCGGTTGAGGCAAGAGGCTTCATCCTCTTGCCTTCATCCTCAAGGGATGTAGCCCGGTCTTTAAGTTCCGCTCTGTGGGACGCTTCGTCTGACTTATCCTTCGATCTTTTTCCTTCAATATTTTTGGCCACCAGGGCAGGAAATCAGGGGGCACCGCATTTTGGAGAATGCGGGGAGTCTTCTCCCCCTTTGCCTCGGCCTCGATTCCAAATAGAAGGACCGCCTCCTTGAAATATTTCTTCGTCCTCAATCTCTTAGGAAGAACTCCGTTCTTTATCGATTTCTTCAAATTCGACTGGGCGATTAGAATCTGGGAAGCCATTTCCTTTGCCCCTCTTGGGAAAGAGAAGGGGGTGAGGACTTCATGGACAGCCCAATGGATAGACTGTGCCCAGTAGAGATATTTTTCTCTTTTCCCGAGAAAGGGATGCTGGGGTGTGACCGCCCGAAGGAAGGGGGTTAGAAAGAGAGCGAGAAGAATCGATTCCGTTACCTGTCTCCCTGTTTTGAGCAATTGATCCACAAGATCGAAGAGAGAAAGAAAGAATTCCCGACTCTTTTTTTCAGAAAGGCTGCGATGACCTAAAGCCCTCTCGAGACCGGGAAAGATGGAAAAAAGCAGACCTGTTTGGAGCATCAGATCCAGAGAAGGTCTTGCCGCGCCCTCCTTGAGTTCCCGTAAGAATTCGTCTCGAAGGCGAGAAGGAGAACATTTTCGTATCTCTTCCCGATGCCGGAGGATGGCCTGGTAGGTCGCGCCCTCAATGGAAAATCGGGTTCGGGCGGCATGGCGGATGACCCGAATCATTCGAACAGGATCTTGCTGAAATCTTTCATCGGGGTCACCGATCGTTCGGATGACCTGTCGCTCGAGGTCAGCCATCCCACCGACGTAGTCTATAATGGAGAAGTCTGCAATATTGTAGAAAAGACCATTCACCGTGATGTCCCGACGCAAGGCATCCTCCGCCGGCGTTCCAAAACTGTCTGTCCGAATGATATTCCCTTCTTCTGTTTGGATTTCCTCAAATTCCGATCGACTCCGAAAAGTGGATACTTCGATGATCTTCCCTCCCTTAAAAAAGACGTGAACCAGTCTAAACCGGCGGCCGATGACCCGGCTGTTTTTAAAAAGGGCATTAATCTCATGGGGGTGGGCATTGGTGGCAAGATCGAAATCTTTCGGGGTCTTTCCGAGGAGAAGATCCCGAACGCTTCCACCGACGAGATAAGCTAAGAATCCGTGTCGATGAAGACGATAGAGGACTTTTAAAGCTTCCTCGTCGATCATGCTTCTCGAAATCGGGATGTTGAGCTCTTGGAATGATGAGTTGGTCCATTTTCTCCCTTCCGGGCTCATTTGGAAAACGGGGTTATTATAACAGAATTGGTTCAAGAAGCCAGAGGTTTGACCCGCAAATTTTGTCGTTTGGTGACATTAATTTGACTTGACAAATATCTAAGTTCGGAAAAGAATATCAGATATGACCTCTGATGTTTCAGAAGTCATGAAACGGTGGGGGCCGAAATGAAAATACAGGAAATAAGGGCCAAGGCAAAGGCATTACGGCTGAAAAACACCTTCGGATTATCCAAGGCAGAATTGATTCGGAGAATCCAGAAGGCTGAGGGGAATTTTGATTGTTTCGGAACGGCTAAGGCGTATTGTGATCAATTGCGAATGTTGCTTCAGAGAGGATTGTTTCAAATTCGTGAGAGAATGATTCCCGAATACTGAATGCAGAATCGTTTCGACCAACTTTGTAGGGCGTGATCCCCTGATCACACCATTGAACTTGAAAACCAAATTCAACGAAAGGAGGGTTCATTATGGGAAAACAGATTCAGTGGGAGGCCTCTTTAACAACGACGAAGGCAAAGGCGAAGAAGGAAAAGAAGCTTATCTTGATGGACTTTTATAATAATCTCTGAATTGGGTGCCAACAGCTGGCAGCTGTTACTTATCCCGATCCCAATGTCTGTTTCTCTGTGGAAAATAATTTCATTCCCCTTCAAATTGATTTCAACAAAAACAAGGCTTTGGTGAAGCGTTATGCCGTTAAGTGGACCCCCACGATCATCATCCTGGATTCAGACGGGGAGGAACACCATCGTTTCGTCGGATTTTTGCCTCCTGAGGATTTTATTGCCCAGATCGTCTTGGGCAAGGGCAAAGTTGCATTCGATCATGATAACTTCGAGCAGGCCATGCAGTGCTTTCAGGAGGTTTTGGTCCGCTATCCCAAGGCAGATGCGGCTCCTGAGGCTCAGTACTATCTGGGCGTGACTAAATATAAGGCAAGCCATGACCCAAAGGAACTGAAATTAGGGTTGGAAGTCCTTCAGAGGGATTATCCGAGCAGCGAATGGACCAAGAAGGCCCAGGTCTATTCTCTGATTCCCTAATGCATCATGGGTTGGGGGTTATGGATTGGAGTTATTTCAGAGTGGAGATCAGAAAGTTAAAGCGGTGGTGATGGCAGGCAGTTCGCAAGCTAACTTTTAACGAAAGGAGATAAAAATGAAGAAACATGGAATAGGGATACTGATTTTAGTCTTAATGCTCATTGCTGTATGCGGGATCATCCTCCCGGTCTGCGGGCAGGAAAAAGGCAAGCAAGAGCCCGCTGCGAAGGAGACGGCTCCATTCGCGGTGAAACGGTTGGTCGTTGGAACGGGAGTGGAAAACGGTGAGCCCGCAGGGGTTGCGGAGACATTTCCTGCCTCCACAGAGAAGGTCTATTGCTTCCTGGAAGCAACCGACATTGCTAAAGATATGGAGGTTTCCTTTGTCTGGTTTAGTGGTGAGAAAGAGATGTCAAAATTCAGCGTCCCGCTAAAGGAAGGCCCGAGATGGAGGACCTATGCCTATAAGAATTTGAGAGAAATAAAAGGGGACTGGAAAGTAGAAATCAGGGATTCCGAAGGAAAAGTCGTGAAAGACGTTAAATTCAAGGTGGAATAATCCTGTCCAACAAGTCCGGTCTATGTGATTCGTTGATTTCAGCTATAATAGAGAAGGGGAGGAGCTGGCGAACAGATCCTTCCCTTCTTTTTAATTCTTGGGGGGGCATATGTGAGAGTCAAGATCGGAGTCAAAGCTAAGCACACGATTGATGCCCGGGCAATGTCATTAGAACGACAAGGAAGAAGTGACGGCTTGGCAACGGCAGGCAGGTCTAATTAAGATGGTTCTTCCAGGGGCCGCCTTCTTATCTTCTCGATTAGACCCGATGGCACCTTCGGTACTAATCCTCCCACTCCTGGTGACGGTTGAGGGCTCTGAATCACCCGTGGATCAAAGATCCCTTCACCATTATTTAATCTAACGGTTTTTGGGAAGTTCGCAGAGTTCGATGAGGACACCATTTGAGGATTTGGGGTGAATAAAGGCGACTTTTGTGTTGTGAGCGCCCGGTCTGGGTTTCTGATCGATCAACGTCGCTCCCTTCTCAAGATAGGCCTTTACCTCTGCTTCCACATCATCGACTTCAAAACAGATGTGATGGATCCCCTGGCCTTTGGTCTCCAAAAATTTTACGAGAGGAGAATCCGGTTCCGCAGGCTGGACCAATTCAATATTGGACTCCCCGATCTTAAAAAATCCCACCCTCGTTTTTTGAGCAGTGACCACCTCAACCCCTGAAAGGTTAAGACCTAAGACAGTTCTGATAGAACTTGGCTGCCTCTTCGATGTTGTTCACGGCAATGGCAATGTGGTTGATTTTTTTTAGCATGAAGTCCTCCTCCTGGATTTAATGAATCCAAATCCGAATTCGAAGTCCAAACGAATCCCAATGACTGAAATTTAAAGATCGAAACGTTTTGACATTAAGATTCGAATTGAATTCGTTTCGTGCTTCGGATTTAGGATCTGAATTTCAATGTCAGGCGGTTTTCACATTTTCTTTGATGTATTTAATAATGTCTTCTGTGGAGGCGCCGGGTTGGAAGATCTCCCGGATCCCAGCCTTCTTTAGCTCTGGAATATCATCGACCGGGATAATTCCTCCTCCAAAAACGAGGATATCTTCGGCCCCTTTTTCCTTCAGAATCTGAACAACCTTTGGAAAGAGATTGTTGTGGGCACCGGAAAGACTGGAGAGACCTACGATATCTACACCTTCCTGGATGGCAGCATTGGCAATCTGTTCAGGGGTCTGTCGTATTCCTGTGTAGATCACCTCCATCCCGGCATCCCTCAGGGCTCGCGCAATCACCTTTGCACCCCTGTCGTGACCATCCAATCCCGGCTTTGCAATGAGCACTCGAATCTTTCGGGCCATACACTCCTCCCAAATCGAATTCGGATTTCGGAATTCAGTGCAATGCGGAGTTTGAAATTGAGATTTAATCTCCGCAATCTGCATTCCGCAATCCGCATTTGATTATCTTTCTCTATATTCCCCAAATACCTCTCTTAAGGTGTCTGAAATTTCTCCGAGGGTGGCATAAGCCTTGACCGCCTCCAAAATGGGAGGCACCACATTGTCTGTCCCCTGGGCAGCTTTCTTTAGAATCAGCTAAGGTCTCTTTCACTTTCGTATTGTTTCTTTCTTTTTTAACCCTGGCCAGTTTTTCCTTCTGGTATTGTTCCACCTCAGGTTTGATACGAAGGATATCCCTGAGAGGTTCCTCTTCCATCTGAAACTGGTTCAATCCGACAATGATCCGCTTCTTGGCTTCGATCTCCTTCTGATATTGATAAGCACTTTCCCCAATCTCTCCCTGAATGTAACCCGATTCAATGGCTTTGATGGCTCCACCCATGGCTTCGATCTTTTCGATATATTCCATGGATCTTCTTTCTATTTCATCCGTAAGGGCTTCCACGGCATAAGATCCTCCAAGGGGATCGATCATATCGGCGACGCCACTTTCGTAGGCAATGAGTTGCTGGGTTCTCAGTGCAATCCTGACAGAATCTTCAGTGGGCAGGGCATAGGCTTCATCTCTGGAATTGGTATGGAGCGATTGCGTCCCACCCAACACGGCAGCCAGAGCCTGAAAGGCGACCCTCACCACATTGTTGTCGGGTTGTTGAGCGGTGAGCGAACAGCCGGCCGTCTGGGTATGAAACCGCAGCATGCAGGACTCGTCCTTTTTTGCTTTGAATCGTTCCTTCATGATTTTTGCCCAGAGTCTTCGAGCCGCCCTGAATTTGGCAATCTCTTCGATGAAGGTGTTATGGCAGCAGAAGAAGAAAGCGAGCCTGGAGGCAAAGGAATCCACGTCGAGACCTGCCCGAATGGCTGCCTCCACATAAGCAATCCCGTCGGCCAGAGTAAAGGCCACTTCCTGGACAGCCGTGCAACCTGCCTCACGCATGTGATAGCCGCTGATGCTGATGGTATTCCATCGGGGGACGCGATCTTTACAAAATGCAAAAATATCGGTAACGATGCGCATCGATTCGAGAGGCGGATAGATGTAGGTTCCCCTTGCGGCATATTCTTTCAAAATGTCGTTCTGTATCGTCCCCTGGAGGACTTCACTTTTAACCCCCTGTTTTTCTGCCACAGCGATATACATCGTCAGAAGGATGGCGGCCGTGGAATTGATCGTCATGGAAGTGGAGACCTTATCCAGGGGGATACCATCAAAAAGGATCTCCATGTCCTTCAGGGTATCGATCGCCACACCGACCTTTCCGACTTCACCATCGGATAAAGGATGGTCGGAATCGTAACCAATCTGTGTTGGAAGGTCGAAGGCCACGCTCAAACCGGTTTGTCCATGCTCCAAGAGATACTTGTATCGCTTATTCGTCTCCTCGGGCGTGGCAAATCCTGCATACTGACGCATGGTCCAGAAACGACCCCGGTACATGGTGGGCTGGACTCCTCGGGTGAATGGAAACTCTCCAGGAAATCCCAATTCATCGCAGTAATCCAAATCAGCGACATCCAGAGGGGTATAGAGGCGTTTCAGTTCAATATGGGAAGTGGTTTCGAAAGAAGGGTTCCCGTTCAGGCGCCTTTGAGAGGGCTTTGTTCAGGGTCGTTTTTTCCCATCGTTCGAATTCTTCTCGAATATTTTTAGCCATGTTCACTCCATTTTCTCAAAATAAAGGGTTCAAGGATTCTAGGATTCAAGGGGTCGAGTGTTATTGCTCAATTTAGGTTCTAACTCAAGACTCATAACTCCGAACTCCGAACGATTATTTATTTACAGCGGAATATTTCCGTGTTTCCGCCAGGGATTGGTATCGACTTTGGTCTTCAAAATATCCAGAGCCTGGATGATCTTGGGACGGGTTTCCTCGGGTTCGATGATCTCATCCACATACCCTAATTCCGCTGCCTTATAAGGGCTGGCAAATTTCTCTTGATATTCGGCGACCAGTCGTTGGCGCGTCTCTTTGGGATCTTTCGCCTCTTTGATTTCGTTTCGGAAGATGATATTGACCGCACCCTCTGCACCCATCACGGCAATTTCTGCGGTGGGATAACAGTAATTGATATCTCCTCGGATATGTTTGCTCGACATCACATCATAGGCTCCCCCATAACCTTTGCGGGTGATGATCGTAATCTTTGGGACCGTCGCTTCACAAAATGCGTAGAGAAGTTTAGATCCGTGTCGAATGATTCCTCTTTCCTCCATATCCATTCCGGAAGAAAACCCGGGACATCGACAAAGGTGATTAATGGGAATGTTGAAACAGTCACAGAAACGAACAAATCGGCCGGCCTTGACCGAAGAATCCGGGTCAAGGGATCCTGCCAGCCAATTGGGTTGATTGGCGACAATGCCTACAGGCATCCCGTTATAACGGGCAAAGCCGACGATGATGTTCTTGGCCCAATCCTTCTGCACTTCAAGGAAATAGCCGTTATCCACCGTCGGCAGGATCACTTTTTTCATGTCGTAGGCCTTTTTGGAATCTTCCGGTACGGCCGTCTTTAGCGATTCGTCCATTCGATTGGGATCGTCTGCACATTCGATGATCGGTGGTTTCTCCCGATTATTCTGCGGAAAGAATCGGAGCAACTCCTTGATGAGGCGAATCGTATCCTCATCATTCTCTCCGGCAAAATGGGCAACTCCACTTTTCTCCATATGGACCTTTGCTCCGCCTAATAGTTCAGAGGTGATGGGCTTTCCATCCGGGGTCTCTGTCTTACCCAGGGCTGCCCGGATGACATCGGGACCGGTGATATGCATATAGCTGGTCTTCTTGGTCATTAAAATGAAATCGGTCATGGCAGGGGAATAGACCGCCCCTCCGGCGCAGGGTCCCATGATGGCAGAGATTTGTGGGATGACACCGGAGGCAAGGACATTTCTCAGAAAAATATAGGCATAGCCCGCCAGACTCTCTACCCCCTCTTGAATTCTTGCCCCTCCGGAATCGTTCAGGCCGATCACCGGCGCTCCTGTCTTCATGGCGAGGTCCATCACCTTACAGATCTTTTCAGCAAAGGCCATTCCCAGAGCGCCACCGAATACAGTGAAATCTTGAGAAAAGACATAGACCAGACGGCCTTCGATCTTTCCATAACCTGTGACCACGCCATCCCCAAAAAACTTCTTCTTCTCCATTCCAAAATCGGTGCAGCGATGGGTGACAAAACGGTCCAGTTCGACAAAAGTTCCCGGGTCAAAGAGAAGATCGATTCGTTCACGGGCGGTCAGTTTTCCATCTTGATGCTGTTTATCGATTCTTTCCTGACCCCCACCTAATGAAGCTTCTGCTCTTCTCTTCTCCAGTTCCTTACGGATCGCTTCAATAGACTTCATGAAGGATTCTCCCTCCCTTCAAAAAATCAATGCAAATTGCAAAATTATCATTGCAAAATTTTCAGTGTTTCTAATGCTTCCTATTGCTAACTTTTCATTTTTCAATTTACAATTATCAATGATTTTTTAATTCTTCGGCCATGATCTTTTCTGCCACAGAGTAAGGGTCTGTCCGGCGATTCATCAGGTCATCGATGATCTTTTCCCATTCTCCCTCTTTTTCCATTTTTTCAATAAAATGAGCCATGACTTCGGTTTCAAGGATTTCTAAAAAGGTCGTCTTCGTCCTTTCTCTCAGTTTTTTTTCTAAGACTTTGATTCTGTTCCAAGGCTTGCTTATGACGGTATATTCCGTAAACCAGTTCAAAAATCCCTTTCCCTAAGATCGCCTCTGTTTTAAAAATGAGAGGCTCCCAGCCGTCCTCTCTCCTACGGCCCATTTCGAGAACCATTCGGAGATCTCGTTCCATCTTATCTGTCCCTCTCGATCACATTTGTTGATGACGAAGAGGTCTCCGATTTCTATGATTCCAGCCTTAATGGCCTGTATGTCATCTCCCAGTCCGGGGACGAGGACAACGATGGAGGTGTGGGCAGTATTGACAATCTCCACTTCATCCTGTCCCACGCCGACCGTTTCGACCAGGATGATATCCTTTCCCATGGCATCCATGACATTGACGATATCTTGAGTGGAACGGGTGAGCCCACCCAGACATCCCCGGGTCGCCAGGGAGCGGATGAAGACTCCTTCGTCCGTGGCGTGGCGCTGCATCCGAATCCGATCACCTAAGATCGCTCCTCCGGAAAAGGGGCTGGTGGGATCGACGGCGACAATTCCAACAGTTTTTCCCTCCTTTCGGAAAATGTCCACCATCTTATCCACGAGGGTGGACTTACCGGATCCCGGAGGGCCGGTAATCCCAATGATATAAGCTCTTCCTGTCTTAGGATAAAGTTCTTTCAGTGATTCGAGGGCGCTGGGGATGCGGTCGTCAATATCCCTCATCAGCCTGGAAGCAGCCCGAATATCCCCGTCCAAAATGCGTTTGGCTAATGTCATTGTGTCAATAAAATAGCAGAACTAAGGAGATGAGGCAATAAATAAATTAAGAGTTGAAGAGTTAGGAGTGAAGAATTTAGAGTTAAAAACTAAATTTATAACTCATAACTCACAATTCATAATTTACAATTCATAACTCATAATTCTCAACTTTATAGGGCTCTTCCGGGAACTCCGATGTGCCGGGCGATGACAATTCTTTGGACCTCTGAAGTTCCCTCTCCGATGTCCAGGAGTTTCTGGTTTCGATAATGGCGCTCGACGGCATATTCCTTCATCAAACCATATCCGCCGTGGAGCTGGACGGCTTGGTTGGCCACTCGATGATACATCTCGGAACAGAACATCTTTGCCATCGCCGATTCCTTGGAAAAAGGCCGATGTTGCTCACACAACCAGCATGCTTTGTAGAGTATTAGCCTTGCCAATTCAATCTCTGTGGCCATGTCTGCCAGTTTAAAGGAATTGACCTGGAAGGAACCGATCGGCCTTCCGAATTGCTCCCGTTCGCTGGAATATTTGAGCGCCAATTCAAAAGCACCCTGGGCGCCGCCTAAACCCATGGCGGCGATGCTCAGTCTTCCGCCGTCAAGGGTAGCCAGCATCTGATGAAAACCATCCCCACGCCGACCGAGAAGATTCTCCTTGGGAACTTTGCAATCGGTGAAATAGAGTTCTCCCGTATTGGAAGACCTCCAGACCATCTTCCCGTGCATGGTCTTTGTTGAGAAGCCCGGGGTTCCGTTCGGGACGAGGATGCAAGAGAGTTCGGTCCTTCCATCTTCTCTTTTTCCTGTTATGGCCTGAACCACGCAGACCTTGCTGATATCGGTCGTAGAATTGGTAATAAAGATCTTCGAGCCATTGATGACCCAATGGTCGGCTTCCAAAACCGCATTCGTTTTGGATGCTCCGGCATCCGAGCCGGCATTCGGTTCGGTCAAGCCGAAGGAGGAGAGGGCTTTTCCTGAGCAGAGGTCAGGAAGCCACTTTCTTTTCTGCTCTTCGTTCCCGTAGTAAAAGATGGGTGAAATTCCTAGGGAGTTTCCGGCGGCAAGGGTGGCCGCTTGAGAGCCGTCTATTCTTGCAATCTCTTCTACGGCAATGATATAGGAGACATAACCTACATTGCTTCCGCCGTATTCCTCAGGGACAAAAGGGCCAAAGAGACCAAGATCTCCCATCCGCTCAGTCAACGTGTAGGAGAATTCTTCTTTGTCATCCAGTTCTTGAGCAACGGGAGCGATCTCCTTTTCAGCAAAGTTTCGGACCATCTTTCGGAGCATTTGCTGCTCATCGTTCAAATCAAAATCGAGTGACATCGTTGCCTCCGGCAAAGCTCGCAAAGAGCATAGGGCAAAGCGCATAGAGTCCAAAATCCCAAATCACAAATTCCAAATTCGAATGACCAAAAAGATTCTGTTTCGAATTTGGGTGATTGAGATTTGATACTTGGAATTTGGTGCTTCATATCCCTATGCTCTATGCTCCATGCACTATGCTTTATTGTTCATAAGGTACCCAGTAATAATCGAGCACCGTGTTGGAGGGGGTTCTTGTCCTGAATTCAGCCTTGACCTTCATCCCGATAGAGGGCTTTCCATATAACAGATAACTTTTCGGGATTGTCGCCAGACCCGGGATCTCCACATCGACTTGCCAATAGGGAGTGGAAAGTTCGATGCCGGTCCCGGCGTAGACGACTTCGGTAAAGGTATAGATCTTGCCGATCACCGGATTGGCTAAAGGCTTCCAGGTCATCTCGGTATGGCAGTCCGGGCAATGGGCCCGGGGCGGGATCCAGAGACGTTTTTCCGGGCAGTTCTTGTTTGGACAGAGGGTGGCTCGTAATTCTCCTTTCCTCAGACCTTCAAAAAAAGGAGATAACATGCCGTAAGTATGGACATGGGTAAGCGATCGAGGCCATTCAATGACGGTGGCCGGTTCTTTTTGACGTATTTTACTGACCTTCCCGATGAATTTGGTCTCTTTTCTTTTCTTCGCCTGGACTTTCTTCTTCGGTTGACCTTTCTTCTTTGTTGTTGCTTTTTTCCTTACCTGTATTTTTTTCTTTACCATGAGAACTATCCTCCTTTACCCTAAGCGATTCATCCCGAACCGTTTGGATGCAGATGACTGGCAGTGTTTTGAGACGATTCCCAAACCCTGGCCCTTCAGAAAAAAAGGCAGGGTTTACCAGCTCTTTCTAAGAATGCCAACGGTTACATGGGACCCTACACCAGCGTGAGAAACCCACAAGGCTTGTTTGCTATTTTCGGGGATTTGCAGGCTCTGCCAATCCTTGGGTTTCTCTTTAGCCCACTTCTTCCAGGTCTTGGGATCACCATGGAATTTGTCGTACTTTTGCTGTAATTGCCACAGACACTCAGCGGCCTGGAAGATCCCTGTCGCCCCTACCGCGTGCATCGTTCCGATCAGCCCCCCGGACAGGTTGGAAGGACATTTTCCAGGTTTCCCAGTGTTGGGATTGATGTAATAGGCATCTCCGGACTCAATATAATCTTGCTCCTGACCATAGGGCCTGAGCCCGATGTCCCCGTAAGTCTGTAGATCACTTATGGTGAAGGCATCGTGAAGCTCAACGAGGTCCAAATCCTCGATGGGATTTTGAATACCCGCCATACGATAGACCAGCCAGGCTGCAAATCGGGAGGCTAAGAAACTCTCAAATCCCGGATACCGAGCCCCTTCTTTACCATAGAGGTCTTTGTACATTCCCGGGGTTTCATGTGGGAGGAGTGGCACTTCCATGTGCCGGCGGTCAGCCACCCGTAACGTATGAGTTCCACCACAGATGAAAAGTTCACAGGGATGGTCGGTTAACTTGTAAGCTGTCTCTTCATCACAGACCAGTACACAAGCCGCCCCAGCGCTCATGGCGCAGCATTCAAGGAATCGGAGCGGATAGGCAGACATGGGGCTGGCCAGGACTTCCTCAACCGTATATTTCCCTGGCTGTTGCGCATAGGGAGAAGAACAGGCGTAGAGGTGGTTTTTAACAGCGATTTTTGCCCGGGTGACTTCGGATACGTTAAAACTGTTGGCAAAACGGTTCGCCATGGGGGCATAGTAGGAGGAATAGATCCGGCCCAGCCGGGTTTCAAAATCCTTGCAGGCCGCTGTGGCGATATAATAGTTACCGGTCCGGGTGTCCACTTCGTCCATCCGCTCCCAGCCCGCAGCAAGCGCCGCGTTGGCATAACCTGAAGCCACGGCCATCGCGGCAGCAAGGATGGTTGAACCGCCGGTAGCCCCTCCTGTCTTGATGCCTAAATTATGAAGAGGCTCCAGCCCGAAATAGTCATGAATCTTAGCTTCACAGAGCAGTTGGTCTTGGAAGTGGTCGGCGAACTCACCATAGGTGGCAAAGTTGATCAGACCTTTGACCTCCAAAGGGTCCATTTTTAAGTCGTTATCCTCCAGCATATTCTTGAAGGCCATCATCGCCAGCTCTTCCAGTTTATATTCCGGGAAATATTTCTTATAGGCCGTTGTTCCTCCGGCCACGATAAAAACCTTTCGATTCCATTTAGGAATCCTCAAATTCCCTTCTTTGAATGTGATCATTCTCGTTCCTCCTGTTCCAATATAAGCATAGCGCATAGAGCAAAGCGCATAGCGTCAAAAAGCTCTTCTCACCTTTCGCCTTTAAACTTTAAACTTTAGAACCCTTCACCCCCCTTCCTATAAAGTTCGGAGTTCGGAGTTTTGAGTTCGGAGGTGGAAAACTAAACCCTCCGAATTGTTCACCCCGGACTATTTATTTACGGGGTTTGATATTCTCCCGGACCCAGTTGACGGCTTCTTCAATGGAGGTTCCGGGAGCGAAAACCCCTCTCACTCCTGCTTGAGTGAGGGGAGGTAGGTCCTCTTCAGGAATAATTCCCCCTCCAAAGACAATGATATCGTCCGCCCCTTTTTCCCTTAGTAGTTCAATCACTCTCGGGAAAAGATAATCATGGGCTCCGGCAAGGCTGGATAGTCCGATGGCATCCACATCTTCCTGGATCGCAGCCGCCACGATCTGCTCTGGCGTCTGATGAAGCCCCGTATAGATCACTTCAAAACCGGCATCCCTGAATCCCCTTGCGATTACTTTTGCCCCCCGGTCGTGTCCGTCCAAGCCGGGTTTGGCAATAAGAATTCGAATCTTCCGTTCCGGACTCACTGTTCCTCCCCACCCGTTTCCCCTCACCCCCACCCTCTCCCCAGCGGGGAGAGGGGAGGGTGAGGGGCCGCATTCACCATTCCGCAATCTTAGAAATATCCAGGGTCTGAATATCGGCCGAAAACATCCCGCCACACATCACAGATTTCTTGAATTGTGGCATATTCCCTGACCGCGTTGATGATATGAGGCATGAGGTTTTCACTATTTTTAGAAGCGATTCGAATCTGAGTCAGGTGTTCTTTTACTTTCTGATGGTTTCGCTTCTGTTTTACTTCGCAAAGCCGTGCCAATTGCCTTTCTTCGACCGCTGGGCCCATTCTCCAGATCGTGATGGGGGGATGGTCTGTCGCATATTTATTGACACCCACCATGACTTTTTCACCGGAGTCAATCTGTTTCTGATACTTATAGGCTGAATCAGCAATTTCTGTTTGGGGATATCCCCGTTCAATCGCTGTGACCATTCCTCCCATTTCGTCAATCCTATGGATATAATTCCAGGCCTGTTCTTCCATCTGGTCAGTGAGCGTTTCGACAAAATAGGACCCAGCGAGAGGATCAATGGTATTGGCCACACCGGTTTCCTCTGCAAGGATCTGTTGTGTTCGCAACGCGATCGTGACGGCTTCCTCAGTGGGAATCGCATAGGTCTCATCGAGTGAATTGGTGTGGAGAGACTGCGTTCCACCGAGTACGGCAGCCAACGCTTCGGAAGCGGTGCGGACGACATTGTTATAAGGTTGTTGCGCCGTCAAGGAACATCCCGCCGTTTGGGTGTGGAAACGAAGCATCCAGGATCGAGGATTCTTTGCCATGAAACGCTCGCGCATGATCTTCGACCACATTCTCCGGGCGGCCCTGAATTTAGCGATCTCTTCAAAGAAATCAATATGAGAATCGAAGAAGAAGGAGAGCCTCGGGGCAAAATCATCGACTTTCAGGCCTCTTTCTACGGCTGCCTCGACATAGGCAATTCCATCGGCCAGGGTGAAGGCGAGTTCTTGAACGGCTGTTGCCCCGGCCTCACGGATGTGATAGCCACTGATGCTGATCGTATTCCAACGGGGGACTTCCCGGGCGCAATATTCAATCGTATCGACAATGATTCGAATCGATGGTTTCGGCGGGAGCATGAAGGTTTTCTGGGCGATGAATTCCTTCAGCATATCATTTTGGATGGTCCCTCCGATCTCCCTTCTGCTCACACCCTGTTTCTCCGCCACGACGATGTACATTGCCAACAAGATCGAAGCAGGCGGATTGATCGTCATAGAAGTCGTCACTTTGTCCAGCGGAATTCTTTCAAAGAGGATCTCCATATCCTTCAATGTATCGACGGCCACGCCACACTTCCCGATTTCTCCCTTTGACATCGGAGAATCGCTGTCATATCCCATGAGTGTCGGATAGTGGAAGGCGACGGAAAGACCTGTTTCCCCATGAGACAAGAGATAGTGGAAACGCTTGTTTGTTTCCTCGGGGCCCCCCAGACCCGAGAACATTCGCATGGTCCAGAGCCTTCCTCGATACATGGAAGGCTGAACCCCCCGCGTGAAAGGAGAAACGCCCGGGAAACCAATGTCTCCGGAATAATTGATGTCTTTTATATCTTCGGGAGTGTAAAGGCCTTTGATCTCAAGATCGGAGACAGTGCTAAATCGCGGCAGACGTTCAGGGGTTTCGCGGAGGATATCCGCCAAATCCTCTAGCCACCTTTCCTTTTCCGCTTCGATTTCTTTAAGCTCGTCCTCTCTGAACATGAGTTGCCCTCTTGCGGAGCAAGGAGTTCGGAGTGGGGAGCTCGGTGTTATTAGTTCTCAGCTGTAAACTCCGAACACCGAACCCAAAAAACTTCTGTGCTTCGAACTCCGAACCGTCTGCTCGGAACTAAACTTCTACGCCTTCGCGAGCTGAGACCCCGTTCCTATAGTAGTGCTTTTGTTCTACCATTTCGGTTACCAAATCAGCTTTTTCCACTAGTTCAGGTTTGGCATTCCTTCCCGTGAGAATGAGTTCAACTCCATTAGGTTTGGTGTCGAGAAGGCGAAGGAGGTCGGAGAGAGGGATCAAACCGTAATCCACGGCTACAATGATTTCGTCGAGGATAATGATGTCGTAGGCTTCACCGGTAATCGCTCTTTTTGCCAAATCAAATCCGTCTTGAGCCAATCGTACATCCACGGGATCCGGGTTCGTTTTTGAGACAAACGTTTCCCGGCCCGACTGTACAATCGTCAGGTAGGGAGAAAGCTTTTTCGAAGATTCCAATTCCCCGTAATTGATATTTCCCTTCATAAATTGGATGACCAAGACCTTCAATCCATGGCCGACTGCCCTGAGGGCAAGCCCTAAAGCAGCCGTTGTCTTTCCCTTCCCGTTTCCCGTATAGACTTGGATCAAACCTTTTTCCATAGAACGACTCAATGCAAAATGGTCAATGATCAATCTTCAATGATCAATGTTGAGGAATCCGATCCCCTCACCCTAAACTCGTCATAATCATTCCAAATTCCGCAATCCGCAATCCGAGACCCTCACTAACACACTTCTCTGATCTGGGCGATGATCTGTTCTGTCTTGAAGTGCCTGAGACTGATGGCACCCGATGGGCAGGCCGCGTTACAAGCCCCACACCCTTTACAAAGGGCTTCGTTTACCGTCATCACTTTCCGATAGGGGTCCATGTTGAGGGCTCTGAACTCACAGATCTGTTCACAGAGACCGCAGCCGGCACAGAAGGAGACGTCTACCACAGATGTGATCGGCTCGATCTTGACTCTTCCTGCGAAGAGGGGGATGGTTGCCCGAGAGGCCGTTCCGTGGGCTTGGGACAGGGTATCGGAAATATCTTTTGGCCCTTGGCAGGTTCCAGCCAAAAAGATCCCATCCGTAGCCGTGTCGAGGGGCCGTAACTTGGGATGGGCTTCCAGATAGAAACCATCCGGACTTTGGGAGAGTTTGAGGAGGCTGCGGATGCGATTGGCATCTTTTCGCTGTGTGAGGCCTGTGGCCAGGACAACCAAGTCGGCCTCTTCCTCATAGGGCTCCCCTAAGAGTTCGTCGTCTGCTTTGATGATCAATTTCCCGGATCTTTGATAAATCTCAGAAGGAATCCCCTTTCGGTAAAAGACGCCTTTTTTCTGGACCTGCTCATAGAATTGTTCACAGCCTTTTCCAAAGGCCCGGATATCGATGTAGCAAATGGTGACCCGGGCATCGGGGAGGCGCTCCTTGATGAGCGAGGCTTGTTTGGCTGTAAACATACAACAGACTCTGGAGCAATATTCATTGCCCACCGTTTTATCCCTCGACCCGACGCATTGGATGAATACGATGTTTTTGGGCTCCTTGCCGTTGATTTGAATTTTCCCTTGAGTCGGTCCGCTCTCCGAGAGCAGCCTTTCAAACTCCAGCCCGGTCAGGACGTTCTTATAAAGCCCGTATCCAAACTCAGGCTTTTGCCTCGCGTCGAAGGGGTCGTAACCCGTGGCGACAATGATCGTACCAATATCGAACTGGCGTTCAACTCCTACCTGTTCGAACTCAACCGCTCCCTCCGGGCAAACCTCTCGACACTTGCCGCATTCTCCCTTCCGGAGAAACAGACAGTTTTCTGAATCGATGGTATAGGTGAAGGGTACCGCATGAGGGGAGGGGAGATAGATGGCCGGCCTCTCGGTCAGTCCCATATTGAATTCACTCGGGACCCTGACAGGACAGACCCCTTCACATTTTTGGCAGCGTGTGCATTTTTCTGGATTGATATATCTTGGATTCTGCCTCACCCTGACTTTAAAATTGCCCACAAATCCTTCCACTTCTTCTGGTTCGCTTTGAGTAAGAATGTGAATGAGGGGATGGTTTACAACTTCTTTTAGTTTCGGGGACAGGATGGTGGATGTCTCCTCCAGATTGGGAAACGTTCGATCAAGTTGCCCGAGATGGCCTCCCAGGGTAGGTGATTTTTCTACCAGGTAGACTTCAAAACCTGAATGGGCGATGTCGAGGCTGGCCTGAATGCCGGCAATCCCGCCCCCAATGACTAACACGGAAGGAGTGACTCCCACTTCCTTTTCATCCAAGGCTTCATGAAGGGAGACTTTGGCAACGGCGGCAGCAATCAGATCCATCGCCTTCTTCGTGGCGTCCTCTCTGCTCGCATGAACCCAGGAACACTGTTCTCGGATGTTGGACATTTCAAAAAAGTAGGGATTGAGCCCTGCGGAGTGAACGGCCTTACGGTACGTCGGTTCGTGCATTCGAGGAGAGCAAGCTGCCACGACTACCCGGTCAATGCCATTGTTTCTGATATCGTTCTTAATCATGTCCTGGCCGGGATCAGAGCACATATACTGATAATTTCGAGCTATGGCAACATGGGGAAGGGTTTTGGCGAATGCCGTCACCTTCTCGATATCGACCGTCGCCGCAATATTAATTCCGCAATGACAGATAAAAACGCCGATCTTCATAGCTTCATCGCATAGGGCAAAACTAAATTGTTTTTTAACTCCGAACTCCGTAGGGGCAATTCATGAATTGCCCCTACTCCGAACTCCGAACTTTTGGGTCCCTTCCTTTTGCAAGGACGGCACAAGCCAAAGAAGCTGCACCACTCGCCTGGGCGACTGTATCCGGGATGTCCTTAGGGCCCTGACAGCATCCCGCAAGAAAGATTCCTTCCTTTTTGGTCATGATCGGATCGAGGCCAGGCGCCTCTGCATAGAACTTGTCAGAAGAGTTCTCCAGCCCCAGCATGTTTTTCAAAATATCTTCTTCCCTTCGGGGGACGAGCCCGGAGGCCAGGACGACCAGGTCCGCTTCTAATTCAAAAGGCTCTCCTAAGAGGGTATCCTCGGCCCTGACGACCAGTTTCCCGTTTCTTCGATAGACCTCAGAGGGATTTCCTCTTCGGTAAACGATCCTCTCTTTTTGGACCCGCTCGTAGAATTCTTCAAATCCTTTTCCAAAGGCCCTCACATCCATGTAGAGGACGGTGATATTGGCATCGGGAACCTTATCCCTGAGAAGATGGGCTTGCTTAGCCGTGTACATGCAGCAGACCCTTGAGCAGTATTCGTTGCCGGCCGATTTATCCCTCGACCCGACGCAATGAATAAAAACCACCTCTTTGGGCTTCTTCCCCTGGATGACAATTTCACCTTTGGTTGGGCCGGAGGCGGAACAGAGCCTCTCCATTTCAAGGCCATGAAGGACATTGGGATAGGTCCCGTATCCGAATTCGGGTTTCAGTTTTGGGTTAAAAGGATCGAACCCGGTGGCGAGGATGATGGATCCCACGTGAAGCTCAACGATCTCTTCTTTCATTCCGTAGTTAATGGCTTTGGGCTGGCAGGCCTTGGCGCACTCTCCGCAATCCGAACATCCTGCACAATTGAGACACCGCTTTGCCTCCTCCATCGCCTCTTCCGCAGTGGGGCTGGCGGCGAGGGGTTTCACCATGTCGGGCAGGACTTCTCGCTCCATCCTCTTTGAATAGGGAAGAAGGCTTCTCAGAGGCGAGATTTGTGTCCCTTCGGAATCCCTTCCTTGAAGAAGGTCTTCTCCGCGAAGGTATCGATCAATCGAAAGGGCTGCCTTCCTTCCATGGGCCATCGATTCAATAATGGTCCCGGGACCGGTCACCATATCTCCACCCGCGAAGACTCCTTTCACGCCGGTTTCCAGGGAGATGGGATTGACCTGAATCGTTCCTCTTCTCGTCCTTTTTAAGCCTTTAAAGGCGCGCAGGATAGATTCTGCTCCAGTGATACCCACCCGCGATAAAGATCGCATCATAGGATTGACTGAGCGTCTCCGGGGAGACGTCTTTTCCCACTTGGGTGTTGCATTTGACCTCTATTCCCATTTTATCGATGACAGCGAGATCTTTTTCCACCACCTCCCCCGGAAGACGATAGGAAGGGAAACCGTGGGTGAGGAGACCGCCCAGCCCATTTTTGGATTCAAAAAGAGTAATGCGGTAGCCCATTTTTCTCAGATCGTATGCGGCGGTAAGTCCCGATGGCCCTCCGCCCACGATCGCTATCTTCTTTCCCTTCTCTTCGGGAGGCGTAAATTCAAACTCAGGTTCTTCGACGTGATCGACGAGGAATCTCTTAAGATGGCAAATAGGGACTGGACGATCCGTCTCGATTCGCTTGCACTCCTTCTCGCATGGGTGAGAACAGGCATAGGCCAAAATTCCAGGGAAGGGGAGTTTCTCCCTCACCAGTTGAAGGGCCTCTTTAAACTTACCTTGGGAGATGAGGGCCACATAGCCCTGGGCATTACAGTGGAGGGGGCAGGTGGCCGTGCAGGGGGAGGTTCCCCGGCGGTCCATCGTATATTTGAGCGGAACAGCCTGGGGGAAGGAGACATAAATGGCTTTCCTATTCCCTAAGCCCATGTCAAATTCATTGGGGAGGGTGACGGGGCATTGGGCTGCGCAGTCGCCGCAGCCCGTACATTTGGTTACATCGACAAAACGGGGTTTCTTCCTAACCGTCACCTTGAAATGCCCGGGCTTTCCTTCAACCCGAACGATCTCGGAGTAGGTAAGAAGGTTAATGTTCGGATGATTCGCCGTATCAACCATTTTAGGCGTGCTGATACAGGCAGAGCAATCCAGGGTGGGAAAGGTCTTATCCAACTGGGCCATATGGCCCCCGATGCAAGATTCCTTCTCCACTAAATGGACCTTAAACCCCTTGTCCGCGATGTCCAGGGCAGCCTGCATTCCTGCAATGCCTGCGCCGATGACCAATGCTTCGGGAATCACCTCTCTTGTCTCTTCGTTCTTCATCATCAACCAATAAATTCCCCCTCTCCCTTTGACGGGAGAGGGTTGGGGTGAGGGTGATCGAAACGGATCTTTTCCCCTCTCCTTCATCCCCTCCCGCGAGGGGAGGGGATAGAGGGTAGGTTCATTTAAGCTTCCCAATCAACGCAGAAGCAATGGTATTCTTCTGAATCTCTTTTGTCCCTTCGTAAATTTCAGTGATCTTGGCATCCCGATAGAACCGCTCGACTTCGTATTCGGTGATGTACCCGTAGCCTCCCAAAATCTGGATCGCTTCATCAGCTACCTCCACGGCTGTCCTTGCTGCTAAGAGCTTGGCCATGGAGGTGAGTTTCGGGTCGATTCTCTTCTGGTCATAGTTCCAGGCCGCCTTATAGGTTAATAGTCTCGCCGTCTCGATCTTTGTGGCCATATCGGCCAATTTGTGCTGGGTGATCTGAAAATCGACCAATTTTTTTCCAAATTGTTCCCTCTGTTTCGCGTAGTCCAGGGCCCGATCAAAAGCTCCCTGGGCGATGCCGAGAGCCTGGGCAGCGATCTCAATTCGGCTTTCATCGAAAAATTCGAGAACTTGATAAAATCCCTTATTTTCTTCACCGAGAAGGTTCGTCGATGGTACTCTGACATCGCTGAAGGAAAGTTCAGCCGTTGAGGTCATTCGAATGCCCATCTTAGGGATGATCTCTGTAGCCTCTAATCCTTTTGTCCCTTTATCGACGAGGAGGGTACACTGGCCCCGGTAAGGAGGTTTTGCGCCTGGATCCGTTTGACAGAGAACGACAAAGAAGTCTGCAATGCTTCCGTTGGTGATAAATGTCTTGGTCCCGTTGATCACAAAGGAGTCTCCTTGCTTTAAGGCTGTGGTGGACAGGAGGGTAATATCGCTTCCGTGGTCGGGTTCTGTATAGGCGCCCCCTGACATAAACTCTCCCCGAGAGACAGGAAGAAGGTATTTCTTTTTTTGTTCGTGGCTTCCAAAACGGAGAACGACTTCGGATGAAAAGTCAGCCAGGCTTAAGGCTACTCCAACTCCAGAATCCTTCCGGCAAAATTCCTCAACGATGAGGATATTTTCGAAAACGCCATAGCCCTGTCCCCCGTATTCCTCGGGGTAGTGAATACCGATAAACCCCAACGCGGCAGCTTTCTTCCAGATCTCCTTGGGATAGGTATGAGTCTGCTCCCATTCCAGAATCTTTTCCTTATCGTATTCTCCCTGGATGAACTCCCGGGCTGCCTTCTGAATATCCTTCTGCTCTTGCGTCAGTTCGAAATTCATCTCTTATCTCTAAATAATCGCTGATAGCTAATGGCTTGTAGCTAATAGCTTATAGCTTATAGGGGATAGCTCCTTTCTCCGAACTCATAATTCATAATTCATAACTCTTAACTTTTTCTCAGTTCTTTGACTTTATCTTTTAGGACCGGGACGATTTTGAATAAGTCTGCCACAATCCCGTAGGTAGCGACGCCGAAGATAGGGGCTTTTGGATCTTTATTGATAGCGATCACTGTTCCCGCACCTTTCATCCCTGCAATGTGCTGGAAAGCGCCGCTGATTCCAATGGCAACGTAAACCTTCGGCTTAACTGTTTTACCGGAAGTCCCGACCTGGCGGTCCTTGGGCAACCACTTCTTATCCACCACGGGTCTGGAGCAGGAAAGAGTGGCTCCTATAGCATCCGCAAATTCCTTCACCATCGGGATGTTTTGAGCTTCCTTAATTCCCCTTCCAACGGAGACCAGAATATCAGCCTGTGTAATGTCTACTTCGCCCACGGCGGCTTCCACGTACTGGAGAAAACGTTTGGCCAAACCTTCATCGGTCAAGGGCGAAGGGACCTTTACCATTTCACCCGGGAGCGCCTCTTTTTCTAAAACAGGAAAAGCTCCGGAACGAACGGTCACCATGTAGGGTCCCTTCTTCAAGAAGGAGACGGTGGCATTGACCTTTCCCCCGTAGAGCTGGCGGGTCAGCGAAAAGGCCTCTGCTGCCGGATCAATTCCAATGCAATCCGTGGCCAGGGGCATCTTTAGATGAGCAGCCAGGGCGGGAGCAAAGTCCATGCCCATGGCGGTATGGCCGATCAGGGTGAGGAGAGGTTTCCTCTCGATGATCAGCTGGGTTAGTACTTTTTCGTAAGTCTCTGAGTTATAAGCCTCGAGGCGTTGATCCTCGATGTAAAAAACCCTGTGGGCTTTGGGCCTAAGAACCTCGGCTAATGGGTTGACTCCATGGCCCAGAAGGGCGACCCCGATCTCTGCACCGATGCTCTCTGCTAATTGCCTTCCTTTGGAGAGCATCTCCCATGTCACATCTCTTAATTCTCCACGTCGATGTTCTGCTAGGACGATGATCTCTTTCATCAGGTGAGCCCTCCTTTATCTTTTAGAATATTGAAAACTTTTGATGCGATTTCTTCCGGCTTTCCCCCTAAGATCTCCGCCCCTTCACCTACCGGGGGAAGGAAGATTTTTTCCAACTGGGTATCCGAGGCAGAGAGACCGACCTCTTCAGGCTTCAGATTGAGATCTGAAGTGCCAAGGGTCTTAATCTCTTTTTTGGCGACCTTTCGAATGCCCATGATGGAGACATATCGAGGTTCGTTGATTCCAGTTTGGATGGTCAGCACCGCGGGGAGGTCGATTTCGTAGACTTCCTCCAATCCCCCTTCCAGTTCTCTATGAACCGTTGCCTTCTTGTCCTGGATTTCGAGGCGGTTGACTACAGCGGCATGAGGGATTCCAAGCAATTCTGCCACGGCGACTCCCACTTGTCCGTATCCATCGTCTTCGGCTTGAGTCCCTGTGAGAATGAGGTCATAAGGAATTTTTCGAATGGCCTCTGCCAAAATCTTTGCCGTCACAAGGCCATCGGATCCATCAAAAGCAGGATCTGTCAGTCGCATGGCATCATCCGCGCCCATGGCCAGACATTTTCTCAGGGATTCGTTCGAATCTTCTCCTCCGATGGTAAGAACCGTTACGGTTCCGCCCAATTTCTCCTTGAGCAAGATGGCTTCTTCAATCGCGTAACTATCCCACTCATTCAGGTCGAAAGCGAGCCCACTTTTATCGATATCTTTTCCTGATTTGCCGATGGAGACATCTGCATCAACCGTTTCCGGAACCCTTTTTATACAGACTACTGTGTTCATCCTATTTCCTCCTTTCCAAAAATCCTTCCTGCCCCTTTTGATCAAAGGGCAGGAAGGATTACTAATTACTTTTTAACCTATTCACTTTAACCGAAACACTTCCCTCTTCTTCCATGAGAGGGCAGGGGTAGGGGGAAGTGATGACCCCCGAAACAAGCTTTGAAGAATATTTCACTTCCATTTGCAAAGATCGACCCTGCGGGGTTGATACCTGTGCCACTTCTCCCTCTTCGATCTTGAGACGATGAGCGTCCCCTGGATTCATTTCCAGGTAAGGTTTTTCTGAAACAATTTTCAAAGCATCGCTTTTTGAACTGAGAAGACCCGATCGGAAAAGAGATGGTCTTTGGATCAGATGGAAAGAATAACCTTCTGTTTTTTGATGGGCTGTTCCTCCATGGACGGGTATCAGTCTTGCTTTTCCCATGGGGAAGCCATCCGCATAGAGGTAAGTAGAGCCACTTGGCCATTGCTCCCCGTCTTGAATCCCTCGGTAATGAGGAAGAACACGGCCAATCTCTTCAAAGACCGCCTCCGGGGTCTCTCCTGGGACAGGGCATTCAAGAAGGCGAAGGAGGGCAAGGAAAATATCAAAATCCGATTTTGACTGGTGAAGAGATGGACGCAGGGGGTTCAATTTTTGAACCCTTCGCTCCAGGTTTGTAAACGTTCCTCCTTTTTCCACGAAGGCACACGCAGGGAGGACAACATGGGCCTTCGCCGCGGTTTCGGTCATGAAAAGGTCTTGGACAATGAGGAACGGAATCTTTTCTAAAGCTTGTCCTCCAAAGGTAGAAGAGGAGAGGGAGGAATTGTCTCCGATCAGATAGAGTGCCTTTAATTTTCCTTCGATAGCCTTTTGCAGAAGATTTTTTCTCCCGTCTACCTCTCCTTCGGAAAAAAGCCCCATATCTACGGCTCCTTGGGAATTGCATTTCTCTAAAAGGATAAGGATCCCGCTGGATTCCTTTCCGATGTGACCTGTAACCAGAGCGAGGTTGGAGGATGCCGTGACGATCTCTTTTGCGTCGAGGTGTGACCAGAGACCGGATCCGATCAGAATCATTGACTTCTTGGCTTGTACAAAGGCTCTGGCGGCTTTTTCGATTTCGTTCTTATTTCCTTTTGCCCCCTCAGAGAATTCTGGTTGAAAGGAAGAGATCTGCTTCCTCAGCTCTTCTATTCCTTCTGTCCTTTCTTTGATGAAATCGCTATTCTCAAGACCTTCTTTGAAGATCGTTTGGATCATGCCGTTGAGGAAGTGTATTTCTCTGCCCGGCTGATCGAGAAGCGTGACGGAGGAAGGGAGGAGCGGAGAAATCGATGTGGCCCGGGTGAGGCTGATATCATAGCTCCCGAGCACAATCAATTGAGCCCTGTTCCGCCGAAGGGCCAGTTGGATCTCGTTCTTGATGATCGGATGTGTCTGAGCAGGATCCACGCCGATCACCAGAATGCAATCCGCATTTCGAATCTCTCGGATGGAGTTGGTCGAAGCCGCCACCCCCAATGTTTTTGCCAATCCTTCGGTCAATCCACGTGCCGACTCCTCACCACTCTGAACGATCTGATTCGTCCCGATCGCATTTCTGAATAATTTCTTAAGAAGATAGTATTCCTCATTGGTCAATCGGCTGGAGGCAATGCCTGCAATCGCCTCGGGACCATATTGGTCTTTAATGGTTTCAAGTTTCTGTGCGACATATCGAAGGGTTTCTTCCCAGGAAGCCTCTTTGAACGAACCATTGACTCTCAGAAGAGGTTTTTTGATTCTCTCCGGATGGTCCACAAAATCCCACCCAAAACGACCTTTGACGCAGAGGTTTCCATCACTCGGACCTTTCTCAGGATCAGAGAAGGCCCGTCTGATCTCTCCGTTCTTCGAGCCAAGGGTGAGGGAACATCCGCATGCACAAAAGGGACACGGTGTGGTCGTCTCCTCCAACTCCCAGGCCTTGACCGTGTAGTCGAAACGATTGCTCGTGATCGCACCCACGGGGCAAGTGTCCATACATTGACCGCAAAATTCGCATTGGAGGGGTCGGTGAAAATCTGTGTCGATCACCGTTTTGATTCCTCTCTTTGAAAAAGAAAGCTCTCCGACTCCCTGGACTTCGTCGCAGATTCGAACGCACCGGCCGCAGAGAATACATTTGTCCGAATCCCTCTGGAGAAGGGGTGAGCGGTCATCCGCGGGAAAAGAGGTTCGTTCCCACGGGTAGAGTGTTTCTTCTACGCCATATTCATAGACCAGCCTTTGGAGGGCGCATTCGCCTTCCCTCTCACACCTCGGGCAGATCATCGGATGGTTGAGCAGAATGAATTGGAGCTGAAGCTTTCTCGATTCTGAGATTTCCGGGGAATGGGTGACGATTTCCATGCCTTCTTTCGCAGGAGTGAAACAGGCCGGCAGGAGTTCTGATTTTCCCTTTTGCTGGACAACGCAGAGACGGCAAGCGCCGAAGGGAATGAGCCTTCGATCATGGCAGAGAGTGGGAATTCCAACCCCGACGGACTGGGCAGCTTGGAGAATGGTCGTCCCCTTTTCGACGCCTACTTCAATTCCATCGATTTTCAGTTTAATGGTCTGATTCGCCATAATCTACTAAAATAGGAGTAGTGGAATAATGGAACAGTGGAAGGATGGGAAAAATCTAAGTTGGATTGACTTCAACCCAGTATTCCAGTATTCCAACATTCCATTATTCCATTGTTCTATCATTGTTCCGTTTTCTATTCGATCGCTTTAAACTTACACGCCTGGATACAAGACCGACACCGGATGCACTTTTCCAAATTAATGGCCGCGGGTGTCTTTTTCTCCCAGGTGATCGCCTCCGTCGGACATGCCTTCTTGCAGAGACCACACTTCTTACACTTTTCTGCATCGACTCGAAATTGAATTAAATCCGCACAGACCAGGGCAGGGCATCGCTTGTCCTGAATGTGGGCTTCATATTCATTTCGAAAGTAGCGAATCGTGGAAAGAACAGGATTCGGTGCGGTCTTTCCTAATCCGCAGTGGGACGTCTCTTTAATATGCTGACCCAGTCTCTCCAGTCGCCCGATATCTTCCGTTTCTCCCTTTCCGGTGACAATGCGGTTCAGGATATTGAGCATCACCTTCATCCCGACCCTACAGGGAACGCATTTTCCACAGGATTCATCAACAGAAAAGTCAGTGAAGAATCGTGCCGTATCCACCATGCAGGTGGAGTCGTTCATCACAACGAGACCGCCTGAGCCCATCATCGCCCCGGCCTCATCGAGGGAATCAAAATCAACCTCCGTATCCAGCAGGGAATTGGGGAGACAGGCTCCGGAGGGACCGCCGATCTGGACCGCTTTAAATTCTCTGTCTCCAGACACGCCGCCTCCGATGTCGTAGACGATCGTCCGGAGAGTGGTCCCCATGGGGACTTCTACTAACCCGACATTTTTTACCGAGCCAACCAAGGCAAAGACCTTTGTCCCCTTTGATCCCTTGGTTCCAATTTCGGCGAACCATTTTCCCCCGTTTCGAATGATTGCCGGAACATTGGCAAATGTTTCTACATTATTGAGGACCGTGGGTTGACTCCAGAGACCGGCCTCTGTAGAGCGAGGGGGTTTAATTCGGGGCATCCCTCTCTTCCCTTCCAGGGAGTACATCAATGCCGTCGATTCTCCGCAGACGAAAGCCCCGGCACCTGGATAGATACCGATATCGAAGTCGAAACCCGAGCCTAAGATATTCTTTCCCAAAAGCCCATAGTTTCTGGCTTTCTCAATGGCGATGTTGAGCCGTTGGATGGCCAGGGGGTATTCTGCTCTCACATAGATATAACCTTGATGAGCATCGATGGCGTAACCGCAAATGATCATTCCCTCCAAAACAGCATGGGGGTCTGATTCCAAAACGGAACGATCCATGAAGGCACCGGGGTCTCCTTCGTCACCATTGCAAATGACATATTTGGGGAAAGAAGAATAACGCCTTCCTTCCTCCCACTTTGAACCCGTTGGAAACCCTGCTCCTCCGCGACCTCTCAAGCCAGAGGCCTTCACCTCCCCAATCACCTGCTCCGGGGTCAGGGATGCCAGAACCTTGGCTAATCCAAAGTAAGCATCTCTCGCAATGGATTCGTCAATATTCTCCGCGTCGACGAGACCTCTATTCCGTAAGGCCCAGAGGATTTGGTGTTTGAAAAAAGGGATCTCTTCCAACCTCGGGATAGACACAGAAAGTGGGGAGGTCTCTCCGTCATCAATAGCGAGAGCATAGGGGCCGACTATTTCTCCGTTTACAATGTGGCGGTCGAAGATTTCCTGGGTCTTCTCTTCATTGAGATCACAGTATTTTACCGGAGGCGATCCGTAGGATTCGATCGTGACCATAGGTTCTCGACTGCAAAGCCCTGCACAACCGGAATGGATGATCTTGATGTTCTGAATTCCTGTTTCTTCCATCTTCCGGAGGACCAGGGAAAGAAGCTTCTCAGCTCCCGCAGCGATTCCGCAAGTTCCCATATGGAAATTGATCTTGGCTCGATACCCTCCCTTTTGAAGAGAGAGATCGGAAAGGGTTCCTTCCTTGATCCTTTGTAAATCTTCTAATTTCAGTACTTGCATCGGTTAACCATAGGATCTGACGATCCGGATGGCCTCCGCAGGGTCCACCAGGGCATGCGTATCATTATCGATAACAATGGCCGGGGCCAAGCTGCAACAACCCAGGCACCGAACCGCCTCGAGAGAGAATATTCGATCTTTTGTAATTCCTCCGACCTTTACATCCAGTGCTTTTTCAAGATTATCAAGGATCTGTTTGCTTCCTTTGACATAGCAAGCCGTTCCCAGACAAACCCGAATGATGTGCTTGCCCCTTGGGATGATGGTGAAAAAGGCGTAGAACGAAACCACCCCATAGATTTGTGAAGCAGAGAGGTTCAATCCCATTGCAATGCGATGCTGGACATTTTTAGGAAGGTATCCGCAGATCTCCTGAGTTTCTTTGAGCACGGGGATAAGCGCCCCGTGCCTCCCTCGATACTTGGCGATCACTTGGTCAATCTTTTCCCATTCCTCTTTGGTGATCGATTCAACCCATCTCATCTTAATCCATGGCCTCCGCCAACAATTCCATCACATCCATGACTTTAATTTTTTCTTCGTGGCCAGAGGTTTTGACCGCATCCTCCAGGGTGAGGACGCAAAATGGACAGGCTGTCGTGATGATCTCGGCACCCAGCTCCACGGCATCCTGGACTCGAACTTCAGCAAGACGCTGTCCCCCCTCGGAAGAGGACTCCACCCACATCCTTCCACCCCCTCCTTCACAGCAGAGGCTCCTTTCCCTGGAACGATCTAATTCCTTGAAGGTGAGGCCCGGGATGGCTTGGAGTAACATTCGGGGTTCGTCAAAAACATTATTCTGCTTCCCCAGGAAGCAGGGATCATGGTAGGTGACCACTTTCTTGATCTCCTTCGTGAGGGGCAGTTTTCCTTCCTCCAAACGTTTGGCCAGGAGTTGAGTCGTATGAAGGACCTCAAACTTTCCTTGTGGGTATTCATTCTTCAAGGCGTTGAAACCATGGGGGCACATGGCGATGACATGTTCAACTCGATAGCTGTCGAAACGTTGCATGTTTCCCTCGACCAGTTCCTCAAAGAGACCTGATTCTCCCATTCTGCGGATCTCATTCCCGCAGCATTGTTCCTCATTTCCGAGAATCCCGAAATCGACCTCCGCGCGTTGGAGGCCGAAGACCAGGGCCTTGGCGACCTCTTGAATTCGCGGGTCGAAAGAAGCCGTGCATCCCGTAAAATAGAGATACTCCGCGTGATCTCCCTGGGAGAAGTCTTTGATCTTGAAATCCTCGGGGAGCGTTTTAATCCATTCCGTCCTTTTGTTCTTCTGCTTTCCCCAGGGGTTTCCATGTTTGTAGACGCTCTCCATGGCTTCGATGATGGTTTTTGGGATATGGCCTTCTTCGACAAGGGTCCCTCTCATCCCGATGACGAGATCCATCGGTTTCAACCCACGAGGACACCGAATCGTACAGGTTTTACACGTGGTACAATCCCAGAGTTCTTCCCGCTCCGTGATGTGTTCGAGGTTCTTTCCCAAAATCCCTTCGATCATCAGCCTGCGGATGTTCAATTTCGATTTCAGGGAAACAGGACATCCTCCGGTGCACTTTCCGCATTGGTAACAACCGTAAAGATCAAATTTTGCAGCCAATGTCTGTTCTGATGACTCCATGCTTCCGCATCCTCCGTTAGCGATTCAGTATCTCTCTCGATATCACAATCCGCTGAACTTCAGAGGTTCCTTCGTAGAGAGTTGTTCCGATAATGTCCCTGAGGTAACGTTCTACCGGATAGTCTTTCGTGTAACCATATCCGCCCAACATCTGAACGGAACGGATCGCCACATTCCTTGCCGTCTCTGTGGCAAAGAGCTTTGCCATCGAAGCTTCTTTCGTAAAGGGTTGACGGGTTTCCTTCAGATGGGCGGCACGCAGCACTAGAAGTTGAGCGGCTTCCAATTCGGTATAAGAATCGGCGATCATCCATTGAATAGCCTCAAAGCTCGAAAGGGGTTTGCCGAAAGCCTCTCTTTCTTTAACATATCCTATTGCAAAATCAATAGCAGAAAATCCCACGCCGAGTCCCAGGGAGGCGATGCCAATCCTTCCGCCATCGAGCTCCATCATAGCGATTTTGAAGCCCTCTCCCTCCTTCCCCAAGAGGAAATTGGCCGGGATGGCACAATGGTCGAAGGTCAATTCATTGGTCTGTGAGGCCCGGTGGCCCATCTTATCTTCTGCCTTTCCAACAATGAACCCAGGTGTTCCCTTCTCAATGGCGAAGGCGCTGATTCCTTTTCCTTTCTTTGCATTCGGGTCTGTCACCGCCCAGGTGACGATGACTCGTGAGGCCTCTCCGCTTGTGATCAAGGTTTTGCTCCCATTCAGGACGTACCGATTCTTCTGGCGAGTGGCCGTCGTTCGAATATTACCCGCATCCGACCCTGTATGGGGCTCTGTGATGGCGAAAGCACCGGCCGGGTATTCTCCGTTGCAAAGCTTCGGGACATGCTTTCTTTTTATCTCCTCTTGTCCAAATTCATAAATCACCTCAGCGACCATATTGGTCACAGAGGTGGTGACGGCATGGGAGGCGCATCCCTTTGCAATCTCTGTAATGGCCAGGCTATAAGCGACCACCCCGACTTCAGATCCGCCGAATTCAGCGGGAATATTCATCCCCATCAGGCCGAGATTGGCCATTTTCTTCAGGTTCTCATAGGGGAACTGTTTCTCTTCGTCATAGAGGGCCGCAACGGGTTTGATATTCTTCTCCGTAAAATCTCTCACCATATCCCGGATCATCTCTTGTTCCGAGGTCAGTCTGAAGTCCATCGTTTCTCGCTTATGGCTGATAGCTTATAGTTTAAAGTAATTGGTTCTTGCCATCCGCTATCAGCTATCTGCTATTTTCCAATTAGTAGGTATAAAACCCTCTTCCTGTTTTTCTGCCGAGATAGCCAGCATCGACATACTTCCTGAGAAGAGGGCAGGGGCGATATTTGGAATCCCCAAAACCCTTATAGAGGACCTCCATAATGGCCAAACAAGTATCCAGACCAATGAGGTCTGCCAGTGCCAGCGGGTCCCATTGGATGATTCATTCCCAGTTTCATAACGGTATCAATGGCTTCCGGTGTTCCGACCCCTTCGAAAAGCGTATAAATCGCCTCATTGATCATGGGCATTAAAATTCGATTCGCGATGAAACCCGGAAAGTCATTGGCTTCGACAGGGGTCTTGCCCATCTTCTCGGCGAGGGACTTCACCGTATCAAAAGTTTCCTGAGACGTTTGTAGTCCTCGTATGATCTCGACAAGCTGCATGACCGGGACAGGGTTCATGAAGTGCATACCGATGACCTGTGAAGGTCTTTGGGTCGCCGAGGCAATCTTCGTGATGGAGATGGAGGAGGTATTGCTTGAAAGGATGATCTCTTTTCGACAAGCCTGATCCAATTCCTTGAAGATATTTAATTTCAGGGGTTCATTCTCCGTGGCTGCCTCCACCACGAAATCCGTTTCCGCCATATCTTTCAATTGAATAGTTCCTTTGATCCTTCCCATGATCTCTTCCTTCTTCTGGGGAGGAATCTTTCCCTTCTCTACCATTTTGCCCAAATTCTTGGAAATGGTGCCAATTCCTTTTTGGACGAAAGAGTCGGCAATATCACTCATCACCACACGAAATCCGGAATAGGCGGCCACTTGAGCGATCCCATTTCCCATCTGCCCGGCTCCGACAACACCGATCGTCTTGATCTCCATAAAACCTCCCTTCAGAAAAACTCATTGCAAAATTAGCATTGTAAAATTAGCAATTAACAATGAAAAACAGCGGTTTTTTCAATGCTAACTTTGCACTGCTAACTTTGCAATTTGCATTGATTTTTTATATTTGTTCCACGATCAAACTGACAGCCTCCGCACCTCCTAAACAGAGAGAGGCCATTCCTCTTCTGGCTCCTCTGTCTTTCATGGCATAGAGCAAGGTGGTGAGCACTCTCGCACCACTGGCTCCGATGGGATGGCCGATGGCCACAGCGCCGCCACGGACATTGACCTTCTCCTCGACAATTCCGAGGGTTTTGAAGATGGCGACGGTCGTGGCGGAAAAGGCCTCGTTGATTTCGAACAGGTCAATCTCCTGAAGAGAAAGGCCTGCTTTCTTAAGACACTTCGGAATGGACTGGATTGGGGCGACCAGTACATCCTCCAATTCCACCCCCGCTGCTGCCTGGGCTCCGACCTTCGCCATGGGCTTGACTCCTAATGCCAGGGCCTTTTCTTTTGACATCAAGACGAGGGCGCTTGCTCCATCACTAAGCTTGGAAGAATTTGCTGCCGTGACGACACCGCCCTCCTTAAAAACAGATTTCAATTTGGCCATGGATTTGAGATCCGTTTCCCGGGGTCCCTCATCGGTATCGAAGACAGTCGGTTCGCCTTTCTTTGAAGGGATCGAAAGAGGGAGGATTTCCTCTTTCAACTTTCCTTCCCGGTTTGCTTTCATCGCTTTCTGGTTCGATTCGTGAGCAAATCGGTCCTGTTCTTCACGAGTGATGTTGAATTTTATTGATTGGATCTCAGCGGTGTATCCCATGTGATAATCATTGACAATATCCCAGAGACCGTCGTGGACCATACCGTCTACCAGCTTGCCATCCCAGAGCCGGTATCCCGTCCTTGCATTTTCTAAGTAATAGGGGACTCGGCTCATGTTCTCCATTCCGCCGGCAACGATCACATCCGCATCTCCGGCGAGGATCACTTGGGCAGCGAGCATCACTGCCTTCAGCCCAGAGCCACAGACTTTGTTCACCGTGATGGCTCCTCCGGACATCGGGAGACCTGCCTTGATCATTGCTTGACGGGCTGGATTCTGCCCCAATCCAAAAGGGAGGACATTGCCCATGATCACTTCATCCACATCCTTTTTTTGAATCTTCGATCGCCTCACAGCCTCCTCGATCACTTTTCCTCCCAATTCCGTCGCACTGAAGGGAGTTAATGCCCCGAGGAAATTACCTATGGCTGTCCGAACGGCGCTGGTAATCACGACTTCTGTCATGTGTGTCCTCTCCTTTCTGGAAGTCCTCATCCATACTTAATTTTTGACGGACCTTATCCTGGTACTTCAAGATATCCGCCCTTAATTTGTTGAGACTGTTAATCCGTTCGTCAATCTTTACCGCATGGGTGTCGAGTAATTCTAAAAGTCGGGGTAATACTTTTCTATTTGTCCGATGGATTTGGTAAATATCCTCCAGCTCGAGCATTTCCGAAAGAGTCAATCCGAGATGCTTAAGCCTTGTAACAAATCTTAAACGCTGAAAATCCTTGTCCGTATAGATCCTTTTTCCCCCTTCGATCCTTTTGACGGAGTTGAGGAGGCCAATTTCCTCATAGTATCGGATCGTTCGGGGACTCAGTTCCAATAAATTCGCCAACTCACCGATTTGATAATGCTTTGCACCATTGTTTTCCATAGAACAAGCCTGATGATGCCACTTAACGTAAACTGTCAAGACTGTGGGAAAAAAATAATTATGGAATAGCGGAATAATGGGATGATGGGTTTGATATCTATAATAAATTAACCGTGGTTTCGTCCTTAGAACTAAACTCAATATTCCAATATTCCATCATTCCTATTTTCTACACGGATGGCCATTTCCCTATCGATAAGACGTCATAGCCTGCTTTTTCTAAATCGGTCACTACATCCTTGTACTCTTCTGTTCTAATCCGGATGGCAGTGATCCTTTTCCCTTCGACCAGAAAAGAGGGGGTGACGATGCTGATGACGCTTAAATTATGCTTTTTAAACACTTCAAGTATTCCAAGGAGTGAACCGGGTTTATCTTCAAGAGCAACGGTTAGACGGGTTCCCTTCTGTTTGAAACCAAATATGTCCACCAGATGGTCCAGGGCATCTGTTTCTGTAAAGATTCCATAAAGTTTTCCTCCTTCCACAACAGGAAGGCACCCGATCTTGTTATCGTGCATCAGCTGGACAGCTTCTTCAATGAGTGTGTCAGGTGTAATGGTGATCAACTTAGCCTTTGGCGTCATGAAGCTCGAAACTTTAAGCTTTCCTAAGAGATAATTGAGTTCCTGGACGCTGAGCAGGGTGGCATCGGAAGGGGCTGCTTCCCGGATATCTCGATCCGTCACGATTCCAACCAATGCATTGTTCTTATCGACCACGGGGAGATGGCGTATCCCCTTCTCATGAATGAGGTTTCTGGCATCGAAAAAGGATGCCTCCGGGTTTATCGTCACTGGATTTTTTTGGATTTTTTCCCTCATGAACCCTTTGTAATAAATCTTCATAGTTCGTCCCTCCCCCGTTCTGAGTTTGAATTCATATTAGCATATTTCACAGAGACTCGTCAAAAGTCTATTTTCGTTAACCCTTCCTCACTCCCATGTTCGTTGGTCTTCAATTTTTTTGGCTTCCGCTGGAATAGCTCCTTTTGGAACAAATTGGACGTCTCCCCTGACTTTCATCACATCACGAATAGACTGTTCGATCGCGCTCTTCAACTTCTCAGGCTGCGAAACTTCTTCTTTGAGTTCAACTTGGAAAGTCATCTCGTCTTTGTGTTCTTTTCTAGTAACCACCACCTGAACCCTCGAGATTTGGGGATGCTTTGATGCCACTTCATCTGCCTGGCCCGGATGGATGAAAAGGCCCCTCACCTTGGTCGCCTGATCCACTCTCCCCAAAATCTTTACCAATCTGGGTGAGGTCCTGCCACAAGGGCAGGGGGTTTCGGTCAGGATAGAGAGGTCTCCTGTCCCGAATCGAATGAGCGGATAGACCTTATTGAAAGTGGTAGCGACAATTTCTCCCGCTTTTCCGGGCCCCACCTGTTTGCCCGTGCTTGGATCGACAATCTCGACAATCTTATCATCGGGAACATGCATCCCATTCTTCTTCAGGCATTCATACCCGAGGCAGCCAATATCAGCGGTTCCATAACCCTGTCGGATAATCATTTCAAATTTTTGTTCCAATTTGGAGCGGAGGGATTCCGGAAGCATCTCCGTGGCGACAAAGCCGACTTTAAGGTTTATATCTTTTTTTAAATCCAATCCCATCTCTTCTGCCTTTTCGGCGATGTTGAGAAGAAAACTCGCCGTACCGCAATAGACGTTGGCTTTCAGATTCTTCAAGATATTGACCTGTTGTTCGGTATTTCCGATCCCTGCGGGGATCGTGATGCATCCGATTCGATGAAGAGAGTTGTCTATCATTTGTAGAGCGAAGGGGACCATGTGGTAACTGAAAGTATTGATGGCCATGTCGCCCGGACGGACCCCCGCTGCAACCATGCTCTGGGCCCAACCCAGTTCATCGTAGTCGGCTTCGCCAGGTTCAAAAATAGGCCCCGGTGAAATATAAATCCTCCTTAATTCAGTTATGGGTAGTGCCGCAAACCCTCCAAAGGGAGGGTTCTTTTTCTGAAGTTCCATCAATTCTGTCTTTTTTGTAATGGGAATTTTCTCTAAGTCTTTAACGGTTTGGATGTCCTTCGGTTTCAGTCCGACAGAATCGAATTTATTCTTAACCGCTATGGAATGTTTATAAGCATATTGTATGATTCCTCTTAATCTTCGGTTTAGGTATTCAATCCGTTTCTTTGGGGGCAGGGTCTCGAGATTCTTTTTCAGGAAGCCTGACGTGCGGTCCATGGGGTCGTGTTTAGGCATGGGAGAACTCCATTGAAAAGAGACTCCCCTTCTCCCTCGACGCGAGAGGATAGGGGTAAGGGTGAATCGATGGATTGTTTGAGCCTGCCCCTATATCCCCTCCCGCGAGGGGATATAGGGGAGGTAGGAATTATCCTATTTCTTTGGAAATTTTCCTTCAAAGGGAACGAAAATATCCCCTTTCTCAGTGGTGAAGACTGCCATCCCTTCTGATATCTTGACACCAAAACCAAAGTCTCCGATTTTTGAATACCAGTTTTTAATGACATCATCCGCTTTAAGGTTCAAAGCCTGAATTTTTGGTGCCTGGGCTACCAGCAGGGTTAACCGCATTGTGACCGAATCCATGACATTTACGATTCGATACTGGCTGGTTGTATTGGGTGGAAAATAGATCCGGTCGTAATACGTTGGGGTGCTAATTTCGATATATTTATCCGGAGCCGCTTCAAAGGAGACAGTGAATTTGATATTATCCAGCATGACATTATATCCGCTAGGATTATTTACGTTAAAAACGAAGCCAAGGGCCATTGGAGTGCGGGCGGGAAGATCGACCCAGGGGAAGTAACTCATCACCTCGACCCGTTCCAATGTAATTTTTGGCTTCCCTGCTTCATCCGTCGGAAGAAGGCCGGGTTTGCACCCTGTCATTCCCCAAACAGCAAATGCAACGAGTGAAAGGATTAAGAATAATCTTCGCATAAAGAACCTCCTTTTATGTCGTGTTGCGTGAATGGTGACTCGTGATTCGCAAAAAGATAATTATGGAACAATTCACCAACACGAATCACGATCTTATGTGAGCCATCTTTTTCTTCTTTTATAATGTTTCACCTGCCTGAAGCTTTTTCGCTCACCTATATCCGAGAGCCCCAAATAGAAATCCCTGATATCCGGGTTCTCCTTTAGCTTCTCCGAGGTATCATGCATCACGAGCCTGCCGTTTTCTAAAACGTAGGCGTAACGGGCTACGGTTAAAGCTAATTTTACATTCTGCTCAACAAGAAGCAGAGGGATCTTCTCCTCTTTATTCAATTTGGTGATAATCTCAAAAATCTCCTTAATGAGAAGGGGAGCGAGGCCCATCGACGGCTCGTCGAGGAGCAACAGTTTCGGTTGGGCCATGAGAGCCCTACCGATCACCGTCATCTGTTGCTCTCCGCCGCTGATGAAACCCGCCATGACATGACGCCGTTCCACCAATCTGGGGAAATAGTGATAGACCATCTCCAATCTCTCTTTGCTGACTGAACCCGTTCCCCTGCTGAGGTGAGCTCCAACCCTTAGATTCTCTTCTACCGTCAGGTGTTCAAAGACTCTTCTTCCTTCTATGATCTGGAAGATTCCTCTTTTGGCGATCTCCTCAGCAGAGAGAAGGTGTATCTTTTCGCCCATGAACTCAATGCTCCCATCCGTCACTTCCCCATCTTCATGCTTTAGCAAACCAGAGATGGATTTTAAGGTGGTCGATTTTCCAGCACCATTGGCTCCAAGAAGGGCGACAATTCCTCCATAGGCTACATTAACGGAGACCCCCTTCAGCACCAAAATAACTTCGTGATACATGACCTCAACATTATTAAGTTTCAGGATGGTTTCTGAGGCATTGGATGTTTCTGGGTTCAACATTTTCCTCCTTACCAGCCGAGCCAGGAAGCCCACTTATCAGGGAATTTAGCACGCATGTCAATTTCGCCTACCGTTTGAGGTTTCCCTTTGATGACTCTTCCAACCCTGACGATTGAACTATAGCGATGGTCTGTTGGGGTGATCGTCACCAATTGACCACCAAATTCCTTCAATCCCGGCCAGTCTTTAAAGCTTTCAAAGGCATCTTTGATTCCAGGACCATTCAGCTTTCCTGCTTTATCAGCTTTTTTCATAGCTTCTACGGCAAGGGTAACTTTTACCCAACCCTGAATCGTTCGGATCAGTCGGTTTTCGAGGGGGATGCCTGGGTTTAGCTTTTTACCATATTCAAGGACCTTTTTCTTTGCCGGATATTCATCAATAAAAAGAGCACAGGCAATCAAGCCCATTGCTCCTTCGACGGCAGGCCCACCTAACTTAACCAGGTTCTCATCGAATCCCCAGTTATTGATAATATGATCTGCTCCAAGTCCCAGGGCATAACCATCCTTAATGGCAGCGGATACGGACATCGTGGTATTTCCATGCCAGACCAAATTGGCCCCAAATCCTTTGGCTGCGATGACCTGGCTCTTGGTATCCAGAGCTGTTAAGGATATACTCGCATCAGGTCCGATCTCAAAGCCAAGAAGCGCAGCTTGATCTTTGATCGCTTTGATCGGAGCGGTTGCATAGGGGGAGGCCGTATCCATGAAACAAACGAATTTTGGTTTTTCTCCTTTTTCCCTCAAAGCCTTCCATTTTGGATCCTTCTTCCAGACTTCTTCGAACCAATAAGTGATTGCACCGCGGGCGTTGGTCGAATAATCCGTTCCATAAACAAAGTTATAAGGGGTCTTCTTAGGATCGCACAGATGACCGGAGAAGGAACTGGAGAGATAGGGCATCTTATCCGCATTGATCGTTGGGGAGAGGGCCTCTGTGTCACCCGTTCCCCACCCTAAAACCATGACCACCTTGTCGTAATCCCTGAATCGCTTGTAAGTGGTGACTGCTTCCGGCACCCGATATCCATAGTCGTATTGGAATAAACGGATTTTTTTGCCGTTGATCCCACCCTGATCATTGTAGTACTGGGCTGCTTCACGAACTCCCAAGGCCTCATCCTTGCCCACATCAGAAGTGGCCCCGGTGGTGTCCTGGAGTGCCCCAAGTCTTACTTCCTGTGCAAAGGCCCATGAAGCAGCGAGACCCACCATGAGCGAAATGACAACAATTATAAATATTCTGACTCTCATTTTTTACCTCCTGTAAGGTTAAGATAAGAATGAAAACTCCACCCCGGTCATCTCCTCTCCCACCATCCAATGACGTCGCATCACCCCCTTCTTTAAATCGTGTCCGTGTCCGTGATTCGTGTCCGTAAGTTTGTGCCCAAACGGTCACGGATGTCGGACACGCGTGAGTGCCGAAGCCCCAGCACTTCGGCGTGCGGACACGTCGCCTAATAAGAAAATGGCCATAGATTAAAATAGTTCTTCAGTTGCCACCAACGATAAGAGATCCCATTCGGTTCATAAATAAGAAACAGGGCAATGGCCAAACCAAAAGCTGCTTCTTTAACAAATAAGAATTTCTCAAGGAGATGCGGTAAGAAAGGCATGAGATTCACAAAGAATGGATTCTGGGTAAGAGCGAATATAAGAAACTTTAACCCCTCCGGTATCAGAGTCATAAACATCGCACCGAAGATCGTTCCATGGATGCTTCCCACCCCTCCGATCAGGATAACCCCAACCAACCAGAGGGACCAGCCAAACTGAAAGTGTTCCGGGCTGACCGCTGCGAGGGAGGTCACCCAGAAAGCGCCTGCAATCCCTCCAAAGAAACCTGCGACAAAGAAGGCGAGTAACTTATATAAGACAATGTTGACGCCGAGGGCCTCTGCAGCGATGTCATTATCGCGGATGGCAATCCAGGCTCTGCCGACCTTTGATCGAAGCAGATTCGACATCGCCAAGGTGCACAAAATGACTAATGTCACCATCAGATAATAAATTTCCATCTCAGATTGAATTCCCCATGGGCCGATCTTAACTGTGCCGGGTGGAATGGAGAAGGCAACTCCTCTTCCTCCGATTTGACTGACATACTGGGTAATAAAGAACTCAACGGTGATGAATTGAGCAGCCATGGTCGTCATGATGAGGTAAAAACCCTTCACCCGCGCAGAAGGGAGACCGAATAACACACACCATAGACCGCCGGTGATCCCTCCCAAGATGAGTGTGAGGGGATAAGGAAGATGTAACTGAAGCATGAGGAGTGTACTGGTATAAGCTCCTACTGCAAGAAATGCAGCGTGGCCTAAAGTGACCTGCCCACAATAGCCGATCAATAATTGGACGCCCATCGCAGAAAGAATTGTATATCCGACAACATTCGCCACAGATATTAAGTAGAGACCTGCAAACTTGGGGATGAGGTAAAAAATGACAATAAAAAGGAGGGCCATCTTTCCCCAGACGAATTTGGTCTGCCACCATGCGTGGTCCTGGCGGTAATTCTGATGATAAATACCACAAGGTCGATAACCCATCTTAACCTCCCAATGCAAAATGCAAAATTAACATTGCAAAATTAGCATTCATTAACTCCGCCATCTCATTTCTCATTGTTTTGTTGTTTTTATTGCTAAATTTGCATTGCTAATTTTTCAATTTGCAATGATGTTTTATACACGTTCAATCCGAATCCAACCCCAGAGGCCGTAGGGTTTAAACAACAAGACGATGACCATCACCGCGAAGGGGAAAACCTCTTTCACCCCACCGGGGGTAAAACGGCTTAAATAGCCGTCTGCCAAATTCTGAAGAACTCCAATCACCAGACCACCCACGATGGCCCCGGGGACAGAGTTAAGACCGCCCAAAACGACGGCGGGGAGAACTAATAACCCCAGGTGGCCCACAGAAATATTAAGACCATTGATGTTTCCCAATAAAGTTCCGCCGACTCCTGCCGCCATAAAGGCAATGGCCCAGGCAAGGGCATAAACAATCTTAGCGTTCACACCAAGCGATAGAGCGGCCATCTCGTCATCCGCCGTTGCCTGCATGGATAACCCCCACTTTGTATATTTGAAGAAAGTGACGAAGCCGAGAAGAAGGATGATCGACGCAACGAAAGCCCAGAGGTAAACCTGACCGACGACAATTTTTCCTATGAATATGGGTTCGATTGCAAATACCGCGGGGGTGAAAACAACGGTATCCGTCCCCCAGACCAACTCCACCAACCCTTTGAAGAAAAAAGAGAGCCCCACGGTGACCATGATGACGCTCAAAACCGGTTCTCCCACCATGGGCCTCAAGAAGAGAATTTCGGTTAAGATCCCCAAGGCAAACCCGATGACAAGAGTGAAGAGGAGGGCTAATATGAATGGGATATGCCATTGGTACAAGGTCAGACAGACATATGCCCCCATCAAGGTCAGTTCACCCATGGCCAGGTTGAGGACGCCAGAGCATTTATAGATGAGGGTCCACCCTAATGCCACCAGGGCATAGATGCTCCCGACGAGAATTCCTGTGATAAAAAGTTGTAAAAAAAGTTCCATGAAAGCCTCCGGTTTGCAAAACCATTGCAAATTGCAAATTTAGCAATGCAAAATTATCAACTTGAACTTCTCCTGCGTTTTGCTGTAAGAATGCTTTTCGCAACGATAGCACACAGTTGCTGGCATTCATCTAGAACGGGTTCAGTGTGATTAGAGGTAAGCATTTTCGTTCTGGAGATTAACCTCAGCCAAAACCGTGATTCCTTCAGTTCTTTAAGCACAATACTCATCTTATGGGAAAAGTCAGATCTGGATTCGGCGCCACAAGCTTCTTCATAATTTGAGCCGCAAGATGTCCCTGCTCTTATCAGCTGACCGCCGACGTGCCTTCCCGCAACCGTATTCGGTAACGCATCCGTAATTTTGATCACTTCTACAGCAAAATCGAGTAATCGATCTGATAATTGATCAGTTTTAGCGCTCATTGCCAAATGCTAATTTTGCAGTGTTGATTTTGTAATAGGTTTTCCATATTTCATTGCTAATTGTTAACTTTGCAATGTTAATTTTGCACTGATTTTTACTGCGGTACCTCCATCACTTTAAGATCCGTTTTAATATGAGTCACCCTTCCATCTTCATACGTGATATTGGTGTCCATATGGACCGTATGGGTATCGGAATAAAGGCCGTTGACAATATCTTTATATCGCTCTTCCACAAAGGCCCTTCGCAATTTTCGGGTCCGGGTCAATTCATCATCATCCGCATCGAATTCCTTATAGAGGTTGATAAATTTTCTAATCCGGGCAATAGGGGGGAGGTCGTGATTCATCTTGATGACTTCCTTCTGAATCAGTTCGTAGACGCCGGGCATCTGAGAAAGTTCGGAATAACTGGTGTAGGCAATATTTCGGGCCTCTGCCCAATTGCCGACCACACCATAATCGATACAAACCACAGTTGTGACATAAGGCCTGTTGTCACCGATGGCCCAGACGTCTTTAATATAGGGACTGAATTTAAGACGTGTCTCCAAAAACTGGGGAGCGAACTTGGTTCCGTCGCTTAGGGTCATCACATCTTTCGTTCGGTCGAATACGACCAGGTGGCCATCGGTATCGATGAAACCGGTATCTCCTGAGTGAAGCCACCCATCCTTTAGAGCTTTAGTCGTCTCTTCCGGCATCTTATAATAACCTATAAAAACGGAGGGACTTTTTGAAATGATCTCTCCCTCTGGAGTAATTTTTACCTCGGTTTCCGGGATAGGCCTCCCGACGGTATCAAATTTAATATCGTCATCCCGATGGAGAACAGAAATTCCAGCAATCTCGGTCTGGCCGTAGATCTGTTTCAGATTCACTCCAATGGCATGGAAGAATCGGAAATGGTCTGGGCCCATTGCCGCTCCTCCGGTATAGGTATCCCGTATCCTGGAAAGGCCTAAATGGTCTTTCAATTTTTTATGGACACCCAGGTAAGCAAGGGAATCGAGGGCTTTCCAATACCAGGGAATGGGCTTTTTCATAAACTTCAATTCAGCCACATGGTAGCCTGTCCTCATGGCCCACTCATAGGCTTTCCGCTTGGACCACGTTGCATCCAGATATTTGACCTGGACATTCCGCACCATCTGTTCATAAACACGAGGAGGTGCGAACATCACATGAGGGCCAATCTCACGGATATTTTCTTGCGCAGTCTCAGGCTCTTCCGGAAAATTGATTGTGAATCCGGCCTGAATTCCGCAGGAGATCGACATCATCTGCTCTCCAATCCAGGCAAAGGGGAGGTAGGAGACGAAGTCATCCGATTCAAAATAGGGGTCCACACGCATTAAATTTTGTCCCATGGTCAACATATTATAATGGGTGAGGAGAGCTCCTTTTGGAAGGGCAGTGGTTCCCGAGGTATAGAAGAGGAGACAGACATCGTCTCCTTTTCCTTTCTTGATGATATCTACGAAGAGGCCGGGCTCTTTCCTGTCCATCTCCCGGCCAATTTCCATCAGTTTCTTAACGCTAATGAGGATGGGGTCGTCATATTCTCTCATCCCCTTGGGGTCATCCCAGATCATCTTCTTCAACTTCGGGCATTTGTCTTTGATCATGAGGCATTTATCAACTTCTTCTTGCCCTTCGCCCACCATCAGTTTGGCATCGGAGTGATCGATAATATATTTCACCTCATCAAGCAGAGAGTCCTGGAATAACCAGACTCCTACCCCCCCCACACACATGGCGGCCATTTCTGCCCAAAGGGCCTCCGGTCGGTTGTCGCCGATCATGGCAACTTTGTCTTCCCTCTCTAACCCCAGAGAAACCATTCCTAGCGCAATGCGCTTCACATTCTCATAATACTGTTTCCATGTGATGGGGACCCAGATTCCGAATTCCTTCTCCCGCATGGCCACCTTTTTGTCCCAATATTTCTGAGCGGCTTGTAAAAAGAGTTTGGGAATGGTCAAATCCTTGGTTATCTCAATCTCTTTCGAACTACCGGCGCGTGACATAGAGATCCTCCGCCTCACCCAAATAAGCCTTGATCACCTGGGGATCGCTCTGGACTTCGGGTGGAGTTCCGTCTGCGATTTTCTTACCAAAGTTAAGGGCCATCACCCGATGGGAAATATCCATGACCACACCCATGTCGTGTTCAACCAAAACGCAAGTCGTCTGCCACCGTTCCTCTTCGTTAATATCTAAGATGAATCGAGCCATGTCCTCGACCTCTTCTAAATTGAGGCCCGCGAGAGGTTCGTCCAAAAGAATGATTTTAGGGTTGAGCGCCAGTGCCCTCGCCAACTCGACTCGCTTTTGAAGTCCATAGGGAAGCATCCCCACCATCTTATCTCGGATATGTTCAATTTCCAGGAGATCGATGATCTCCCTTTCAATAAAATCCCGGTGTTCAATCTCTTCACGGGCAGTCTTTCCGAAGTAGATGGCTCCACTGATCAACCCCGATTTGAGATGAATGTGGCGACCGAGTCGGATGTTATCGAGCACGGTTGCGCCTTTAAAGAGCTCAAGTTTTTGGAATGTCCTTGAGATTCCCAACTTTGCCCTCTGATAGGGCCTGGATCGGGTGATATCTTTTCCTTCGAATTCGATATTGCCTCTTTGAGGGTGATAGAGACCATTGATGCAATTCAAAAGAACAGTTTTGCCAGCGCCATTTGGACCGATGATGGAAAAGATCTCGCCTTTTTTCACCTCTAAACTGACACCCATCAAGGCTTGAACGCCTCCAAAAGCCATATAAATGTCATTGACTTGAAGTTGAACCTCTTTGGTAACGGCCATTAAAGACTCCTTTCCAATAAGGTGCGGCTCGTGAATAGTGGCACTTGAGAGACTGTTACGATTCTGGAAGGGAGGAAAGGATAATTGGAAGGAAGGGCGGTCGTCCCGTTTGTAGCTAATAGCTCCTTAAACAAAGAATGAATATCCTTACTTTTATAGGATTTTCCCTCGTCTCCAGTCGAAGGCTACGAATTATAAACTTTTCATTTTTTTGTAAGTGGAGGAAGGATTCGAAATCAGGACGAAATCCCACCCAGAGCCATTTCCATCCATTAACAAAACGTCGTTCTTTTGTCAAGTTTTTATTCAGATTTTTCAAATTGTTTTTACCAGAATTCGACTTGCCAATGCCAGTCACCACTTGTCCAGATTAGTCTTTCTTAATCCGAATCCTGGACAAGATAACGATCCTTCTTCCTTTTTCCGCTGATCGTATAGCGGAAATAGAGAAAATTGACGACTCCAATAAGAGTTAAGAAGAAAAACATAATCGGATAATTGGTCCACTCAAGGATCATGCCCATGATCATCGGACCGATCCCTGCCCCCAGGTCAGCGAGCGCTGTGAAGGTGCCCATCGCAGGGCCTCGAGCAGAACCTGAACTTTCAACGGCGTAAACGACCAGGGAAGGGATAGAGAAAGGCCCATCCCGTTCCAAAAACGATTGCCACAAGAATAAACATTTCAAGAGTGGTGGAAAAAGTAAGGACAACTATAGAAATAATGATAGCGATGAAACAAGGGATGATTACTTTCTCTCTCGCAACCATATCCAGTATTCTTCCACCCAAAGAACGGCCCAGGATGAGGGTAATGGCGATAAACGCAAAGAAAATTCCAGGATTGGAAACGTCATGGCGAAGAGCATACAGAGGAAAAAAGGCCCCCAGACTTCCCCAGATGACATTGAGCAAGAAGGCCATGATCGCTGATGGAAGGACGTCACGATTCAAGAAGGGCTGGTTTTGTATCGATTCACTTTCTATCGGAACACCCTGGATCTTCCTCAATTTGAGAGTGATGAGTAAGGTACATAAAGATAATGCGGTGCAGACCAAAAAGAGGGCGGTGAAGCCAAATTGGTTGATGAGGAGCATCCCGAAATAGGGGGCTAGGGCAAACGCGAAGTTGTAGGATAAGAAATAGTAACTGATGATTTGGCCGCGACGATATTCAGAGGTGGAATTGGCGATCAATGCGACCGAGGCCGTCGAAAAGAAGGCCAATCCAACCCCTTGCATGATTCTCACGATCAAAAAAGGCCAAAAAGGAGGAGCTGCGAGATAGGCGATCGATGAGAGAATATAGAGGATCGCTCCTGCCATCATAAATTTTCTTTCGGGAATCCTTAATAAGGCTCTTCCTATGAACGGTCGGGGAATCAAGGAGAAGACGCTCAAAATTCCAATCAGGAAACCAATCTCCCCTGCTTTTGCCTCAAATCTTGAAAGATAGACCGGAATGGTCGGGATGAGAATAAAGGAAACAAACGAGAAAGCAAATTGAGTAAGGAAATTGAGGACAAAATCACGGGTTAGTATTTTCTGCGTCGTCATCTATTTTATTTATGTATTTCAATTTTCCCGATTTGTAAAGGCGTGAAGTACTTTTTAGATCTCCGATTCGGGTTGAAAGGTGTTCAATTCTGTCGATGTTTTATCGAAAATCTGATTCCCTATTTTCTTACACTTCGCATCTCAAGGTAAACAGGCAGTCGTTTATTAACGGGAGTATGAAATAGTTTACTTCGAAAATCCAAAGCTGATCATTCTGAGGAGCGGTTAGGGATGAAGCCATCTCAAGTCGACGACGAGATTGCCACGCCTGCGTGCCGAAACTCTTACTTGCCAGATGCGTTAATGGGGCACTTCGGCGTGCAGGCACGTCCTCCGAGCTCGCAATTCCATTTTTGGGAGAATAGAAATCATTCTTTTGGGAAGGAGTTTTGAGAAAAGGGGTGGAGACTTGATCTACAACTCGTTACTAAAGGTTGACCTTCAATATTAATGATTAAGGAAAACGAGTATCAGAAAGGCTTTGGATAAAAATGGCAGAGCTGTTTCTGACTCCGCCTCCGCCCTTTGAAAACTGAGTATGGATTTATAAAAGACACCTGTTGAATACCGCCCAGCTCTGCTGGGCGGATGAAAACAGGTTCGCCGAAGACGAAATGTTTTAGAGTTTTAAATTGATAATTCCATGTAGCTTGGTACAGGGTTACCTCATCTGTCATTCCCACGAAAGTGGGAATCCAGGCTTGTTCCTTGGAAAACAGGGGACCAACATAAACTGGATTCCTGCTTGCGCAGGAATGACGACATGGAAATAGGTTTTGAATCTTAATGCCCCGCAGCTCTGCTGCGGGGTAATTTACTTTTTTAGTCTCTTTTTCTCTACGATCTCAAAAAATGATTCCAGACCTTTTTCGCCAAACCACATCCTATAAGGTGTATCCGCAGACTCTAAAATAAACATATCGTCTTTAATTATCTTCACCTCGTATCATTGCCCGGTTAATGTATGCTTGAATCTGTCCCCTTCCACAAAGGGCATTGAGCATTACCTCCGTTACTTTGCTTGAGACTCGGTTGTCCTACCGGCGGAAACTTCATTATTTGTAGACATCTGCTCCAAATTAAACCGGCCACCAAGAAGGGAGTTCAGTTTCCAACGATCCTCCGCTAATATCTGAATAAATTCTAATCCATACTGATATCCTCCCCAGTGCTGGTTTCCTTGCCAGTCTCCTTTCCGATAAGGTTTTTTCCACACAATCTTCGCCACCACTTCTAAGTCATCCAATCTAAACCCCTTTGGGAACAGGACAGTAATATTTAATTCCGTACCCACAGGAATGTCTCTGGGTGATTCGATGAGAAACCCTCCATCACTTGCATTGACAACAATGGCTCCACGTAAACAGGAGTCATTCACATCCCGATATTCAAGGGGCAAATCAATAATGAACCGAGGATGGATTCTTCTCTCTTTGTTGTTAAATGATCCTTCCATTGTCTCCCTTTACCCTCAGGTTTTTCTATTACCCAATTCGCATCTTATTTCATAGGATAATCGGTTCATAATAGACTACTTTTCTTCTCTCGACGGGAAATCTCAGATTAATGAGAGTCTTCGGCCTATCCCCATGGGTTTCCACCATCATCCCATGGTTTCTTTGAAGAATTTCCTTCGCTAATTTTAATATTAAATCGGCCATCCCTTTGCTCTGATCCTCTGGGGTTTCCGATAAATTCTCTGATTGGTTAACCGGCCTCCCGTCTCCGTTGAAACCTATCATCACCTCAATATATCTGCGGTTATTTTCGGTTGAAGGCTTCTCGACACCCGTTCCATTGCGAGAATCGCTTGGTTTCACTAAAAATCCGATGATCTCGTTCGGAGGCGTTGAAAGGATGGCGTACTGAACGGCGGAATGTAAAATGAACCTCACCTGTTCAGGGTGGATAAAGGTGTCCGGGAGGTCCTTCTCATATCTTTTGGTGATGTTCATATTCTTCTGGCGAAATTGTTTCTCATTGGCCTCCAAAATTTCTTCTAGAATCGTATACAAGGTGTTCGTCTTTATGATGGGGGTATTGATGTTGATGAAATTTAAGACACTGTTCAGAACGGAATCAATTTTTTTGATTTCCTCCTTCACTTGATCATGAGAACGCTTTCTAATTTCAGCATCGTCATATTTCTCCATTGTTAGAGCCGTAGCATGATAAAGGGAGGCGAGACCGTTCTTGATGCTGTGGACGAATTCGATTAAGAAAGAGTCCATGAAAGAGAGACCTTGCTCATTTGGGAGCTCTTCCTTTTTGGATTGGGTTGGTTTTAGCTCGTCTTTCTTTAGGAAGGAGTCAAGGAGGTTGTCCTTTTTTTCCGATTCATTAAACCCATTTCCCCTCTTGGTAGATTTCGTTAAGTCCGGCTCCCCGTTCGGCACCAAGGCTGAGGGCCTATTTCTGTCGTCTTCCACAAAGACAGCGTCTCCTCCTGGAATAGGCCCAGGGATTGCGGAATTCGATTTGTTAAGAAAGGACATAAGCTCTGTCAATAAAGGACTATTTTCTATTGGACTACCTCCATCCCTTGTGGGAAAAAGCACTTTGAAATGTTCACATGCTTAAAAAGGCAATTTGGATGCCAAAAGAAGATTGGGTGTCAAACTATTTGATTTCAAAATGAAAATTTAATAATTTGATTTCACGGAGGGGTGTAATAGTGCCATTTCTTGTCACAATAAACATAATCCTTATTCTTGGGTAAATGAAAGGCTTGATGACTATTCTTTCGTCTGCAAATAATGAACGAAAATCAATAAAACCTTTTTGCAAGTGGGATAACCAACGACCCTTTTAGCGAAAAGAACCGTTCGATTTATCGGTTACGGGTTGAAATGGGACGTCATTGGAAAAAATTGGTAAAAAAGTCTTTCGGGAAGGAGCATGGGTGGGTATGAATTGGGTTATACGACTATAACGACATTCCAAATTCAAAGGCTTTTTTCAATGCCTTTTGATTCTTTAGAATTTCTCCCTTTTCGTATGCCTTGGCCAAAATCTTTCCCGCAAATTTCATCCCCAAGTAATCACATGAAAGGCGAAGCATTTCGACCAAAAGCCTGCAGGAATTCGGTCCCTCGGCGGATGGCGACACAATTACCCATTTCTTGCCTTTCAACTTCTGGGGCTTCCAACGAGCGCTAAAATCTTCATGGGAACTGTCTGTTTTAGCCTTACAGCCCGAAATAGGCGGACTTCACATCGGGGTTGTCCACTAATTCTTGGTAGGAGCCTTCCAGAACAGCGCCTCCATTTTCAAGAATATACCCGTGGTGGATGATCGGCAGAATCGGACGGGCATACTGTTCCGAGATGAGGATGGTAATTCCTGTCTGTAGATTAATATCGTGCACGGATCTGGCAAGCATGCCCTCCATCATCGGACTCAGTCCAAGTAACGGCTCATCGAGGAGAAGCAATTTCGGCTGGGCCATCAAGGCCCTTCCGATGGCCAGCATCTGTTGCTCCCCGCCGCTGAGAAACCCCCCCTCTCTCTTCTTCAGATTTCCCAAGGGCGGGAAAATGGTAAACACATATTCCAGGGTCTTCTTGGCCTGAGCCTTTGTGGCCAAATAACCCCCGATCTTCAGATTCTCCAAAGTGCTGCTTTCCGCGAAGATCCGTCGTCTTTCAGGGCAAAGGATGATCCCTCTCCTCGCTCGATCACTGGGCTTCATGGAAGTGATATCCGTTCCTTCAAACGTGATATGGCCGAGGACGGTGATCCTCTCTCCTCCTTTCATCTCTTCCTTCTTCTTCACATCCAATATGATTCCGGAGATGGTATACATCAGCGTGGACTTGCCTGCGCTGTTGGCCCCGAAGACACCTGTGACTTTTCCACCCTGGCATTTGATGTTGATATTGTTGATGGCAATGGCGTTCTCATAAAAAACCATCAGGTTCTTAATCTCAAGCATTTTCTACCCTTGTCTTTTTTCTTTGGAAATTTTTCTGCGTTCTTCCGCCCTGATTTCGCGTCTCAGGAGTTTCCCGACTTTTGATTTTGGCAGCATGTCCCTGAATTCGATGTATTGCGGGATTTTATACGGGGCAAGCCTTTCCCGGCACCATCGGATCAGCTCTGAGGCGTCCACTCCTCGTGCATCTTCCTTGAGGACGACCATGGCTTTAATTCGTTCTCCTACTTTGGGGTCAGGAACACCAACCACACAGGCGCCGATGACCGTGGGGTGGTCTTGCAACACCGCTTCAATCTCAGAGGCAGAAACCCGATAAGCTTTATACTTGATGATATCAGCGGATCGCTCGACGTAATAGATCTCACCCTTGTCATCCTGTTTTACGAAATCTCCCATCCGGTAATAAATCTTCCCCTCGATCTCCACATAAGAGCGGCTGGTCTCTTCAGGCTTATTCCAATAGCTCTTAACCGTGTAGTCGGATGTTACCACGAGTTCTCCAATCTCTCCAACGGGCACGGGTTCCAAGCTCGCTGGATCAACCACCTTACAGCGCCTGGACTTTAACGGCAACCCAATCGACATAAGCTCAGGGTCTTTGTTTAACCGGGAGTAGGTGACATGGCCCGCTTCGGTTGACCCGTAGACTTGGTAGATATTAAGGCCGAAAAGGTCTTTCCATCTCTTAGAGACTTCAATCGGAAGAACATCCCCTCCGCAATAGCAGTACTTCAGGGAGCTCAGATCGTATTGATCCAGGCGATCGTTTTCCAGAATCATACGATAAAGGGCCGGGACGCCCAAAAACCACCTTACTTTATATTTATGTATTGTCTGCAAGATGGCATCGACCTGAGGGACGGGCATGATGATCGTCGTATTGCCGGAGTTTAGCCCGATCGCCACAAACAGCCCGAGAGCCATGATGTGGAACAGTGGGTTGATTGCGATGTAGACGTCTGCTCCCTCTTTGAGGTATCCCCCGGCGACATCCTCCATCACATCATATACATAAGATGTCATACCGATGTGATTGCCCGGAACTCCTTTCGGGAAACCCGTTGTGCCACCGGTATAGAGGATGTAGGCAAAATCATTCCGTGGATCAATTTGGACATCAATTTTCTTGGGAGAGTTTTTAAGCATGTCTTTAAAGGAGTATATATTTTGGCCCTTGTCGATGTTTCCTTTGGGAACTTTGTCGAAGAGGAATCCTACGGTTCGCTTCCAGATAGGGAGAAGATCAACCAGGTTGGTGACAATGATCCTTTTCAGGCAGGTTTTTGGAAGTACCTCCTTTACGTAGCAGAAATTGGTATCCAGACAGATAATGGTTTGTGCCCCGGAGTCATTGATCATATATTCAATTTCAAAGGAGGTATAAATGGGAGGAACGGGAATAACGACCGCTCCAATTTTCTGAATTCCAAAAAAAGCAATGACCCACTGCACAGAATTCGAGATATAGATCATCACCTTGTCCCCTTTGCCAATACCGAACTGGGTCAGGGAGGTAGCAAATCGGTCGATTAGATCGTTCAGCCTCCTATAAGAGAAGTTTTCGCCCAGATAAACAACGGCCGGCCGATCAGGATATTTTTCACACATCCGTTCAAATCGTGTGAAGGTTAATTCGGTTTCTAAATTGTTCGTTGTAACTTTGCTCTGCATCACAAATCCCAGTGAAGGGTTCTAGAGTCCCGGGGTTCAAGGGGTCAAGTGAACTTAAGAAAGAATCAGAAAACCTTGAACCCATGAACCCTTGAATCCGTGCCCCGTTTAGATATAATCTGAGGCCTTTTCCGAGCCCAGATAAGCCTCTTTGACCCGCTCATCCTGCATCACTTCTTCCGGGATCCCTTCGGTCAGTTTTTGCCCGAAGTTTAGCACCATGATTCGACCCGCCACCCGAAAGAGTTCCCTCAGACGGTGCTCAATCATGATGAGGGTGATTCCATCCATCTGTAACTTTTCGATGAGGGGGACCATGCTGGCAATTTCGCTCATACTGAGTCCTGAAAAGACCTCATCGCAAAGAATAACATCCGGCCTGAGGGCGAGACATCTGGCAAGTTCGAGGCGCTTCAGATACCCCGTCGGCAAACTCGACGCAAGTTTGTAAGGGACAAACGAATCCCGCTCAAAGCCGATCTCCTCCAAGATATCGATGCTTACCGTTTCTCGATCTCCGAGCTTGCCTCCTCCTCTCCATCCACCCGTTCTTCTGGCTCTTGGTGAGAGGAGGGGGATGACCAAATTCTTATAAGCAGGCAGACTGTAGTAAGGCCTCATGATCTGAAAAGTCCTTGTGACGCCGAGATTGGCAATTTTATTGGGCGCCCTGTTACTGATCTCTTTGCCTTTATAGAGAACCCTACCGGAGTTCATCTTGATGAAACCGGTGATACAATTAATCAGGGTCGTCTTCCCTGATCCATTGGGACCAATGATTCCAAAGACCTCGCCCTTCTGAACACTGAAACTGACATTCAGCAATGCCTGAATCCCTCCGAAGGCCTTACAAACGTCGAACACTTGGAGGATGGCCTCTTCACTCATACCTTGACCCACCTCTCAAACTGATGGTATTTGCGCTGGGCATAGACCATGATCCCCTCGCTTCGAAACATGATGAAGATCACTAAAATTACTGCATAGATGACGATTCTCAGCGTTCCGAAGGTACGCAGAAACTCGGAGAGAGGGACAAGGATAAAGCACCCGATAAGAGGGCCCACGAGGGTGCCCCCTCCCCCGATCACCGTGGCTGCAATGGGGATGACGGAGAAATCGAGAGCGAACTGTGAAATCCCCGCCCAATTGTAGATATGAGAAAGATAGGCTCCTCCGAGGGAACCCAGTCCGGAGGCAATGAAGACGGCGATCGCCTTGTACAGGGTAATGCTTAATCCGGAGGCTCTGACAGCCTGATCATTATCCTTGACGCCCCGAAAGACGAGTCCGATATCCTCGTTCACCAATCTCCTCAAACCGAAGAGAGCAAAGATGACGATCAAGAGGATGAGGTACTGTTCAACCCATCGGTTTGGAAAACTGGCCACTCCGAGGATGCCGTCTGTTCCACCGAGGATATTCAACGCTTCAATGATTCTTGCGAGAGCTAACGGATACATGAGGGTCACGATGGCAAAGTATACCCCTCTGAGGGGGAGAGCAGGGAGGAGGAGAATCGTGCAGATTATCGCTCCGCCAAGGGTGGCCATGGGAATGGTGAGTACCGGGGGGAGTCCGAGGGATTTATTGAGAATGGCTGCGAGATATCCACCCACCCCGATAAAGAAAGCGCCCCCCAGGGAAACCAGTCCGACGAAATGGGCTAAGAAATCAAACCCGAGAGCGAGCAAGACGTATATGCCGACTATGGTGATAACTTTATTCCAGTAGAGAGACGGCATAAGGAAAGGGAGAAGGAGAATGCCCGCGATAAGAATCAGCCTCGGAAGAACAAGGTAGGTGACTTCTTGCCATGAAGAGACGGCATAAATTCCTTCTGTCCGAACTTTGATGCCACGGTCTATTCTTTCCTTGCGCCTTTCTGCAGTTGTTAATTGTTCATTCATCCGGCTATTCGTTCACTGGTTACGGTTCTTAGATTATTGGTTATTCCTAATTGGCCGGCAAATGCCCCGTCCCGCCAAAGCGGGATAGGCGGGATAAAGGACCACAATTAAAACGATATTTCCTTTGCTCGCTTTTCGCTCGCCACTACGTGCCCGGGAAGCCCCTGCGTGCCTGTCCCGTCCTGACGGGGTGACCGGGGAGGTTCACAATTGCTAATTGCTTATTGATCATTGGGAATCAGACTCTTTCCTCCAATTCCTTTTGTCTGCCAAAGAGTCCTGAAGGCCTTAGTATGAGAGTGATGATAATCGCTAAGAGAGCCACGACCATATGGAAATGCGATTGGATGTAAGCAACGGTAATGATTTGGAGGAATCCAATCATGAAGGAAGCAATAATCGCTCCTACCCAACTGCCCAAGCCGCCCACAATGCATACGGCAATGGAGAGGATCAATACATTGTAACCTGCCTCCACGACGATATTGCCCAAAGGAAGTAGGGCGATGGCCGCGAGTCCGGCCAAAACAGATCCCATGGCCATGGCAATGACGGCCATCCAGTCAGAATCTATCCCCAACATCATGGCTGCATGTTCATCCTGCGCCATCCCTCTAAACGCCAGGCCTGTCTTGTTGAAATGAGTGAAGAGCCACATAAACGAGACGACGGCGATCCCTATGCCGACGACGATGATTCGTTGAAGGTCGACCGGAATGCCTCTTATGCTGATGCTGCCCTCAATGAAAACAGGAAGCGTGTAGGTCATTCCTTTGAACCCTGCCCAACGCAGAAATTCGAGAATGGCCAGTCCGAGAGCATAAGTAGCGATGATTTCCGAGGTGGCCATTCCTCTCACCCGGATGAGAACGAACCGATAGATGGCTGCCCCAACCAATCCCATAATCACCAGCGCTAGAAGAATGGAAAGGATGTAGTTCAATTTGAGGAGGTGTATCAGACTCCAGACAAGAAACCCGGTGACCACATAAAGCGCCCCGTGGGCGAAGTTGGGAAGCCGGCTGATTCCATAGACCAAGAGTAAAACCAATGGCCATCAACGCCAGCGAGAAACTATTGATGATTCCGTAGATGAGGATATCCATGCCAAGATCCAATGACCAACTATCAATGACCAATGGTCAGTGATCATTGAAATTCTTATTTCTCATTCGCATTGCGAATTTACCATTGGCAATTGATTATTGATCATTGCGAATTCGCTACTTCTTCATCCAGGGAGGAAGTTTGACCTCGCCCATTGCAATCTTGGGCGGGAAAACCACAACCCTCTTCCCCTTTTGCCACTGGAAGATTGTCCCGACAGCGCCCTCATTGGGATCAACGCTGGGGATGACCTGGTGGTTTTTTGGGTTAAACTTTATTCTTCCATAAACGCCCATCAAATCCGTCTTTTCAAGAGCAGCCACAACAGCACCTGAATCGAGAGATCCTGCACGCTCAATGGCATCCTTTAAAGTGTAGACTGCCATATAACTTGACGAAGTCCCATAACCTTCCGGTTCGACTTTCCATCTTTTTTGGTATGCCTCCACGAACTTCATCGTCCACGGAGTGGCTTTGGATGGAGCATTGCCTGCATTGACCACACTGGCCAGGGCATATTCTCCTTTTCCTTCCGTGGCCTTCCAAAATCCAGGCTCCTCAGCAGCAGAAATAATTGTGCCAAAGGGGATTGCGGGTACTTTCATATCATACCACTGTTTAAGGAGGATGGAACTTTCCGGCATATCCATCCATATCAAAATCACCTGGGCATTCTCTTTTTTGGCTTTGAGTAGTCCCACAGAAAAATCTGTGGTTCCTGTCGGATAGACTTCCTTGCCCAGAACCTCCCACCCTTTCTCTGTGGCCAATTTGGCTACGAGATCGCCTCCCCCTCGGGCATGAGCGACATCCTGGATCATAATGAAAAGTTTATTGAGGCCGTATTTTGCTTTAATATCCATAAGACAGGGAATGAATTCTCCTACCACCATCCAGCCCACTTCACCGGAGATTCGGAAACAATACTTAAATTTATCATACTCAGCCTCCACCCGCTTGTGATAAGCCGGGGTCAAGACCCCTGTCGTTAATATGGATACCTTCTTATACTTCGAGAGCAGATCCATGGCGGCGAGGGCTGCTTCGGAACGAACAGGCCCACCAACAATAAAATCAGCATTTTTCTCTAAAATCAGTTTTTCTACCACCAATAGAGCATCACTGGTGGGGACGCCAGGTTCAAGGTCGCGGGTATCCATGACTTCTACTTTAAACGGTCTTTTTTCTTTACCGACAGTAACGCCTCCTTTTGCATTGATCTCCTCCACAGCCAGCTTGATCGCCCTTTCAGCATCCCAGCCATAGAGAAAAGCCGTGGCCAGAGGGGCTCCGATCACAATCGGTTTTTCTGCTGCGTTAGCTTTATGCCCTAATAAAGGCAAGCTCGCTAAAGCCAGCGCGAGAAGGAACATTCCCACCCAAAGTTTAGCCTTTTCCATAAGTTTCCCTCCTTGAAGATAGCATTTCCCCACCCACGGGGATCATCAAACTGCTTACTTCCGATAAGATGAATTGTTTCATTTTTACAGTGGCGAATTATTTTTGTCAAGACAATTCCGATCCTGACCTTTAGAAACTTAAACTTGAAAAGGAACACCGGCTATCTGTTGATCAAGGGCCTTCCAATTTCTGGCGTCTGCTGTTCCCTACCGCGAGAGAGCCTCCCTCCCTCTTCGAGAGATGAGGTTTGATTCTTTTACGAGCAAGAATTGTACCACCTATCCTGTCTTGGAACAATTGATGTAATTACGACGTGTTGAGAGGCCTGTAGGGGAAATGGTCTCCGTAATTACCTGAAGCGATCTTTTCCTTTTTGAAAAATGTTTTCAATAGTGATTCTCAAACGATTGATCTTGTGGGGTATCGCCCGTGTTTCTGCCAATATTGCTGAGGATACACGGCATATTTTAGAAGCCTCTTTTGAAGAAGGGAGGATGTTCCTTATCCTATTGGCTGTCGGGAGGCATTGAGGTTGCTTGAAATTTCGTATGATTTGAGTTTATGGCGGAGGGTAGGCCGTGAAATCCCGAGAAGCTCACATGCCTTCCCCAAATGCCAGTGGGTATGGTTGAGTACCTCTATAATGTGCTCTTTCTCGATGTCCTTGAGGCTCTGGTTCTTATTGGGCGCATCTTTCGGGCTTTGATGAATATGAACCTTTTGGCCCAGCAATGGGGCGATTGCTTCCTCAAGAATGACCTCCCCTTGGGTATTGATGGCTACGTGGGTAAGGACGTTCTCTATTTCCCTTACGTTACCCGGCCAATCGTACTCCATCATTCTACTCAGAGCTTGTTCTTCAACTTTCTTTATGCCTTTGCCTAACTCGTAGTTGATTTTTCTGAGAATATGTTCAACTAGGAGCGGTATATCAGATTTTCGCTCCCTTAAGGGAGGGACCTTGATGGTGGCTACATTCAGTCTGTAGTATAGGTCCTCTCTGAACGAACCAGCTTGAACCGAGTTCCAGAGATCCTTGTTCGTTGCGGTGATGATCCTTGCATTTGATTTAATCTTCTTTTCTCCCCCGAGACGCTCGAATTCTTTTTCCTGCAGAAACCTCAAGAGTTTCGACTGAAGTTCAAACGGAATCTCCCCTATCTCGTCAAGAAAAATGGTTCCTTGGCCGGCCAATTCAAACTTTCCCTTCTTCGAGCTGGACGCGCCGGTGAAGGCGCCCTTCTCGTGGCCAAAAAGTTCGCTTTCCAGGAGTGTTCCCACGATCGTAGAGCAGTCGATCGCCTGGAATGGCTGTTCCCTGTAAGGGCTATTGCAGTGGATAGCTCTTGCGATGAGCTCCTTGCCCGTGCCCGTCTCACCCTCGATGAGAAGCGTGACCCTGTTTTCTGACAATACGCCTATGGCTTTGAAGATCTCCTTCATTCCCCTGCTTTTACCGATGATCTCTCCCTCGATACAGGGCAAGAATAGATCTATCGATATCGCCCCAGCCGTTTGGGCCGGACTCGAAGATTTTAGAGCTTTACCTATTACCCGTTCGAGTTCTTCCACATCGATGGGTTTGGGAATATAGTCCGTGGCACCCAGTTTCACCGCCTTGATGGTAATATCCATGTCATGGAATGCCGTAATGATGATGATATTCTTTCTGCCGTTGCGAATCAGTTCCTGGAGCACATCAAGACCGTTCATATCAGGGAGGCGAATATCAAGGATGATGACATGGGGATCGAAGAGGTCGCATTGATTCAAACCCTCCGATGCGGACATGGCGCACATCACTGCGTAGCCTTTCTCCGTGAGAAACATTTCAAGGGTCTCAAGAAGGGGACGTTCATCATCAATGATGAGAATTCTTTTGGCTTTCATGCCATCTCCTTAATCGGAAGGATGAGACAGACCCTTGTCCCATGGGGCTTTTGGAGCGACACGCTCCCTGTGCCTCCGTGGGCCTCTATAATTCTATTCACATTGGAAAGACCAAGGCCCGTCCCCCTTTTCTTGTTGCTGAAAAAAGGGTCGAAAACATAGGGGAGATCCTCCGTGCTGATTCCGGGTCCGTCGTCGCTGATCTCGACCTGAATGGCACGCCCGTTCCCTCTCAACTGCTTTGTGACGATCTCTATATTTCCACCTTCAGGAAGTATCTCAACTGCATTCAGTAAAACATTGATGATCGCCTGCTCTATCTTTTCATGATCCACAAGGATACGAGGCAACCTCCTCCGATAGAGCTTGGTTACGGCGATTCCCCTTTCTCTGATCCTGGCATCCATAATTTCGAGACAGGCATCCATCACGCTGTTGATCGAGGCAGGCTCGAGATTCAGTTTGACCGGCCTTGCAAAGTCAAGCATCTCATCGAGAATTCGCTCCAGCCGGGATATCTCATGGATGATGATCTCCATGCGCCTCTTGTCGTTGCCGCCAAAATCCATATTCTTCAGGATAATCTGACTATTCATCTTCACGGAAGATAGGGGGTTACGTATCTCATGGGCAAGGGACGTGGTGAGTTTTCCTATATGGGCAAGACGTTCAGATTCCCGAATCCGCTTCTCTGTTTGCATCCTCTCTGTGATGTCCCTGCAGGTTCCGGCCACCGCAAACTCACCCTGGTAGCGTATCGACTTTATTTTATTCTCCGTTGGGAGTGTGCTGCCGTTTTTGTGGCGTCTAAAGTACGTATAAACGTCATCCGTGACTTCTCCGAGCGTTCCTTTTTCGTATATCCTCCGTACGATCCTTAAGGATTTCTCTGCGACCAGCTCTGTATAGGGTTTTCCAACAATTTCCCGGAGGGGATATCCGTGCATGTTACAGAAGGCCTGATTGGCAAAAACGATGACCCCTTTCTGGGTAACAAAATAACCATCATTGATCTCTTCAACGAGAATGCGATATTTGGACTCCGATTCAACAAGTTCTTTTGTTCTTTTCTTTACCTCGCCTTCAAGATTTTGAGCATAATTTCTTATATGTTTCTCATGCAATGACTGAAAGTAATTGCTGAATTTTGTAATAGTATAGAAGAGACAGTAATTCATCCGTCTTAAGGCATCATGAAGGTCCTCTTCACTTAATTCGTTTGGGAGAATTGGGAGGAGAACTGTCCTATAGAGTTCGTAGGCATTCTGCACCTCCGAGAGGGAAAACCCTCCTTTCAGGCGTAAATTGGTGATCCACCGGATATGGTCATTGATCCTCGAAAAATCATTGTCGATGAGCACGGCATCGTTTGCTTCATTTGCTTTTGAGACGGTGCGAAAGAGTTCGTCTACCCGTCGACCAGAATAGCGTTCGCTGACCTCCGTCTGGAGTCGGTAAACCCACTCATCGACAAGTTTTCCCCGGTATGTTTTAAGGATTTCTGAAAGATTCATTCAAAGGGAATTTATCACTTCAACTATTTATGGTCAAGACAATTCCTATCCTCACTGGGCTTTAGAGGCTTCAGCTTGAAAAAAACACTGGCGATTTGCTGATCAAGGGCCTGTCTTCGCCGAGCGAAGACAGGCCCTTGATCTATTTACCAGTTGGGGATGAAGAAGCGGAACGCTAATGAAGTGATGATGAAATAGACAAAGAAGACCATAAGGAGCCAGCCCATGATATCTCTGAAGTGCAATTTAGCCACCGCCAGCATGGCAATGGCCCAGAAGGGCTGGATCATGTCGGTCATCATATCCGACCAGGCAAAAGTGATGACGGTCGTTCCCATGCCAACGCCCAATTGTTTGGCCGCCGGAATAATGTAGGGAGCCTCCACAGCAAACTGACCACCACCGGAAGGGATGAGGTAGTTGAGAAGCCCCCCATACCAGTAGAGGGCGAGGGGAAAGGATTGAGGCGAGGAGACTGCCACAAAGGCTTTCGTGAAAACGGTGGAGAGCAGAGTGTATTTGAAGAGGCCGAGGATCCCTGCATAGAAGGGAAACTGGATCACAATTCCCCAGACCGCCTTTCCTGCATCCTCTGTCGCTTTCAGGAATGACCAGGGCCTCCAGTGGAAAAGGACACCCAGCATCAACATGGAGAAATTGACGACGTCGAGGGTAAGGGCTAAGCCCTTATTCGCGAAGTACCAGATCAACCAGACCAGCCCTCCTATGAAGAGGAGGATATTGAACCCGGGCCACCAGTTCATCCAGTCCGAAGGACTTTCGAATTTTGTGGGCGTTGGAGGGGCTTCGTAAAGTTTCAGTTGATCCATTAATTGAGGTTTCACGACAAAAGCCTTCTCCGGTCTCGGATGCATCAATGCCATCAGGATCGTGACCACCACCATGATGATGAGTGTTAGTATGAGGTTAAAGGGATGTAAGATCGTCTGGGAGATAGGGATGACCCCATCTAACAATTTCGCCTTGATGACAAAGTTATCCGGCGTCGCCACCAAGAGGGGTGATGATCCTGACAAACCGGAATGCCAGGTGCAGCCGAGTCCTAAGTACGCGGCGGCAACGAGGAGACGATAATCGACTTTTGGATTTCTCTTAACAATGAAGAGAGCTAACATGGCGCTGGCGATCAAACTGGTTCCCCAATTGAACCAAGCCACAATCATTGAAAAGAGAGACATCGTGACAATAGCCTGCCACGGTTTTTCCGGATTTGACCAACCCGATATTCCATTCATCAGTTTTCGTACAGGAGGGGAGCATGCCAGGATGTACCCGGTCATCATGATGAGACACATTTGCATGGTAAAGGCGAGGAGTTCCCAGAACCCTTTTCCCCATGCCTGAATTGATTGGTACGCTCGGGAAGCGAGACCAATTTCTGACTTGAATCCCCAGATGAGGGCTAAGATATAAGTGACGATACTTAAACCAATGACGATGACTAGGGCATCGGGAATCCAGCGCTCTGTCCAGCGAGTGAGTGCATCGCCCCAGTCCTTAAGGAACTCAAAGGTTCCTCGGACTTCTTCTTTCTTTTTCTGATTCATCATCGATCCCTCCTTCTTGAAATAGTTGAAGAAATGACACTTTAAACCAATGAGATGAAAAATAATTGGAGGCTTCGGACAGGATCACCTCCTTTCCAAGAAGATTGAAAATTTTTCAGGAAGGTTAGAATTAATTTGTTGGAGAATAACCCTCTACCCGATTTCTCCATACCTAAAAAGAGTTCTTTTGTCAATAAAAATCTCGTGATGCATGGGGTGGGGAGGGGGGACATTTCAAAAAGTTATTTTGAGGCACTGCACTAATAAGGTTGGTTATTGGTTAAAAGAATATTGGAGTTTCAGCTATGTCACTTTTTTTTTGAAATTGTAATTCCATTTGTGACAATCGCTAAATATGGTAAAATTCGCTTAGAAATACTAAAATCAATCTAAATTTATCAAGGTAACGACTTCAATGGCCAAGTGTACGAGCTGCGGGGAGCGTAAGGGGAACCGGTTCTGTTCGGGACTGAACGTCAGCATCTGTTCGCTTTGTTGTGGAACAAAAAGAGAAAAGGAGATTCTCTGTGTTGGGGCCTGTGAATATCTGAAGAAAGGGAAGGATTATCAGCTTGGCCGCGAAATCGAGAAGAAGATCAGCTCAGACCTTCAGGCGGAAACATCAGATGTGTTCGAGATGGATGAAGTGGCTGCGTTTGTCATGCCTCTGGAGCGGTTTTTCGTCGATCAGTTTTACCGCGATAAAAAGGCAAGCGACAATCACATCTATGAAGCGCTGACAAAAATTTATGCATTCCAGAAAGGGATCCTCCCGGGATTGGAAGGGGAGAACAAAACTGAAGAATTAATTTTTAAGAAGTTTCATGAAGTGAATAGAAGAGCCTCAAGTCTTTCAGACGACTTGAAAGCGAGGGCCATTTTGAGAATCGTAAAATCGATTCGATCTTCCTCGAGTGGTGTCTTGGGAAACCGAAATTATCTTGAAATGATTTACAGTCAGCATACCGGAAAAGGAAAGTGGGCCCACCTTTTCCAGAAATTGGAGTCCACTGGGTGAAGAATTGCAGCCGGGTTTACATCAGTAATTTTTGCTCGAATTCATTTTAATAGGAATCTGAAATGCGGATCTGGACTTTTTTAGTTATCATGGTTTGGATGTTCACGATAGCCGAATTAGTGAAAGGGGAAGAGAAGGGAAAAATGAATCAAGAGATTTCCCTGCCCTCAGAAGCCGGGGGCTGGAAGTGGGACGGGAAGGAGATGAAGTACGATTCTAGAACCGTATTCAAATACATGGATGGCGCCGCAGAACTTTATCTGGCGTATGGATTTCAGAATCTCACGGTTCGCCGGTTTAAGAAATTGAACCAACCTCCCCTTATCCTTGAACTCTATGAAATGGCTTCTTCAGAAGATGCTTATGGGGTTTTTTCTTTTGAGCATCAGGATGAAGCGGTGGAAATCGGCCAGGGATCGGAGTTTGGGGGAGGGTTGCTTCGGTTCTGGAAAGGAAAGCATTTTGTCAGCATCTATGCAGAAGGGGAGGGAGCGGAGGTTGAATCGACCATCTTAATGATGGGCAGGACTGCGGCAAATTCAATCCCGGCTACGGGTCCGAAGCCGAAATTGGTTGGCTTTATTCCAGGGAAAGACCTCGGTTTGGTCGACAAGAGCGTTCGCTATCTTAAGAGTCACGTTCTCCTGAACCAGCGGTTTTTCATAGCCCACCAGAATATTTTAAACCTGACCCGGAAAACGGAGGCCGTGCTCGCTCAATACCTTCAGGATAAACAAAAGACCCAACTCCTTTTGATCCGATACGGTAATTTGAAAGAAGCCGTAGATGCTTATCAAAGCTTCATGAAGGTTTACCTTCCGGATGCGGGGGGGAAAGATCGTTTCAGAACAGAAGACCGGAAGTGGACCTTTGCCCGGCAGCGGAATGAATTTGTTCTTATTGTTTTTGGAGCTCCCACGGAGGCCGATGCCGAGGCTCTTCTCAATGCTACAGAAGAAAAAACGTTTGGGGGACATTGAACATAGGGTCCTCTCACAGAGCCCTCTGCTCCCCGGAGGAAGAGAGGATAGAGGATATAGAAAGGAGCTTGAGCACCATGGATGAAAAAATGATCACCCGTAGGAATTTTCTTCGAATGACGGCTGGAACCGCGATGACTGCTACCTTGGGGTCGAGGATTCTGAGGGAAGCTCGGGCAGAGCCCACGGCGAAGGTCATCCTTGTCCGAAATGCTGAGGTATTAGGACCCCAAGACAAAGTGCAGGGAGAGATCCTGCAATCCATGCTGGATGAAGCCGTCAGGAATCTCCTGGGGGCCAATGAAACTTTGGAAGCCTGGCGGAAGCTCTTCAGAAGTTCGGATGTGGTGGGGATTAAGAGTAATGTGTGGAATAGGTTGCCCACTCCGAAAGCATTGGAAGCAGCCATCAAGCGCCGGCTGTTGGATGTGGGAGTGGCGGAGAAAAATATCAGCATCGATGACCGGGGAGTTCTGAATAACCCGATCTTCATGAATAGTACTGCGCTCGTTAATGCGCGCCCGTTGAGGACGCATCACTGGTCCGGGGTTGGGACTTGCCTGAAAAATTATATCCAATTTGTCCCGGATCCTTCATCCTACCATGACGAGGGGTGCTCGCCCCTGGGAAAAATTTGGACTTACCCCGTCGTCAAGGGAAAGACCCGCCTGAATATCCTCAGTTGCCTCACACCCCAATTTTACGGAAGGGGAGCCAATTTTTTCGACAGGAGATACGTTTGGTCCTATAAAGGGCTGATCGTTGGAACTGATCCTGTGGCTGTAGATGCAGTCGGTGCCCATCTCCTCCAGACAAAACGGATCGGTTTTTTCGGCGAAGACCGGGCCCTGGATGTTCCTCCCATCCATATTATGGTGGCCGATAAAAAATATCACCTCGGGGTCAGTGACTTGAGCCGCATTCAGCTGATCAAATTAGGCTGGATGGAAGAGGTGCTCATCTAGCCTTCGCCAGGGGAGATTTCTTGAGAAATTGGGGTTCCCATGACCCTTCTTAATCATTCAATTCCCTTAAGTGTTTCTCTTCGTTTTCCCTGAGCCGCGGAAGAGGGAAGGCCGCCCATGCCGATAAAAGGGAGGGTCTCATGACCTCTTTCCAGGTTGGCGATGATGCGGATCTTCTGGTCAATATCTTTCAACCTGGATAGTTTTGTTTCCAGTTCTCCAATCCTTGATGAGAAGAGTTGAATGTGAGATTTTTGAATCTGCGATTCCTGGCGCAATTGATTCAGCAGAAAGGTTTTTTTTCTGACCTGGATGTAGTCGCAGAAGAAGAATGTAATAGAGAGTTGTAGAAAGACGAGAAGATAAGCACCCATTCGAAGACTTTCCTTTCTTAACCTCAGACGTCTGATGCCGAAGGGGGTATGGCCGAAGACGAGAATATTAATGTAATCTTTATCCATGATGAAATCCTTGTGGCACTTCTATTTAGACTGTGAAAGTTAGGATTCAGCCTGATGGCTTACGCGTCCAATCATTGTTTATTCGCTTTCCAGCTTTCCGCTGATTATTCTTTTGAAGGCTTCGATCACTTTAGGATCGAACTGAGCTTCCACCTTTAGATACGAGTTCGTTCAGCGCTTCCCAAGGGACCATCCCCTTGCGGTAGGGACGGTCGGTTGTCATTGCATCAAAAGCATCTGCTACGGCAACAATACGAGCCCCTAATGGTACCTTCAGTTTATCGTTATCTTGCGAGTCAAGCGGATCAACGAAATATTTATGGTGAGCCACAACGATGGGTACCACCTCTTTCAGCACGGATCCCACCGCAAAGAGAAGATAGGCGCCTTTCACAGCGTGCGACTCAATCAACTCCCTTTCTTCCGCACTCAGTTCCGCAGCCTTGCGCAGAACTTCTCCACTGATATCAATCTTCCCAATGTCGTGTAATAACCCTGCCACTCGGATGTTTTCTACTTCTGTCCGATGCAATTCCATAGCGATTGCGATCTCCATGGCCAACTCTGAAACCCTGACCGAATGGCCTTTTGTGTAACGATCGGTCGATTCGAGATATTTCGAGAGGATTTCAAGAATGCCTATATATGCTTGTCTCAATTCTTGAAGCCGTTGATCATTCCGTTCGTACAGGGTCCCGACTGCTACACTTGCCAGAATGAGAAACCCACCCCATGATGAAAGGTACGTCACTCGTTTCATCATCCCTCCCAGGTCAGAAAAACGTTGAGGAAAGAGGAATAGACAGATCAACACTGCTAAGATAGAGAAAACAGCAGTAAGAACCCCCATTCGACGTCCCAAGAAATAGGCTGAAAAAAGGACAGGGAGGTAATAGAAGTTGAGGACAATGGCCTTCTCATCGATGAGGTATGTTCCGGCAAATGCGACTAAAAGGATGACGCTCACCAGAAGCTTTTCGAAGTGCTTTAAAATAAGCTTGTTTAAATGCCTCCATATTTTCTCTCTCTGATGCCACTCCTCTGTTCAGCCTCAATTCAGCAAGGAGATGAAATGAGAATTCCTTCATTGGGATTCTTAGAAGATAGAAGAATGTGAATGCTATAAGTTAAAACGCTTCTAAAGGCCTTGTTTTTAACAACCTTAACTTTTAGGCAGTCGTCGATTGATATTGTACTCTTCTTCTTCTTTCGATTGGTAATATCAAAGAGATAAGTATGATGGGCTTCTCCTTATCGACTGTAATTTTCATCATGCCTCGGTTCACCTTGATAATCTCTTCCACCAATCGCAATATGAAATCATCCCTCTCTTTTTGAGGAGAGGCGGGGTTTCCCAATACCGCTTCCAATTGTTCGCTCCCTTTTTTGTAACAATTGAAACCCGTTAGAATCTCAATGTATCTCCCGTCTTTTTGCAGTAGGGACTTTCCTCTGTCGTGGGCTTCCTGAACTTCCAATGATCTTGTCAGAAATCCAATGCTTCCTTGGGGAGGGATGGAAGGGATGGCATATTGGAGAATAGAATTTATTATGAACCTCAATTGTTCATCATGAAGGCTGGTTTCGGGAAGGTTTTCTTCATATTGTTTTTTAAATACGGTAACCTTTTTTTCTTCAAATAATTTCTCATATTTTTTTAAGAATTCCTCCAGAATGGTGTGCACTGTGTTTGCTCTGGGGATAGGTGAATTGATTTTTAGATAATTAGCGAAACAGCTCAGTAGTGCGTCCGTTTTAGCAATATCATTTGAAATGGTTCTATAAAAAAACTCGCCATATTCTCGATCGTTGAATTTTTCACGTGAAAGGTGAACAAAGGATTTTATTTTCTCAAGACTATCTTTGACACTACGAGATAGCTCAGCAAGAAGTGTGGGCCAAGAAGAAATATTCTGCTCATCAGGGGGGGGCTTTTCTTTTGATTCAGGTGTCTTAGCCCCTCCCTTTAGAAGAGAGATGAAAGAATTTTCCACATTTTGTTGTTCAAAAAAAGGATCCTTTTCCATTCAATCTTTAGTATTTTGCCCTCAGTTTCAGCTATTTATTAAGCATAAGGGCAATTTTTATTCCAAATTGTCAATATTATCTTAACTAATTGTTATTAATCAACTTTTATAAAAAACTGATATTTTTAAGATTGGAAATGAGTGGTAACTTTCTTTTCACTATCGTCCAAAAATTGTGATTGCCGTTTCAAGACCGGTCTTCAGTTAGAAGCGATGGCGGGATGGGAAGTGACTAAAGAAATAGGGGTAGGATATACTATCGAGATATGAAATTCTGGGCTGTATGGGGATGAATACCCTCAACCGAGGCACCGGGACAAATATTTCTGAGATCCACAGGACCGTGGCAGGATTTCCGGGTGAGGCTTGCCGGAGAAAAGTGATCGCGAGAAAGGGAGAGAGCGGGAACGACTTTCGGTCTGTTAAACCATGAGGGGATTACAGAAAAATCGCGGAAAATTCTTTTAATTTCGTCATATTTTCTGGAGAGATATTGGCGAATCTCACTCCGGATCGATAATTTTTTTCACCTTCGGCCAATTGAGTGTTAATCCAAACCACCTCAACAACCATTTCAATCGTATTCAATCCGGTTTCAGAAGAGAAAAAAAGTTTGACCTTCAGGTTTTGGCCAACCTCCACCTGTTCTGGAAAAAGAATCTGTAATCCACCTTCACTGGCATCGAGGGCCTGTCCAGTTCGATTGCTTGGCGAGTTGTCTCGGTAATACTCTATCGGGAGACGCATTGGAAATCTGCGGTATGTTCTTCTTTCAAAATTAGCGATCCCATAACGGGGTTTGACTTCTTTTTGCTCTGTTTTCATTAGAGACCTTTCACAGAATATAGTAGGCGTATCAGATTTTATTATACATAACCTACTAAATTTTTCTGGTAGAGTCAACGAAAATTTAATGGGAAATTTAACGAAAATTTAATGGGACAATTTACCTGTATTGACTTCACTCCTCATTGGCCTCATGGCGACCCTTTTTTGCGGGAGAGCATTATTCCTTCATCTTTAGCCTTTTCAAGGCCCAATAGACTTTCTCGGGCGTCAGAGGCAGATGGTTCACTCTGGCCCCAACGGCGTCGTAAACCGCATTGGCCACAGCCGCCGCAGTGGGAATTGTGGTCGGCTCCCCAACCCCCCGGATATCCTCCGGACTCCTGGGATTTTCTTTCTCGACGATGACAGGGATGATTTCCGGAACGTCCATCATGGTGGGCAGGCGGTAGTCGAGAAAAGAGTCATTGATCGGCTTTCCGTCTGAGAAGATCACTTCTTCGCTCAGAGCATATCCCAACCCCATCGCCACCCCCCCATGAATTTGACCTTCGATGCCTGCCCTGAATACGGCCTTGCCAACATTGTGAGAAGCAACAACCTTCAAGACATCCACCTTTCCCGTGACCTTGTCGACCTGGACTGCAACAGCCTGGGCACCATAGGAAAAGAAGGGCCTGCTTGGCGCCACGTTATTTTCTACGCATTCCGGGTTGAAAGGAGGATTTGAGGCGGCATGGCTCCCGGTTGCCACTACCGGCCCCCTGGCTAAGGTTAAGAGATGTGCGGCCTTGGCGATTGGAATCGCAACTTCGGGTCGTTCGCTGACATAGATCTTGCCACCCCCGAATGCGAGAGACTCCGTCGGGGTCTTGAGATGGCGCTCGGCAAATGCCAAAAGCTGCTTCTTTACACCCTCGATGGCTTGATGGACAGCCACTCCCATCACCTGAGTCGTTCGACTTCCGATAGCTCCAAAGTCGTACGGACAGGTATCTGTGTCACCGCTGATTACTCTGATCCGCTCCAGCGGGATTCCCAGTTCCTCCGAAACCAGCAAGGCCATTGCCGTGTCGGAGCCTGCACCGATCTCGACGGCGCCCATGGAGAGAATCACCGTTCCATCCTCATTGAGCCGCACTGTCGCACTTGAGCCGAAACCTCCCATCCCCCAGAATCCACCTGCAACACCGACGCCCAATGTTTTTCCTTCGTCGATCTTCGGCAAAACCGTGAGGTGCTCTTCCATGTACTTCTTAAGCTGCACAAGGGCTTCCTGGTACCCTCCTTCGGTTAACACCTGTCCGGTCGCGGTCAGATCATTTGCTTTGTAGGCGTTCTTCATGCGCAATTCAATAGGGTCCATCCCCAGCTTGCGGGCGATCTTATCCAACTGGGTCTCTCCAGCAAAGTGGACTTGCGGTGCGCCGGGCCCTCTGCAGGGGCCACAGGATATCTTATTCGTATAGGCACAGATCCCTTCGGTCAGGAGGTTGGGAATGCGATAAGGACCGGTAATGAGAATGACCGCATTCGAAGTTGCGTTGGGCCCGAAGTAGGCATAAGCCCCGGTATCCACTTTAATCTTGGCTTGCATGGCGACCAACGTACCGTCCTTCTTTACGCCGGTCTTGATCCAGATCTCCATCGAATGACGGGGAGTGGCCGATAGGAAATCCTCCTTGCGGGTCAGTTCGATCTTTACCGGCCGTTTCGTCTTCATGGCCAGCATGGCTGCGATCGGTTCGATGGAGATTTCTCCTTTACCCCCGAACCCGCCGCCGATTCTGAGTCCTGTGACCCGGATGTCGGACATGGGAAGGCGCAAGACCTCGGCGAGCCCTGATCGGATATTGAAAGAACGGGCCGTGCTGCACCATACCTGAAGCCTTCCGTAGGGATCGACCTCGGCCAGGGCAGCCCTGGGTTCCAGAGGAGCCTGGTGAACCACCGGCACCGTATACGTATCCTCGAAGATCTCATCGCTTTCCGAAAAACCCCTTTCGATATCTCCCTTTTTTATTCTCGTCTGAAAACAGATGTTTCCCTCCCTTTTCAGGGGTATTCTGGAAGTGTACTCTTTGAATTTTTCATGGACAAGCGGTGCTTGAGGATCAATGCTTTGCTCAAAGGTAAAAACGCCCGGGAGTTCTTCAATCTCCAGCTCGATAAGGTCCAGTGCTCGTTGGGCGGTCTCCACGTCAACCGCTGCCACGGCTGCCACGGGCTCTCCGATATAACGGATCTTATCTCTTGCCAGCACCGTTTCGTCGTGGAGGACGAGTCCCCACCTGACATCCGGGAAATCCTGAGCGGTAATCACGGCTGCAACGCCCGGGACGGACAAAGCCTTATCTGTCTTGATCCTTTTAATGTGAGCGTGAGGAACCTGGCTGCGAAGGATCTTGCCCACAAGCATATTCGGACGCTTCATATCGCCGACAAACGTAGCATTCCCCGTTGTCTTTTCGGGTGCCTCCAACCGCCTGACATCGGGGGGGACTGTTTGTCCTTCCTCCTTGCGTGAAGAACGACTCGCTGCCGCTTGAATTGCCTGGACGATCTGGTTGTAACCGGTACAACGGCAGAGGTTCCCTCGCAAGTATTGGCGAATCTCTTCAGGGGTTGGGTTGGGGTTTTCATTCAACAGGGCAACTGCTGTTAGGATCATGCCAGGGGTGCAGAATCCGCACTGAACGGCGTTGTAATCGACAAAGGTTTGCTGTAAGGGATGAAGTCTTCCGTCCTGGCTTAACCCTTCGATGGTGGTAATCTCTCTGCCGGCAGCTTCTGAAACAAGGACCAGACAAGAATTGACCGGTTGACCATCGAGCAATACGGTGCACGCACCACAGTCTCCTTGATCGCATCCCTTCTTGACTCCTGTGAGGCCCAGTTGCTCTCGCAGAAACTCCAGGAGGGTTTGGTTCCCATCCACGGACACTCGTACATTCTCGCCATTAATCCTCAGCTCAATCGGCTCTTTCATTCATTCTTACCCTCTTTCTGAGATTTTGCCTGGCGATAGGCGGCAAGTAAGCCTTGCTGGGACAGTTCTCTGACCATTTCCCTTCTGTACTCCGCACTGGCTCGATGATCCGAGATCGGTTCACAGGAGCGAGCTGCCAGTTCTGCAGATTTCCGGGCCGCCTCAGGACTGAGTCTTATGCCCTCCAGAAGCTTCTCGGCCGATGGCACCCTGATCGGTGTTGGAGCTACAGCGCCCAGGGCGATGCGCGTTTTGCTGATTTCATCATCTCTTCCCAGCTCAAGCAAAACCGCCACGCCAACAAACGCCAGGTCCATGGCTTTCCTGGTGGAGAGCTTGTAGTATACAGATCCCTGGCGGTTACGAGTCAAAGGAATCTTCAATCGTGTGAGGAGTTCTCCGTCGCCCAAAACCGTGGCTCCCGGCCCCAGGAAAAATTTATCCAGATCAATAACCCTCGTCCCGGCCTTTCCAAAGATCTCAACTTGCGCATCCAGGGCAAGAAGGGCTGACGCCGTATCAGCCGAGGGCGAAGCGTTGCAGAGGTTCCCCCCTATCGTCGCCCTGTGCCTGACCTGAACGGACCCCAGCTTAGCAGCCGCCTGAGCGAGAAGTGGCACCTTCTCCGATATAGACAGAGATGTTTCCAAGGTCCTGATGCTTGTTAGGGCACCGATAGAGCATTCACCTCCTTTGATCACCACTCCGTCCATTTCGGAGATGCCTTTCACGTCAATGATACCCTGCAGTCGTTTCTTTCCTTCCTTTATTTGGACTAGAAGGTCCGTTCCTCCGGCCATGAAAACCGAGGCCCCTTTTGAGGCTGAAGCCGCATCTAAGGCTTCTTGCAAGCTATACACCTTTTGGTAGACAAAGGACTGCATCGATTACCTCCGGAATTCCTTTTATCTAACGATATTCCACCTTTCACATATTAGCACATCCCTGGACGTTAAGCATCTTAGGCTTGCTTTGAAAGATTGAATCAGGAGTGGAAAGATTTGTTTACAGAAAGGATTCGGTATAGATTTCAAGGAAGGCTCAGGGGGGAGAGGTGCACCTGTCAACGTAGAGGGTCAGACATCTTCAAACTTATTCCGATGCCTGCCCCCTGCGGGATTTCGCAAAACTCAATTTCCATCCGAGCTATCGTGAACAGCCTGCAAAAAATGAGTTTTCAACAGGCTGTCAGTTTATTACAATCGTAGCACTCGCTCTGCATTGAGGTGATAGATTTTTTCTTTATCCGAATCACTTACGGGAGATCTTTCAATATCCTCCACCGCCTCCTTCGGCATCCCGAACGGGTAGTCTGCTGCAAAGAGAATCCGATCGGCTCCCATTGCGCTTACCGTCTTAAGAAGAGACGGGTGAAGAACCTTGAATTCTTTTCTGGAATAACACGCTTAATCGTTCAAGGTGTTGTTTCTCCTCGCCTGATAATACACGGAAAACCTGCGCCGATCGCTCATCCTTCATCCGGTGCTCCATTTTCCCATAAAGATCATAAGAAATCGTCTCCGAGGAGAGAGAAAACTCAAGGATTTCTGTCACACTTTTTCCTTCGGACCATTTTAATGCCTCGCTGACCCGTATGCCTCCTTCCATCACATCCCCTTGTTTTTCGGGCGACATGACCGACCCTGGGAATCCCGATTCGGAGGTGAGACCGGAGAGCTCCTGGTAAAGCTTGAGAAGAGAGGTCTGGTGATGTTCCTCTGCCATGGTGAGATCCTTGAAAAGATTCTTTGCTTCTTGATCTCTCATTACCGCAGCGAGATTGGAATAGAATTGACGGGTTCCGTCCTCTAGCCACCACGCCAGTGCGATCAACTCTTCCGCCTTTGTGGCTGGAGAAAAGTAGGCTATCCCCGATTCAGGGGCTCCCTCTGCGACAAGACCTTTCCAAGCATGGATCCCCCCTTGCATGCTATAGACCTCTTTAAATCCTGCGCCCGATAAAGTAGCGGCAGCCGCCCGGCTGCGCACCCCTGAAGCTCAGTAAACGACCGTCGTCTTTTTTGGATCAAGTTCGGAGAGACGATCCGCCAGCTCCCCCACCGGAATTAATCGAGCGCCGGGGAGGTGGCCCTGTTCGTACTCCTCGGGCGTTCTGACATCGACCAGGTTATACTTCTCGGAGCTGTTTTCTTTGAGAAAAAGACGGACCTTTTCGGGTAACCAAGTTGAAACCGGTTTGAAATAATTTAGGATTCCCATGTCTCACCTCTTCATCATTTTTTACTCAATCCGATCAAATCTTTCGTGGAGTTCTCCGGACGTCTGAAATGTTCTAACGAGTCTTCTGTCGATATAATTCTTGAAAAGGAAAGCAAGCCGGCCTTCCTATACCAGTTCTTCTTCCAGAAAATTCCCCGTCCATTCCTCATGTTAAAGATCAACAAAAAATGTACTTAGCCAGCGCTTTTCCTTTTCTTAATTATCCCTTTTTCTCAATGACTCTCTGGCATTCCACGGAAAGCTCTCGGAGTCGGGGAAGGGATCCTACCTGCGAAGTTGCAAGTTGAAGATTACGGAGTCCGGCAGGGATATGCTCGAGAAAGGCCTCAAGCCCTTTCTTGAGGGCCAAGAATCCATAGGCTCCCAGGGCTTGCATGAGGCGCTGTGCCGAGGCTTCCCAGAATGTGTTTCGGAAAGCCGCCCAATCGTGATCCCATGTTGATCCCGGCAGCAGAGGGGCAGGGCCTTGGCCGTGGGTGAATGCGCCAGCTTGTAGCTGGGATGTCGTCCCACACGGATGCTGGTCAGATGTCAAGGGCTCGTCCGTGGGGCTCCACAGCCCGAAGTAAAAAGAAAGGAGTTCGTCACGTTCACTATCCGAAAAATTCACATAGGGATCGCACAGGAGCGAGCCAAGATCGTAGAAGGGGCTTCCGAAGCGCATCCCCTGGAAGTCGATGAAGAAAGGTTCTCCGTCGCGGATCATCACATTATGGGATTGAAGATCCCGGTGCACGAGACAGCGTTCTGTCCCTGCGAGCCGCTCTGCCAGGGCGAAAAGCTCTGCCTCGAGTTCCCGCTCGAAGAAAGGCCCGAGTTTGATCCCACTGACATCCCTGACAAAATGATCTCTGAAGTAGTCCCGCTCCCAGCGGTAGAGATGGGGACCAAAACCCTCCATGAGCCTCACGCGGCCCGAAGGGAAGTCATTTTTGGGGAAGGAATGAAGTCTGTGCATAATGGCAAGCGTCTTTTGGTAAAGGACGCGTCGAGTTTCCCAGAGGGTTTCCTTGAAAGACCAGAGGTCTGTATCCCCGAGGTCTTCCATGACGATGAGACAGCCGGCCGGATCGTGGCGGGTCAGCCGGGGCGCCGGAACATCGATCTCACGGAGAAATGCCGCAATGTCAGCGTAGTATGTGTTCTCTGTACGGTTCGAATCGTAATGGACCAGAATGGCTGAATCCTTGCGGTTCCATCTCAGTCGGAAGAAAGTCCGGTCCGACCCTGTCCCCTCGAGAGGAGAAAGCTCTATGGAGACGGATTGTGAAAGTCCTAGGGCCTCGCGGCAAAAACTGATCAAATGTTCTTTAGATATCATTAACCCTTAACTTTCTTCCCTCCCCCTTGACGGGGGAGGGTGAGGGCACCGCCGTCCAGAGCCGTCATAATGACGCTGGCGTCAGAACTGGGACTATGGCGCCGGACGGTGGGGGTGACATCCATTTCGGTCCCCCCTCACCTTAATCCTCTCCCACGCGGTGAGAGGAGATCTTTCTAGCAATCATCTATTCTTAGGAAAAGTATTTTGAATTGGAGTTGCGGAGGCATTGATCGAATATCCGCAATTCACAATCCGCAATCTAAAATCACGACGACGTCGTCTTCAGTTCTTCGTAGGCTTCCATGGAACCTATGTCGTGCCATTTGCCTTCGTCTATGACGATCCCACGGACCGATCCCGGTTTTTCGACGATTCTTCTGGTCAAGGCGGGAACAATCGATTCAATTTTTCCGGCTTCAAGAAAATCGAGAAATGATGTCTCCACAGCGTAGATGCCGGTAAATTGGAAGCTTTGACCTTCCGGGTTTCCCAGGGTGTGCCCCAAAATGTTCCTAAGATCACAGATCTCACCGGCCTCATTGATGTTCACATTAAGAAGAGGGCCGCTGCTTCGTAGGGCAAGAGTGACCTCTGGGTGCTTCCACTCATGGGCCTCCAGAAGCTTCTGCAGAGGCAAGTCGGTCATCACATCGCCGTTGTAGCAGAGGATGGTCTCATCCTCGTCCAGGAGATCTTCAATGTTTTTCAGTCCCCCCGCCGTGTCCAGAAGGGTTGGTTCATGGCGAAAGATAATCGGAAAACCACGCCATCGCCTGTCAGGAAACTTTTCCGAGTAGACTTCGTGCGAATGATGGGTGTTCACGATGAAGCGGTTTACGCCGACGGTCAGAAGATGATCCATCGCATAGGTGATGATGGGACGTCCTCCGATCTCTAGGAGAGGCTTCGGAAGTCGCTCCGTCAGAGGGCGAAGACGTGTCCCCAGTCCGGCGCCCAGAATGAAGGCTGTCTTGAATCGTCGTCCCTTCAATAGTTCCTCACGTCTTTTTCTTTCCGAACTCCGGATCAATTTTCACCAGCGCTATCACGATGAAGCCCGGAATCGTTGCGGCCATGACCCAGAGGAAGAAGTTTTGATAGCCCAGCTGCTCTTGGAGCCAGCCGCTCGCCATGGCCGGCACCATCATACCCAGAGCCATGATTCCCGTCGAGATGGCGTAGTGGACCGTTTTATACTCCCCCTCCGACACCATGATCATAAACATCGTGTAGGCCGTAAAGCCAAAGCCGTAACCGAATTGCTCCATAGCAACAGCGAGGTTGATCAAATAGAAATTGTCAGGCATGGCCTGCGAGAGATAAACAAAGACGAGATCCGGCAGATGCATCGCACAGACCATGATCCAGATCCAGAACTTGAGGCCTTTTTTGTAAATGGCATACCCTCCGAGAAGGCCTCCCAGCATGAGTGCCATGACCCCTACCGTGCCGTAGATGATTCCCACCTCCGTTGTGGTGAGCCCCAGTCCTCCTTTTGAGCGGGGATCGAGCAGAAAAGGCGCGATGATTTTTAAAAGCTGGGTCTCCGCGAGCCGGTAAAAGAGAAAGAAAGCAAGAATGCCGAGGATATCCTTCTTCCTGAAAAAGAGGCCGAAGATGCGGAGGAACTCCCCAGCGACGGATTTCGAACGGTCGCGGCTCGCCGGACGGTCTGCGGCCGGGTAGGGAAGAACAAAGAAATGATAAAGGAAGAGGGCCAGAAAGACACCAGCCGTCAAAAAGAAGGTGACGGACCAGGCTGTGGGGATATCCTGACCGGTTCCTTCGAGGTGGCCCGCAAAGATGACGAGCCCCCCCTGGGCCGCAACCATGGCGAAGCGGTAGAAGATCGTTCGCACCCCGACAAAGGCAGCCTGAAAAGCCTCCGGGAGCCCCAGCATGTAAAAACCGTCCGCGGCGGTGTCGTGGGTTGCCGAACTGAAGGCCATCAGCCAGAAGAAGGCAAGGGTATACTGGAAGAACCGGACCGCCGGGATGGTGAAAGCAATGCATGCAAGAGACGCCCCGGTGAGAAGCTGCATCAGGAGGATCCAGTAACGCTTCGTCCTGTAGAGTTCGACAAAAGGGCTCCAGAGTGGTTTGATGACCCACGGAAGATAGAGCCAGCTTGTGTAAAAGGCGATGTCCGTGTTTGAGATGCCGAGGCGTTTGTAGAGGACCACCGAGACTGTCATCGCCATGACGTACGGGATTCCCTCGGCAACGTACAAAGAGGGGACCCATGCCCAGGGATTTCGAGATAGGGGTTTTGGTGTCAGACATAGCTCGTACGATTGGAAGAATGGAAGAACGGTAATACTATCAGGTTTAACCCGCGCCTCAAAAAAGAGATCATGCTTACCTTTCACTCTCTTTCCTTTCGCTTGCCCATTATTCCACCATTCCATATTCCAGGATTCCATCTCTCTTTATCTAATAGATCTTCTTTATGTTCACGCCCTGAAAATAATGACTCAAAATTTCCTCCGCTGAAAATCCCCGGTTTGCCATGACTGCGGCGCCGATCTGGCAGAGTCCCACCCCGTGTCCCCAGCCGGCCCCATGAAAGATAAATCGCTCTCCATCAAGCTTCACGATGAAGGCACTGCTGTAAAGATGGCTCCGCGAGAGCCAGCGCCTTATTTCGAGCTCCTTTCCCACAACCATGCTTCTTTTCGAGCCAACGATTCTTAACCGGGAAATCCGTCCTGAGGGCCCACGGTGAAGGGGTACGATCTCTTGGAGGGTCCCGAAATCAAACCCTGATTTTTCCCGCAGGATCTCTTCCAGCTCCGTCCGGGAGGTTTCAACCCTCCAGCGAAAAAAACCTTTTGTCTCGCGGTCAAAGTCAGGAAGGATTTTTTCGAGAAGGCGTTCGTCCTTTGTGCCGCAGTAGGCCTCGGGGTTCGAAAGAATCCAGGCCGAAGCTTCTTCCTCTGTCGTGATCGGACGATGAGGGACCGATGCGTCTGAAATGCTTCTGAGATAGGGGACCCTTTTGTTATCCCAGGCCGTGTCGAAGTCTTCTGTGATTCCTCCGCAAGCCTTGGAATATCGGGCATCACAGATTTCATCCTGATGGGTGATGACGATTCCCCGCGTCTCTCGGACAGCTTCTTCCGCCTGTTCGGATTCGATCTTCGTGATCCCCTGGTAGCGCTGGCAGTGGTCATCAGCGCAGACATCAAAGAGTTCGTGATCCTCCCGGTCATACCAGCGTATCACCTCTCCGTGCTTTTTAGCGGTTTGGCTGACCGGCTTGGATCTTTCGTTTTTTTTCTTCTTGCGGTCAAGCGCTGCCAGAATCCAGCTGCGGGATAAGATCGCGTGAGTCTTTAAAAATTCCATCGGGGCGTCACCACACATCTCCGAGGAGATCACACTTGTCAGATAATCCTCCAGAGAAATTTTATTGATGGCAACGATGGTTCCGTCCTTCCGCAGACGGAGAATCAGGTCACCCTGAAAGGTCTGATCCTCTGTCCTCTCCCAGTGGAAACGGTTTCCGATGGTGACGTTGAAAAGCGAAAAGGCTGACCCCTCTTGCCCTGTGAGCCTGATCGACGCCGAACGGCGGATTTCTTGATTGGCCTCGCCGGTGAGCACGATCATCTCCGCCTCTGTCTTTGCTGAAAACCGGCCTGATATAGGGCCGAATTCATCCCCGCGATAATTTCCGTCGAAGCGACCGGCGACTTCAGTCTGACGATCCAAGATGCCCACAGTGATCTTCGGCTGATCCTTCACAGACCCCATTATCCTGGTTCTCAGACCTTTTTTCAAGACTTTCTTCCAAGCTTCGGAAGGAGAGAGGGACTCTATCTTATCTGTTACCTGGACATCTGTGTGGTGTATTCTGTGAGCCAGAAGGGGCTATAGAAAAGGGGGTTGAGGTTACCTCTACCCAGTTGTTGTATCAGCCCAGGATCGCCCTTTTGACAAGGGTTTTTGTGATTTCTATTTTGTATGCATTCATGCTGAGGGGCTCTGCGCCCGCGACTGCCTGCTCGGCTGCCTCCGCGGCGATATTCGGGTCGATGGGTCTCCCCTTGATAACTTCCTCGGCTTTCTTTGCCCTTACAGGCGACGGGGCCACAGCCCCGAGGGCAATACGCGCATCCGTGCATATCCCTGCCTCGAGGGCGATAACGGATGCGACGCTCACAATGCCAAAATCGATAGGGCTTCTCAAGGTGAATTTCAGGTAGTTCTGCCGGACCCCATCCTGTGGCTTCGGAATCTGAATTTCGGTTACCAGCTCATCCGCGTCAAGCACTGTTGACCCCGTTGCACTCGCAGTGAAGAAACTCTGAGCATCGAGGGTTCTTTTTGTTGTCACGATGTTTGCGTCTAAAGCGACCAGTACGATGCCGATATCGGAGGGACTGACTGCTAAGCATCCGCAATTAAAACATCGGCTCGCCTCCGTTTCGATTTCGCTCAAACCGAGGCTCGGGGTATCCTCTACGTCTATGCTCTTGATGCGCTCGGATGCCGGTAACACGGGAATCCGGATCCTGGGTGCTGGCTCGAAAGAAGGGCTACTGAAGTCCGGATCCGTCCTACCAAGCTTAGCCGAAGGTTGGCACTCTTTAAACGATAGCTCAATAAGGCGAGCTGCTTCCCTGCCCGAGGCTATTGCCTGGACGACCGTTGACGGGCCGGTGATAAAGTCGCCTCCGGCAAAGAGGTTCTTGCCCAGCAGATGCGCTGAAGGCGCCGCTTTACGTGCTTTCTGCCGAAACTCGGCAGGGAGAAGTGAGGTATCCGGCTTTTCACCAATCGCTTTAATCACTGCATCAAACGTAGAGGTGAAGTCTGAGCCCGGTATCGGTACGGGCTTCGGCCTCCCCGACGCATCCGGGGAGCCAAGTTGCATCCGCACGCACTTAAGCGTTATCTTGCCGTGAGCCTCCGACGCCTCGGTTGGCAGCGTCAGGAACTGAAATTCGATCCCTTCCTCCTTTGCCTTTTCCACCTCATCCCTAAATGCCGGCATCTCATCTTGACTGCGCCGGTATATCACCACTGGTTCGGCACCCAGCCTTAGCAATGTCCGGGCGACATCCATGGCCACATTGCCGCCGCCGATAACCGCCACCTTTCTCCCC